>JBAXCX010000167.1:0-4903 GCA_037141255.1 Actinomycetes bacterium | reverse complement strand
GTTCAACAACATGTACTTGAAGCGGCAAGCGACGGGCACACCGTTGCGGTGCGAGTTGAGCTAGTCGGTTCGGGTCCGCTTCATAGCGAACTCGCCGAGTCGACAGACAAGCTCGAGAATCAGCTGCGAGGCGATCTCGGAGCACTGTCAGGAGCAACCGTTGGACTTGAGCGAGTCAAGAACAACACCACGGCACAACGCCGCACCTCTGATACCACCGCAGCAGAGCAACAACTCATCGACTTTGTACAACGAGCAAAGGATGACCCCGAACTACTCAAACAACTCGCTGCCCAACTCAAGCCCGCTGCTCAGAAACTTTTGGCGTATGACCGACGGCTCCGAGAGGCCGAGTGGCCAGTGGACATTGACACTGATCAAGTTGTGAGTGCGCACCTTGACGACTCGCTTGAGCTTCTCCTCGCTCGGATCGGTAACAAGTAATGCGGATACAGAAGATCAATCTTGAATCCTTCGGTCAGTTCACCGATACCGAAATCAATCTGGATCACCCCAAGGGTGGGCTTCGGATTGTGGTGGGCCCGAACGAGGCCGGTAAGTCGACCTTGCTGCAGGCCATTCGCGTTGCGCTATTCGGGCCACAGGGCAAATCCACTGTTGGAAGCCCGACAACCGGCATGCGTCTTGGGTTTGATTTTGAAAGCAAAGGTGCAGCGGGGACGGTTCAGCGCTCCGGCTCCGGCGGTCCAACTCTGGCAAGCGGTCAGCCATTCGGAAACGATGAGTTGGCAAAGATTGTTGGCGTTGATCGGGAACTCTTTGAGCGCCTGTTCACCATCAACCATGACGAGCTTCGCCGCTACGGCGAGCCGCTTTTGCAATCCTCGGGTGGGATTGGCGAACTGATCTTTGGTGCCGCACTCGGCGGCCAAGGGGTCAAAGAGGTTGGCGAAGAGCTCCGACAAGAACTCGAGGCGCTCTTTGCGCCTGCAGCAAGGGCAAGGGTACTGAACAAGGCAATTGACGCAGTCAAGACCGCCGAAGACACCCAACGTGCGTCCCTCCTCACGATCGACACTTGGTCAAAGACCAAATCCGAGATTGAGCGGCTGAGCGGTCAGGTTAAAGAGATCGACGATGCAAGTGCTGCATCCGCTGTTCAGATCTCAGGCCTTGAGCGAATCAACAACATTCGACCGCGGCTCGTTCGCCGAAGCGAAGCCTCACAGCGACTCGCAGGTTTGGTAGCCGCGGGCGACACTCCCCCAGCACAACTCGTCGCCGACCTAGCCGGCACTCTGGAACAGGGATATTCAGCCGACACAGCAATCGCAGAGACCAGGGCGAGTATTACCAAGCTGACCGCCAAGTTGGATCAGGTACCGAACAAGCGTGGGGCATTCAAGGTCGCCTCGGCAATCGCCTCGCTCAATCAGCAAGTCGCGGTCTACCGAACTGCCACTAGTGAGGTCGCCCGCCTAGCCCCAGTTGTTGCGGTCGGGCGCAAACTGAAAGAAGCCGAGGGACTCCGTTCAGTCGTTGTAGATGTTGAGCCTCTCAAAGACACAACCTCTGATCTGATGACTCGCACTGCCGCACTCGCTGGGGCCGCTACCGAGGCTCAGGATGCGTGTACGCGACTCGGGATTCAAACCAAGGATCTCGCCGCCATACCATCGCTTGCCGTACCGGCAGCTAGTGCAATCGAGGCTGAACAGTACAAGCTTGTCGACCTTGGCAACCGCAAGAAGTCTGCACTCAAGGAACTCAAATCGGCACAGAAGTCTGCTGATGAGGCACAAGACTTTCTCAACGAGATTGAGGATGGAAAGCCAGTCGCTACCAAGGATGACATTGCAACTGCAAGATCGACTCGTGACCAGATACTGAAGAAGGTGCGGAAGCGACTCACTCGCGGGAACCGAGAGGACACTTCTACCGATGAGGAATTGGCGCAGCGCTTAGGCGACTCCGTCAGCAACGTAGACGGCCTCACCGACTCGGTTCTGGAAGACACCGACAGGTCAGTAAAGCTGTTCGCTGCACAAGCCGAGGTCAGTCGTGCATCCGATTCAGTTGAGGCCACTCAACAGACTCTGGTGGAGTTGGAAGCAGAACTCGCAGGGTTGCAACTCGAATGGACGGCAATGTGGAAAGGCCTCGTCGCCCTTCCCGGTTCACCCGAAGAGATGCGTACCTGGCGTGATAGCTGGTCGAGTCTGTGTGATGACCTTGCGCTGCAGAACAAAGAGCGCTCCGAACTCGCCGAGATCACCAAGGCGGTCTCGGGGGCAGCAAAGCAACTCCGTGTGGCGCTTCAAGCATCCAACTCCACGCTCCCATCTGATGCAGGCTTCCTGTCGCTACTCGACACTGCGCAGCGGCTACTCGAAGAGTTTGATTCCCTTCAGAGTGACCGGGCAGAACTTGCCAAGCAACAGGCACGGATAGACCTGATTGACCAATCGCTAGCGCCCCTGTTGGGCCTACTCGGAGCAGGGTCGACCGCAATCGGCGACAGGGCAATCGAGGAATTGGACGTGCTTCGCCAGGAACAAAGCGCCGCTGAAGCAGAGGTAAAGCGGCTCACCCGTGAAATTTCTGAGTTCCAGCTGCAGCTTGCGATTGACTTGGATCTCGCCACAACTGCGAACTCGCAACTGAGCTTGCTTGCCGACCAGCTGAGCGTGCCGCTTGAGGATCTTCCTCTGGCGAGCACTCGCTACCTTGAGATCGCCGAGGTTCGCCAGGTCCTCGCCTACCTTGACGAGGAACTCGTCTCCGCCACCGGGCTTTCAGTCGAGGCGCTCCTGGCCGAAGCCGAAGCTGCGGGTGGCCCTGATGAGGTCAACGCTCGGCTCGATCGGATTCAACAAGAGTTGACGGACACATCCGCTGGGCGCGACGAGTTGATAAAGCATCTCACCGAGCGGGAACTGGAGTTCAAAAAGGCAACCGGCGGCTCGGATGCTGCAGTGGCACAACAAGAGGTTGAAGAGGCCCTTGCCGGCTTGGGGTCCACCGTAGAGAAGTACGTTCAAACAGCACTAGCTAAGGCGATACTCGATCAGGTGCTTGAGGACGGTGGCCGAGGCAGCGACGAGTTGATTGAGCGGGCAGGTCAACTGTTCGCCCACCTGACGAGTGGCGAGTTCACAGCGATAGGCATGGAGCAAGTTGGGCAAACAACCGTTGCTGTCGCCGAGCGCTCTGCAGCCGCCGGTGGTGGCCGACTGTTCATCCCGTCGCTAAGCGATGGAACTCAAGATCAGCTCTGGTTGGCCCTTCGCTTGGCGGGCGTGTTCCGCCACATCGACAAAGTCGGCCCGGTACCCGTGATTATCGACGATGTGTTGGTGAACTTCGATGACGAGCGCACAGCCCGAGCCCTAGAGATGCTCGCCGATCTTGCCGAGCACACACAGGTAGTGGTCATCACACACCATCCCCACCTGGTTGCAATCGCACAGAGTTCCCTGGGTGCCGACCTCGTTCAGGTCAGCGAACTTGGGCGGCGCCCGCATACAGCAACGAGTATCACTCAAGTGTTCTCCGATGCGGAGCAGGTTTCGGTTCCTGTGCTGCCGCTTCCCACAGAGCCAAAGTCTGCCCGTGCTGCAGGTGCTAGCACTGCTGGTGCTGGCTCTGCTGGGCCTGCTGGTGCTGGCTCTGCTGGTGTTGGCACTGCTGGGCCTGTCGAGCGGCAACTGCTCCTTGATGCACTGGCCGAGGGGCCGGGTATAAAGAGTGACCTACTGCAGCGCACTGGTCTCCCTGCGGACGCTTGGGCTTCAACAATCAGGGCTCTGCTTGACGACGGTCTCGCTGAACTCAACGGCCGGACCTATTCCCTAATTGAGGAATAGTCGCCACTGGCTATTCAAACTTCGGTGCCACGCGATCCACCATCTATCCAGCGCGTATTTGCCAGCCTCTAACAAGGCTCTGCTGGTGCAGTCACAACCTGCTCGTTTGGTGGAAGGGGTTTCCCATAGGAGGTCGCCGTGGTGATCAACGTGATCTGAATAGCCGGAACAAGGCCCGTCACCGGGGGCAGGGTGGCTGCTGGGCTAAAGATGCTCTGGTTGAAGATTTCGGCCCCCGCTGACTGAGCCACAATCTGGTACGAGATCAGCGACTTACTGCCTACAGGCCAACCGAGCGTCATCGAGTAGCCGGCGCCCGGAGCCGGGCAAGAGAAAGCAACCGTGGCGGGGAGCGACACGGCAGAAGCCACTGGTGGTGTCGATGTTGAGCTCCGAGTCATGATCTTTGTTACCCGAGGCACGACAAACACAATGAACAGCAAGACAAGCACGAGACCGAATAGTGCTTCCACGAAACTCGTCTTCTTTTTCCCTCGCTTCCTCGCAGGGGATTGGGCCGCCGACTTCTTCTTGCCGCCCGCCGACTTGGTGGCCGATGGCTTTGAACCCGCAGCCGTGCCTCCGGAAGCTTTTGTATTTGCCTTGCTGCTTGACCGCCCACTAGCGGCTGGAGCGCTCTGGCCGGCACTCGCGCCGCTCCCCTGCCGCTTGGTTGGCTCAAGCAGTTCAGTGGCGAGTCGAGCCAGCCACTTCACTTTGTCTGCGCTGTGGATCGCTAGGCCAGAGCACAGTGTTGGAACCAACGCATTTAACGTCACCGCATAGGCAGCCCCAAGTTGGTTCACCTGCTGAGGTAACTCAGCCTCGGTGAAGCACATGATCGAGGCAACTGGCACCTCGAGATGTTCTGCGATTCGCCCGGAGATAAAGGTGAGCGTTTCGATCTTGTCGCGAATGGGGTACTTGCCCCGCCACAAGGTGCCATCGCCAGCTGTCAGTTTGCCGGTGTAGGCCTTGGAGTCAACAACAAAGACCCCGTTCGGGCCGATCACCAGATGATCGACGTTTGCCCGAGACCCAGGAACATGCAGATCGTGTAGCACCACAAACTCAGC
>JBAXCX010000166.1:0-5013 GCA_037141255.1 Actinomycetes bacterium | reverse complement strand
GAAATTGAGTTACTGGACTGAGCGAGCTGAGAGTTCTTGGGAACTCGCTAGGGTAGGTAAGTGACTTTGCTGATTGATCGCTTCGGGCGCGTTGCGCGTGACCTGCGCATTTCAGTGACTGACCGCTGCGATCTTCGTTGCACCTACTGCATGCCAGAGGACGGCCTGGATTGGCTAGCCCCAGATCAGCAACTGAGCTTTGAAGAGATTCTGACTCTCTCAAAGGTTCTAGTTGGCCTTGGAATTCGGTCAGTTCGTTTAACCGGGGGTGAACCGCTGATGAGGCCGCATCTTGCGCGGTTGGTTGCTGGGCTTTCCGAACTGGGCCTTGAGGACCTGTCGCTCACCACGAATGGCACCACGCTTGCTCGTCATGCAAAAAGTTTGGCTACTGCCGGGCTGAATCGAGTGAATATCAGTTTGGACTCACTGAATGCTCACCGGTTCGCAGAGATGACTCGCCGAGATGCCCTGTGCAAAGTGCTCGAGGGAATAACTGCTGCACAAGAAGCTGGGCTGACTCCGGTCAAGGTGAATTGTGTGATGATCGCTGGAACAAACGAGGACGAGATTCTGGCCTTTGTTCAATTCGCTCGCCGAACGGATTGTGATGTCCGATTTATCGAGAACATGCCACTTGGGGCAGGTAACACGTGGAACTCACAGCAGGTGTTGTCCTCGGCAGAAATTCTGCGCCGCATTGATGCCGCCTACCCGCTTGTTGGCATGAGTCGAGGCTCAGAACCGGCAGCTAGCTACAACTTCGCTGACGGTGCGCCCGGTCGTGTGGGCGTGATTTCTAGCGTGACGGAGCCGTTCTGTGAGCAGTGCGATCGTCTGCGGCTTACCTCGGACGGATTCTTGCGAACCTGCTTGTTTGCGCATACAGAGACTGATCTTCGCACCCCCCTGCGAGCGGGAGCTTCGCCAGAAGAACTCGCTGAATTGATCTGCTCTGCTGTTGCGCTCAAGGGTCCTGGCCATGCGATTGGTCAGCCAGAGTTTGAACAACCCGTGCGCCTGATGTCGCGAATCGGTGGATAGAGGGCCTTATGCGCGGCGAATCGAAACCTTTTAGGCCAGAGCTATGACTCAGGTGCTCCTGTTTGCTCGAGCACGCGAACTTGCTGGCACCCGCAGCGCAGAGATTTCTGGAACCACCGTTGCAGAGGTGCTTATCCAGGCCGAACAACTCTTTGGCCCCGAGTTTGCCGAGTTGTGCGCAAGCTGCTCGGTCGTAGTTGACGACGTGCTGGTGCATCGCTTCGAGTACTCGACAGCTTCCGCTGGTGCTGAGTTGGCAATCCTTCCACCCGTTTCGGGCGGGTCTGATCATGGAACAACACAGGCAGGGCCCGAACTTCGCGTTGCAGTCCTGACCGTTTCGGACAGGGCCTTCGCCAAAGAGTATGAGGATCTGACGGGCCCGGCAGTAGAAGCAGTGGCCACCAGCCGAATGGAGGCAACTATTGTGCTTCGTGCAGTGGTGGCCGATGACCTGTCCGAGATCGTTCGGACGCTGACTGAATGGTGCGAGGGGGACCAAGTGGATCTCATCCTCACCAATGGCGGTACGGGCCTAGCGCGTCGAGACGTCACCCCAGAAGCCACAAGGCAGATACTCGATGTCGAAGCTCCGGGGATCACTGAGTTGATGCGAGCCGCAGGCTTGGAACACACGCCGCTAGCAGCGCTGTCGCGACAGGTTGCTGGCCGGCGAGGTCGCACAATTCTGCTCAATCTTCCTGGGTCGGTACGCGGAGCAACCGAGAGCCTTGAAGCCGTGGTTCACATACTTGGTCACGCATGTGAGACAGCACGCAGCGGTGAGCCATGAATGCTCGTGGAGATGCTCCAGCTACCCCAAAGATTGTGTCGGGTATTGAATCGGATCCTTTGGATGCGGCGGCGCTGGTGGATTCTGTGCGACGAGAGGATTGCGGCGGAATCGTCGTCTTTGAAGGGACGGTGCGGTCACCAAATCACGGGCACCAGGTACTAGCTCTGGAGTACGAGGCTTGGGAGGATCGAGCGGCCAGTCAATTGCACCGCTTTGCAACCGAGGTAGCCATTGAGTTTGACCTTGGCGCCGCTCTGGCAGTTCACCGTGTGGGCCGGGTTGAAGTCGGAGATCCCGCAGTGGTGATTGTGGCTGTGGCGGTGCATCGCGGGGCAGCGTTTCAAGCTGCTGCAGCATTGATAGATCGGGTCAAAGCCGAGGGCTGGATCTGGAAGAAGGAACTCCGATCCGATGGTGAGATCTGGATTGAGGGCTGTGACTAGTTCAGCCCAGTGACACAGTCAGCCCAGTGACGCCCAGCCCAAAAAATCACCAGTCAGTGGGGTAATAATCCTTCAGGAACTGCCCCCACATTTGGGTACCGGTATTGGTACCAGTGATGATTGGGTCAACAATTCGTGCTGCGCCATCGACAATGTCGAGTGGAGGGTGAAACCCATGTTCCGCAGTCTTGCGCTCAGCAATGTGGGTTGGGTCCTCGTCGCTCACCCATCCGGTATCAACGCTGTTCATGTGAATCCCATCGGCGTGATACTCCGCCGCAGAGGTGCGAGTCATCATGTTGAGGGCGGCTTTAGCCATATTGGTATGCGGGTGCTTGGTGGTCTTGAATCGCCGATAAAACTGCCCCTCAACTGCTGAGACATTGACGATGTGTTTGTCGCGGTCGGAGGTTTGCAACATGAGCGGCTTGAGTCGAGCGTTCAGCACAAACGGTGCAACTGCGTTCACGAGTTGAGTTTCAAGCATCTCTACAGTGGACACTTGCGCCAGGTTCAGCCTCCAGGAGTTGATCTCTCGTAGGTCGACTTGTTGAAGGTCCTGATCGAGCAAGCCATCGGGAAACAAGTGGCCCTGTCGAAGGTGATCCTCGGGTAGTAGCGGAAGTTGAGAGATCTCTGCAGATCGACCAGCGCCTGTGGCCGTATGTACCAATGCGCCTGCGCCAACTGCGGGGCCGCTAGCAATTGCTGCCGAATCCGCATCTGGTTGTGACAGTTCAAACTGGGCGTTTCGCTCGCGGTCCATCATGTGTTCGTAGAACTCAGGAGGTCGCCGAACGGTTTGACACGCGTTGTTGATGATGTAATCCAAGCGCGAATGTGTGCTCACCATATGGCTACAAAATGCCTCAACGCTGGGAGTGTGACGCAGGTCGAGTCCGTAGATTTCTAGCCGGTTCTGCCACTGCAAAAAGTCTGGCTCTTGGGAGTAGCGCTGGGCTGAGTCTTGCGGAAACCGGGTAGTCACAACTAGGTGTGCTCCTGCTCGAAGCAGCTTGATCCCAGCTTGGTACCCGATCTTGACTCGACCCCCGGTGAGCAATGCCACGCGCCCGCTCAAGTCAGCCGACTCGGTGCGTTTGGCGTAGTTTAGCTGAGCGCATGGTGGGCAAAGCTGATCGTAGAAAAAGTGAATCTGCGAGTACTTCTCTTTGCAGACATAGCAGTGCTGAAGTTCGCTCGTCTCTCGGAACGGTTCGAGGGCTTGGTCCTGCGTGGCTCCGCTCAGGTCCGTCTGCACAAACCCAACTGGGGGAAAGACATTGGGTGAGGTAAAGACCTCTTGGGCTCGCAGTGTCCGGATGCCAGTTGAGTCCAAAACTGCTTGATCTCGCTGGGCCTTCTCGGTGCGTTGCCTTCGCCTTCTAGCTCGAATCTGCTGGCGCCGCTCTTCAACATCGGGGCAGAAAACATCTCCAGCAGCATTCAACAACCGAGATCGTTCCTCGGTGTTGAGGTTGGCCAGAACCGAGCGGTCCTGTGCGACTGATTCAAGCAGTTCTGTTGCGGCGCGCAGTTGCGAAGCTAGGTCATCATCGTTTGCGGTCATCGATGCGATCAGTCACCAACTGTCGTGGTGGATGATCCGCTCCATGTCTCGTCTTGGCGCAGCTTTGAAATCCAAACCGAGGGTGTGTGCCACCGGAATGAGTGCACCTTGCATGATGTTGTCCGGAATACCCAACAGTTCTGCAGCCTCGGCCTCATGGACAAGATGCAGCGTGGTCCAACATGTTCCTAGGCCTCGTGAACGCGCTGCCAGCATGAATGACCACACAGCCGGCAAGAGCGAACCCCAGATGCTGGCCTGAATTGCGGCGTTCAATCCGTCAGTGCGCACGTCAATGCAGGGAATCAGCATGACGGGAACCTCACCCATATGTTCGGCTAGGTAATCCGCGGAGTCGAACACACGCTTTGTAGTTGCCACATACTCGGGGTCATCTGCGGGAAGATTCGCCTCGGTTGTAGCACGATGGTCACCGTAGAAAATCTCGAACCCTTTGCGATACATCTCGCCTAAAGCGGCGCGCTTATCGGGGTCGGTGACGACAATGAAGTGCCAACCCTGAGCATTCGAGCCAGTCGGCGCTTGAGCTGCGAGTTCTAGACACTCGTTCACGAGCTCGGGTTCTACAGGGCGAGAAAAGTCCAGCCGCTTCCGTACCGACCGGGTTGTCGACAACAACTCGTCGGGGGACAGGTTGAGTAATGGGTTCGTGGTCATCTTGCTCCTCGTAGAAGTTGCCCTGGGCGAGCGCCGGTATCTTGGCCATCGTCAAAGGTGATTTCACCTGATTTGATCGTCGCAACATAGCCGCGTGCGCCCTGCACCAATCGAGTACCGCCGGCGGGAAGGTCGGCCGTCACATAGGGGCTTTCGAGTTGCAGGTTTTCGTAGTCGATGATGTTGACGTCGCCGAGCTTGCCGGTTTGCAGCGTGCCGCGATCCGACAGGCCATACAGGCGGGCAGTGTCTTGAGTCTGCTTCTTGACAATCATCTCGAGCGGAAGCGTGTCTCCTCTGCTGCGGTCGCGAGTCCAGTGAGTCAACATGAACGTTGGCATCGAGGCATCGCAGATCACGCCACAATGTGCTCCGCCATCGGCCAAACCCGATGCAGCGCGTGGGTGCAGAAACATCTCGCGAACAGGGTCCAAGTTGCCGTCTGCATAGTTCAAGATCGGCACGTACAACAGGCCGCGACC
>JBAXCX010000165.1:0-5081 GCA_037141255.1 Actinomycetes bacterium | reverse complement strand
AGTTGCGAGTGTGAGTAGGCAGCAATGTGCATGCCGTGCATCCAGGCCTCGCCCGCGTCGATCGAGGCCCACGCGTCGGTGAGCTGCACTTTCGCCTCCCGCAACGACTTGACCTCGCTACCGGTCAGAACAATGCCGGCCTCATAGGTGTCGGTCAGAACGTAGCGGTGACGAGCCTGCCGATTGGTGGCGATCACCTGAATACCGGTCTGCTTCACAGAACCGGCAAGGTTACTACTGATCGCCGAAGCGCGTCCGGAGCGCAAAATCGACACTATGTGTCGAAAAAGCGCTCCAGACGCGAAGTCCAGATAATTCCGAAACCCAGACTGCCGCACTAGCTTTGGCAGCGTGCTGAGCTTGACCCCAGAAATCCACGTTCAGATGATCGCCCACGCACTCGATGGGATGCCACTTGAAGCTTGCGGACTTTTCGCGGGAATACCAGCCACAGCACCGGACTCAGCCACGGCAACGCAAAGCGCCGGCAGCCAGAGCAGCGCCGAGTCACAAGTGTTGCGGTTCTATCCCTGCGTGAACGAAGCGCAGAGTTCCAAGCTGTATACGGTTCCGGGCAAGGCGTTCTTGCAAGCAGACCGAGACGCGGAAGCGAGCGGTTGGCAGATTCTGGGAGTTATGCACTCTCATACTCATACCGATGCGTACCCATCTCCGACCGATGTGGCTCAGGCGCCCGACCCTGACTGGCACTTCGTGATCGTGTCACTTCGAGATGACCTGCCCTCGCTTCGGTCGTACCGGATTGTGGATGGCACAATCACTGAGGAGCAGGTGAGGTTGGCACCATGAGCCGCCAAATTGCACCTGCTCGATTCATCTCTCAGATGTCACAGCCCCCCGAATGGTTCTCGACCCAGGAATTCCCTAGCATTCAGGTCAGGATTATGACTGCACTCCGAGCCAACCCATGACTGTCTACAACTCCGTGCTCGAGATGATTGGCAACACGCCGATTGTGGACCTGAGCCAACTCAGCCCCAATCCCAACGTGCGAATTTTGGGCAAGATGGAAGGGCAGAACCCTGCAGGCTCGGTCAAAGACCGCATTGCGCTTTCGATGATTACCGAGGCCGAGGCCGAAGGGCGCATCACCCCCGGATGCACCATCCTTGAGCCCTCTTCGGGCAACACCGGCATTGCAATGGCCATGATTTGCCGCATCAGGGGCTATCACCTCAAGATTGTTTTGCCGGGCAATGTGTCTATCGAACGCCGTCAACTGCTCGAAGTTTATGGGGCCGAGATCATCGATTCCCCAGGCGAAGAAGGCTCAAACGGTGCAGTCCGTAGGGCAATCGAATTAGCTGACGAGCACCCCGACTGGGTGTTTTTGTATCAGTACGCAAACGAGGCAAACCCCCGGGCGCACTACAGAACAACCGGGCCAGAAATCCTGCGAGACGTTCCAGACATCACCCACTTTGTTGCTGGACTAGGCACGTCTGGAACGCTGATGGGAGTGGGTACCTTCTTAAAGGAGCACAACCCCGAGATAAAGATTCTGGCTGTCGAGCCTCCTACGGGTGAAAAAGTAGAGGGGCTTCGCTCGCTCGAAGATGGTTATATCCCACCCGTATTCGACAAGTGGGGCGGGTACGACCTGTTGGACGGCAAGTCCATTGTGCGGCCACGTGAGTCACTCGAGTTCACTCGCAAGCTTGCTGACGCCGGAGTCTTCTCTGGCATTTCAGCCGGTGCAGCCCTGGCCGGCGCATGCAAGGTGGCTCAGAAAATTGAGTCGGGAGTCATCGTCTTTATCGTCTGCGATTATGGATGGAAGTACCTCTCGACCGGAGCTTGGACGCTCGACTTGGATGAGGCGACTGCAAACGCAGAGAAGGTCATCTACTTCTAATCCGGCCGACTCCTGCGAAGTACAATCCTTGCTCTGCTGACAAGCTTGATTGCAGCACCGAGACTGGACCTGACACATGGCGTCATCAACTCAGAGTTCCCAGACATCGCCACCAGTGTTTTGGATTGACGGCAAGATCTTGGACTCGGATTTGTTGAGCCAAGACACCGAAGCCCGCCTTGGGCTACTGCTTGGGATCTCGCCAGTTATCTACATCAGCGCCGACCCTGAGCGGGCAGTAGATCAAGTGGCACAAACGGTCCAGGCGCATGTTCAAGTCCTGAGCGATGCGGCGCAGACCCTTGGGTACACCGGCTTTGACCCTGCCCTGGCAGTCTCACAAATCACTGCGGCGTTGGATGGTCCTGCGTTGGATGGCTCTGGGCAGGACGGCTCTGGGCAGGACGGCTCTGGGCAGCAGCCCTATCTGTCGGCTGCACTTGTCCCCAGCGCCAACAGCCATAAGGCAGCCCCCCCGGCTGCAGACTGGTTTATGCACCTCGCTGGGTTCACGCCACCTCGGGTTCTTTCCCCGGATTCTCCGGCTGGACTGCGAGTGTCTCTGGCTTCGCATCGGCGCAATCAGAGCAGCCCTGCAGCCAGACTTCTGCTGTCTCAGGACACCGAATTGATCGCGGGCAGAGTTCGTACTGAGCAGACTGACGCAACTCTGTGGCTAAATCTGGAAGGCAATGTTGCTTGCATCGACCAGCACAGCGTCTTTGTTCGGATGGGTAACGCAATGATCCTGACGCCCCCGCTTCAAGACGGAGCCATTCACTCGGCGTGCAGGAGCGCGCAGATCGAATCAAGCGGAGCCGTCGAGCAGAGCCTGACCCTGGGGGACCTGCTCAACTCGCAATCGATTACATGCCTGACCCATTGGGGTCAGACTGTGCCGGTGGCATCTCTGTCCGGTAGGGAATTCTTATGAGCGAGCAGCAACCCTCAGGGCCCTTCATCATCAGCCACAGCAGTGTGGACGGACCCGTGGTCAGACTGCACTATGGATTTGGCAGCACGCAGGAGTTCACCGAAGTCATTGAGTTTGACCGCGACCTTCCACAAGAGGGCCAGGTCGGCTTTGAGGATTTCAGCCGGGCCGTACGAGTTCTACTGCTGATCGCAGGTGTCTCGTACTACAAGTCGATTTCCCCAACCCAGATTGAGGCCCCTGCGCTGAATGCCGCCGAGCGTGCATTACTGCTTGCAATGTACGACGAGGGTCTGCGCGAGTTTGCCTATCGAAACAATCTGCCCGTCCCGCTTCCAGTGGACTTAGTTGAGCGCCCGGGCATCGCCCCCGTGCTGACAGTCGACTCGCCCACGGTTCGAACCGGGGCCTTGATTCCTGTTGGCGGCGGCAAGGATTCGGCGCTCGTTGCTGATCTCGTGCCCGAGGGTGTGCTCATGGCGGTCAACCCAAAGGGCGCCCACCAACATCTGGCAGAGCATCTTGGGCGACCCTTGTTGAGCGTTCAGCGCACACTCGACCCACAGCTGCGAGAGCTTGTGGCTGCTGGTGCACTGAATGGGCACGTGCCGGTGACGGCAATCAACTCGGCAATCGCCGTTGCTCTCGCCGTGCTGATCGACCGTCGCGATGTGCTCATGGGCTTGGAGCGTTCCGCTTCGGAGCCCAGCTTGGTGATCCCCGCAGCGGCTGGCCTGCCAGAAATTGAAGTGAATCATCAGTACTCAAAATCGGCCGAGGCAGAGCAACTCCTGCGAGCAGTGTTCGACCCGATTGGGGTCCGCTACTTGTCGTTGCTGCGGCCCATGACAGAGCTTGCAATCGGCCGTAGCGTCGCCCAGCGTGGCCTGGCATCTGACATCGTTTCTTGCAATCGAGCCTTCACCCTTTGGAATGAAAACGAATCCAGCCGCACACAACGCTCATGCGGAGACTGCGCAAAGTGCCTGTTCACTGCCCTCATGCTTGCCCCATCTCTGAGCCCCGATCAGGTGCGAGCGCTGTTTGGTCGAGACTTACTTGATGAACCAGATCATCTGGACCCTGTCCGAGAACTCTGGTCAGCGGAGAAACCGTTCGACTGTGTCGGGGAGCGACACGAGTCCGCAGCCGCAGTTGCGCTGCTAGCGGAGTTGCCGGAGTGGAAGTCTCAGCTCATTCCCAAGCAACTCCGAGCCGAGGCCGCTCAGGTGCTGGCCGAGGTTGGGGCTCTGCCAGCTCAGTTCTTACAGATCGACTCGGTAGAAGGTTTGCCGTCGGAGTACCAGCAGATGATCGCCGGTTTAGAGCGCTAGGTGGCATCGGGTTGCGAGGCGAATCTTGCGACCCGACTAGCAACGAGCGATTCGCGCATGACACACCAAGAAACGAATGGATTGAGCTCATGAAACTTGATGATCTGACTCAGCAGCGGGTGGTTCTGCTCGGCATGGGCACCGATATGCAAGCAGCGCTCGGGGCGATTTTGGCGGCACATCCCGCAGAGATTTCTCTGGTGGACGAGGCCGCAACTCAAGGCTCCGAGATGGGGTCTCGGGCGAGTGCTCACAGTGGCTTGCATAGCGAGCTTCATGGCGGATCGACCGTTCATGCAACGGCTGAGCAGTTGCCGCTGATCAGCATTGATGAAGCTGTCGAGACCGCTCAGATCTTTGTGCGTTCCCCTGGGTTTCCGAAGTACTTGCCGCAGCTCGTGGAGGCAATGGAACGCGGTGCAGGGATGACCACTCCGCTCGACCTATGGATGGGTTCGCTTGATCCGTCTCAACGTGTGGTTGCAGTAACTGGCACGAAGGGAAAGACAACTACCACCGACTTGATCGGGCACTTTGCTGCTCAGGCCGGACTGCGAGTTGGTCTGGCAGGGAATATTGGGATTCCGGTCTTCTCTGCTGACTGGGATTCCTCTGCGCCGATTCTGGTACTCGAGATTTCTAGCTATCAGGCAGCGGACCTGCATCACGTTCCTGCGATTGCAGTGCTGACTTCACTCACCGAGGACCACCTGGACTTCCACGGCGGAATAGAGCGCTATCACGCAGACAAGTTGCGAGTGCTGAGCAACAACGGCAGCGCTGCCAAGGTCATCATTGTCTCTGCTGACAGCCCAAAGGCCCTTGCTGCGACTGCGCCATTCGACCCGGTTGTTGTTGTCCCACCGCACAGCGCCGCAGCCCTGCCGCAACAGCGAGTTCAGAATGCAGCATTGGCCGCGGAGGTGGTGTTCCAACT
>JBAXCX010000164.1:0-5085 GCA_037141255.1 Actinomycetes bacterium | reverse complement strand
TAGCGCTTACTCTTTTGGTACTCGACCTACGCCTGCCTCGGATGTCAGGGAACCCCAACGATCCAGCGTCCATTCTGAACGCTCTGGGGGACTTGACTCCAAAATTCGTCTCGTTCGGTATCGCCTTTGCTCTTCTTGCCAAATACTGGATAGCTAATCACGGCTTCTTCGCCCGCATCGGACGGTTTGACAAGCGGTACCTAACCATTTGCATGTGTTACTTAGCTACTGTCGCGTTCCTGCCGTTCCCGACTTCGCTGATCGGCGAATACGAGAGCAACCCCATTTCTGGGGTTCTATTCGCACTGTCCCTTGCTGCGGTGAGTGGCCTCGAGACAGTTCTGTTGTGGCACGCTCAGAGGGCAGGACTCATGCGAACGCCAGCATCGGAGCAGGTCTACCGCTGGCAGGTATCCGTTGCTCTCATCCCGTTTTTCATGTTTTTACTGACGATCCCGCTTGCCTTTGTCTCTCCGACAGTGATGTTGATGAGCTGGATTGTGATTTCGCCGCTGGCTGGCCGATGGGCCCACCGACGCAAACCGGTCGACCCAACCTCGACACCAAGTCAGATTCCAAATGGAGAGAGGTGTGAGTAGTTCCAAGCACCTCTGCGCAGCAGAGGCTGGCGATTCGCCGACTCGCACTTCTTCGCAAGGGTGGACTCCAAAGAGAATCCTCGTTGGGGCGACTCTGACTGCCGCACTGACCTTGGCCTTCACGGGCACCGCTTCAGCGCACGTTGAGCCTTCTCCGAGCGAGGTCCAAGCGGGTAGCACGCAAACCGTAGCGTTCACGGTGGAGCACGGATGCGGTGAGAGTCCGCTAACTCAAGTTGAGATGCAACTACCCGCTGGACTGACAGCTGTGAGCGTGCCAGAAACCCCTCAAGGCTGGACGGGTACCGTCACCGATTCGGTCGTCACCTTTCAGGGTGGCCCGCAGCCTGCACATGAAGAGATTGAGTTCGCCATTCAGGCAACCTTCCCCGACGCAGCAGGAACGATGCTCGGGTTCCCAACAATTGAGACCTGTGAACAGGGCACCGTTGAGTGGATCCAACCAGTTGTGAGCGGTGAGGTAGAACCAGAATTCCCAGCGCCCACGGTGACGCTAACTCCAGGGGTGGCAGTAACTGCCACAGAGGGTGATGCAGTTGCGCCAGAAAGTTCTGCCGCTGCTGAAGGTGCCGAACCGTCTGCAGGCACGAACGAGTCCGACAAAGAGGAAGCATCCACCACCAAAGCGGCAGAAACCTCGGAATCCTCGAGTACCAACCTCCTTCCCTACGCACTCATTGGGCTTGTAGGCGGAGCAGCACTGGTCATCGCTTTCACCATGATGCGCAAGCGCAAGGCTTCAGACACCCCTCCAGCTGAGTAACACGATCTTCGGTGGCGGCGTTGGCAGGTGATGAGACCGAACTATTTCAGGAGGGCATGCAAAGCAGCAGTGCGCTCGGCTTCCTCCGACAGGAAGGCTTGTTCCCATTCCGGCGGTTCAACTTGCGTGCCAAGAAGGGCCGCCTGAGCGGATTCCTTCGTAGATTCGAATCCCCGGACTGACCTAGCTTTTCGTGATCTCCACATGACAGCGGCGCAGCACAGCAGAACGTAAAGAGTCATCGGCGCAAGTGCCACGGGACTGAATGCGTGTTGCAGGTGCAGCGCAAATGCGCAGCCCAAAGCCGGCGCGGCAAGAGTCGTCAGTAGTACCTGGCGACTAGGGGAGTAGCGAACCTGCCCGAGATACTCGCCGATCCAGTCCAAGGTCATGGGAAGCGGAAGTATCCACATTCCCAGTACCAGAATGGGGCCGATCGAAACTCCCAAGGCCATCAGGGCCGCTGCACTGACCAGAACGAGCGGATACAACACCACACAACGTCGGCACACATGTCTTTTGCCAATTTGAACGCAGCGGTCGTATTGCTCGACGTGGTGGTGGGAATACCACAGCGGGCTGACATGGGTCCCTCCTAGGAGATGCGAGGAATCCACCGGCGCTGTCATCCTCTCTGTATCGGCAGAATGCAACCAAACCTGAGACAACAGATGCCCCCGGGTGCAGGAACGCGCGAGGATGACCACCATGGCTGAACAGAACACCCCTGATTCGCAGGTCCCCTCCTCAGGCGATAATCCCGACTCGGCGGAGTTTGTCTATGACGAGTTCTCATATTTCGCAGGAAACTGCGAAGAGTTCGCTTTGGCATGGGATGGCCAGGCTCAGGTCGCACGAGTGAGCCATGAACTGCCTGATGGAAGGCAGGCTTCAGCATTGAAATGGGGCGATGGCCCGCCAGAGGTGGTACTTCTGCACGGCGGGGCACAAAACGCGCATACCTGGGACACGGTCGCGCTAGCGCTCCGACCTTGCTCAATCCTTGCGATCGACTTAGCCGGGCACGGGCAGTCGGATTGGCGAAGTGATGGTGCGTACGGGCCAGTGAACAATGCTGATGATGCTGCTGCGATGATTGACAAATTTGCCCCGGCGGCAACAGTGCTTGTCGGAATGTCGCTAGGCGGACTCACTGCAAACGTCCTGGCTGCCACCTACCCGTGGCTAGTTGAACGGCTCGTGATCATTGATGTGACACCCGGAGTTACTCGTAACAAAGCAGCCGAAGTCCACGCGTTCATTGAAGGGCCTCAGCACTTCGCATCCTTTACAGAGATCTTCGACCGAACTGCCGAGTTCAACCCCACCCGGTCTGCCGATTCGTTGCGACGCGGTATTTTGCACAATGCGCACCGACTCCCAGATGGCTCTTGGGAGTGGAATTATGACCGCCGGCCAATCCTGCAGGAGTCAATCGCTAATCCTGAAGATGGCGACGCAGCAACGTTCTCGGGGGATCTGTGGGGAGAGGTTGCTGATGTTCAAGCGCCCTACCTGTTGCTCAGGGGTGCGCTCAGTCCAGTAGTCGACGATGAGGATGTGGCTGAGCTTCTGGTTCGCCAACCCGAGGCTCGCGTGCAGGTCATCGAAGGTGCTGGCCACAGTATCCAAGGTGATCGCCCCATTGAATTGGCCAGCATTCTGGGCGAGGAACTCAGTCAGACTCGCTGACTGGGCGGGCTGACTGGGTGGGCTGACTGCACAGCTACCCATGCCTCGACAAGGTCAGCTAGCACCGGCAAGGTGACCGCTCCGGACCCAAGCACTGTGTCATGGAATAGCGGCAGGTCAAAGCGATCCCCGAGGGCTGCCTCCGCATAAGAACGCAGTCGCAAGAACTCAAGTTGCCCAACCTTGTAAGAGAGCGCTTGGCCCGGGATAGCCAAGTAGCGGTCCACCTCACCGGGAATCTGATCCTTCGGAACGGGTGTGTGCTGCTCGAAATAATCAATCGCACGTTGGCGTGACCAACCATGTGCATGCAGTCCTGTGTCGACCACAAGACGGGCAGATCGCCACGAGTCAGCAGCCAGCATTCCAAATCGGGCAACCCGGTCTGAATACAAGCCCATCTCATCGGCTAGGCGTTCGGCGTACAAGGCCCAGCCCTCGATGTACGCAGTAGGGCCATCGTGGCGTTGAAACTCCGGGAGTCCTGTAAGTTCCTGGCTAATTGCAATTTGTAGGTGATGTCCGGGAATGGCCTCATGGAAGGCGATCGACTCGGCCTCGGTGCGAGAGGCCTGTTCCGGGTGAGCAGTGTTGATGAAGTAGGTGCCAGGGCGCGTTCCATCAATGGCTGGTGGAAAGTAGTAGGCGTAGGGAGCGTCGGCGGCTAGGAAATCGGGGATCGGAGACACCAAACATGGCGAACTTGGTAGCAAAGAAAAAAACTCCGGAAGCGCTTGCGTTGCCCGAGTCACACTGCGCTCGGCAAGTGCAACAATCTCGGCTGCGTCCACGTGGCGCAGCGCCGGATTGGTGCGCAGAGACTCAAAGATGGCCGCCAGATTGCCGGGAGCAGCGCTCTGAGCGGACCCCGACTTGCTTTGCAGAGCCTTGAAGCTTGCCGAGAGTTCATCCTTTGGGTCTGGCTGTTGTTCGGCCAAAGCCAAATACTCTGCGGGCAGGGTGACCTCGGTGTGCTGCCGGCCGAGCTCGTGCAGTTCGCTGGCTGAGAGTTCACATGTGGTGTGCGAACGGATGAGCGCCGCGTACAACTCCTGCCCGTCAGGAAGCCAGCACCATCCGGCCTGTTCATCTGGGCGAGCTGACGGGGCGATCTGATCGCGAAGCGCATCGCGATACTCCCCAAACGCAGGCCGAATGCATTCCCGAACCAGCTGAGCCATCTGACTCTGCCACTGCTCTGCTAAGGGCCACCCCTCGGGTAGTCCCGCCGCTAGGAATGGATCCTCATCGGGGCTAGAAGCCAGATAGGAATCCAGTGAGTGCAGCGACCGGCCAATGACCCGCTCAGAAGGGGTTCGCCCCACCGCAAGGCCTTGGCTGAATCGCTGTATTGCTTGGTCCAGCATTCGAGGGACCTGGGCGTAGCGAACCAAAGCTGCCTGAGCATGTTCAGGCTCTGGGTACGTGAGTTGCGGGGCGAGCATGAGCAGCGCTGCGTGCGGGCCGTCCATCTGATCAGAGGCAAGTTCAATCAGACGTAAGTCCGCTGATTCGATACATGTTTGCAGCTGATGAAGAAGAACTGAGCGTGTGACCCGATCTGCCAAGGTCAGTTTGGCGTCACTGAGCGCTGAGCTACGCAGGCGCAACCCATGCAGCGCTGCGCGGTGGTCTTGCTCAGCCTCGAGCGACAAGTCGTCAAGGCGATCGTCGAAATCGTGAACTCCAAGCAGAGTCGCAGAGAGCGGGCTGTTCTCTAGCGAAAGGGCCCAGAACTCTGCGCAGACCTGAGCTAGCTCAGTACTGAGCTCAGTACTCCCGTCTGCTTGAGGGGCTGGGGTTGATTCAGGAGCCACGCTGCACCGGTTCCTTCGGTAGGCCCAGCATCCGCTCCGCCACAATATTGCGCAGGATGTTGGTAGTTCCCCCCATGATTGTGTAGGCGGGTGCGTAACAGATATTGCGCGCAACTCGGCCAGAACACATGGCCTCAGCTCCGGCAACTCGCACACAGAACTCCGCTACTCGTTGCTCAAACTCGGTGCAGAT
>JBAXCX010000163.1:0-5122 GCA_037141255.1 Actinomycetes bacterium | reverse complement strand
TTCTGCGTCATCGGCCCCGATCACACTGCCCACATGGGGCAATCCCTCGAGCATGGTCAAGCCACGCGCACCAAAATCCAGCCCGTAGACAAAGCAGGGCCCGCCGCGAGCAGTCAAACCTGCAGACACGGCCAGTGTTCGCAAGAAGGCAGACTTTCCTGCGCCGCCAGTGCCAAACACGGCAATGTTGCCGTCAACATCTGGCCGGAATGCCACAACCCCCTGTGATTGCGAATCTGGTTGATCAGCCACCCCAAAGACCAACTCTGTATCTCGCCGAGGAAGCGGCAACGCAGCAAGGTCGTAAGCCTCGGCGAGTTCGGGCAGCCACGGTTTGCGGGGCACTTCGACTCCGGCCTCGAGCGAAGCTTGTTGAAGGTTGGTAACCAAGCGAGAAATATCGGTCGGTCCAAGATCATCCTGGGCTGAACCTGCCGCTGGTTCTTCGGGAGCTTCCCACTCTTCTGTTACACCGAGCAGCAAGGTCGACATGCCAACCTTTGGCGGAGGCGGAGTGTCTGAAGTCCAACCGCTGACATAGCCCGATTGAAACAGCGCCAACCGACCCGGGCCTGTCTTGGCAATCCCTCGTCCGGGTACCCCTGGATCAAAGGTTCCTGCGAGCGGAATACCGACCACGTCTTTGGAATCCTCTTCGTCAGCCATACGAAGTGCAACACGCAGGTTGGTATTGGCGCGCAGATTGTCTTTGATCACACCCGCAGGTCGCTGAGTAGCAAGAATCAGGTGCAAGCCCAAGGATCGGCCACGCTGCGCAATGTCGACTACCCCATCAACAAACTCCGGAACCTCTTGCACGAGCGCCGCAAACTCATCAACCACAAGCACCAAACTTGGCGGACATTCAGGGTCTCCACGGCGCTCAAGTTCAAGCAGGTCTTTGGCCTTCTTGCGATTCAGAACATGTTCCCGGTAGCGCAGTTCGGCCCGCAACGAGATCAACGCCCTCTGCACAAGGTGCGGGCTCAAGTCAGTCACCAGGCCGACGGTGTGGGGCAACATCACACAATCAGCGAACGCTGCACCACCCTTGTAATCCACAAACAAAAAGGTGACTCGTTGAGGGCTATGCGCAGTAGCCATGCCAAGGATCCAAGTTTGCAGAAACTCGCTCTTACCAGCACCAGTTGTTCCACCAACGAGCGCGTGCGGACCTTGCGTGCGCAAATCAAGATGAAGCGGGTCGAGCGCAGTCCTACCAACAAAGGCGCGCAGCGTGTTATCTCGCTTCAGGCGGCGTGGAGTAACACCTGGGATTCTTAGCGAGTTCGACTCACTCCAACGATCAATGATCGAGGTTGTGCTTTCAGCCAAGTCGCTGCCAACCTCTGACAAGAACGAAACCGAAACCGGCACATCGCTTGCCGAATCAGCAACGGCTCCAATGTCAACTACCGGCGCAAGCCTTCGGGCCAACCACTCGGCTCCGGCTACGTCTAACGGCTCCACGACAACTGGTTGTACGCGTTCGGCTTCGATGACTTTGCCAGTTGCTGCACCAAACGAAGCAGGTTGAACCTCTAAAAAGGTTCGTGCTGCGGCAGGAACCCGCGCGGTTACGTTGGCCATCCAGATGACATGAACGCCAAACTCTCGACCCGATTCCATGATTCTGACCATGGCGCTTCGCTCTACAGGAGCATCATCTTCAACAATGACAAACAAAACCGGCATTGGCGGAGGCGCGTCTTGTTCACTTGCGCCATCACCCGAGGATGCTCGCTGCGCAATCAAGTCCATAAGCTCAGAAGAAAGCGCAGCACAGGCCGGAGCCGTAGTTGCAAGCGGAGCGGAAGCTAACGGACTGTGATCGCCACTTGTATGAGGCAGCCACTTAATCCAATCCCAATGCGCTGCGGAGCGCGCCGAGGTGATGGCACAAAGCTGGATTTCAGCCGGCGAATGCAGCCCAACAAGTTGCGCAACAAGCCCCCGAGCTATTGAGGAGCGGATCTCTTCGGGGCCGCTCACCCCAAGCGAGCCGCTCGCAGAGAACTCAACGGCAATCGGTACGTTGTCTACCCACAAGTAAGGCGAAATACTAGAGGTGAGTTCATGTTGCAGGTCTACGGGCGCATTGCGCTCATTCGGCATTTCTACCGTGGTGCGAGACGGCTGCATGCCCAGGCCCAGACGCAGGTTGCAAAACGGAATGTGCTCAGGCCGACGAGTCCAGATCAGCGGCGATAGGTCTCGAACCGCCGCTACAACCTCGGCCGTTGAGGGGTGTTCCGCACACCGGCCAACACGCTCAGCGTCTTGAGATTGTCGCAGCTCAACCAAAAGCTGAGCCAGATTCTGGCGAAACAAGATCACCGCTTCGGCAAAGTCTTTTTTGGCACCTCGCTTGTTTTCGAAATAGGTGCCCACCATCATCATGGGGCTGAGCATCACAAAAATGATGGTCATGTACTTTGCCGGGCCTTGTTGGCCCCCTGGAGCCATCGAGATGAAGGCAAATAGGATCGCACCCATCAGCAACGGCATGATCATGACGGCGACAGGAAAACGCCCTTTGTTCTGTGGTGTAGGTGGCTCGGGGGCTGTCAGTTCAAGGCCCTCAAACTGCGGATCAACCCGCGGTGATCGATTGAAAGGAATGAACCCACTAGCGGTGTTTCCTGGTTCTTGCGGTGCTGTGCGACTCTGCACAGAGATCAAGCTGTCGCCGATCATCACGGTATCTCCGGGCCGTAACTCAGCACGCTGCACCAAAGCCGACCCCATCAAGATACCGTTCGAGGAATTGTCGTCGACAACTTCAATGATGTCTCCGACTATTACCTTTGCGTGGTGTTTTGAGGCCAACTTGTCATTCAGCGTGACCGTGCAAGAAGCATCACGGCCAACTGTGTTGACCCCTCGCGACAGATCAAAGTTTTTGCCAGCATCGGGCCCGCTCAGAACCGTCAACGTTGCAGCGCCGGCGCTAGCAGACAGCGGTGATGCGGCGATCTGCACATACTGACCTGATCCCAACCCGGACTCACCGACTGGCAAGTAGGGGTCGAGTGTGCGCGCTTGCAGGGCCACACCCTCAACCGTGAAGGTAGGCCCCTGGGTCAGCGAGTTTGCTCCCTGTGGATCAGAGCGTTGCATGACATCAGCTAGGGCACCGACGCTGACTGAGGCATCAACATCGACTACAAGGTCGGTAGCTGCTCCCGTCGGCCGACGCATGGTGAGTTTGAGTCTCATGTTGCTACTGCTCGTGACTTCGGCCGAAGGTTTCGCAGCCATGCAGGCATGCGACTGCTGGCGAACTGAACTGGTCCACGTTCAGTCTTGTAGCGAAGCGATGACGGGTTCACGGTTGCCTTCCAGCGGTCCACAGGAGACACCGCATCGAGCATCGCAGACCTTGTTAGGTCTACGTCGTTCCAGTAAACAACGACGCCAACCTCGTCTACAAGGCCGGGGCCAAACACCACCGTGTCGGCCGAGCGCGCCAATGCTGCGATGCCTGGCCGGCCAAGCATGACTGCAGCCTCGCGACGTGTTGCCATATCTGGAACCACGTCGCCTAGGTCACGCGCCAAGTCGCAGACTTCATCCCAACCAGCAGCCACTCGATCCGCTGGCAACCCATCAAGGCGTCGCTTCTTTCTGCGACGGCCTTTCAGCCCTGCCATGGCCCCCGTGACCCCTGCCAGAATCAGCAACGGTGGCAGCGTGAACCGAGCAACAGTTCGAATCGGGGCAGGGATGCACTCCACCGCCGCCCTCGGGCATGTCGGCGGCTTGGGGCAATCCTCCTTCTTGCAATCAGATGCGCCGGCGCCGCTAGCCGATTGAGGAATCGTGGTGCTTGTAGGAGGCGGCGGTTGGATCAAGGGATCAGCAGGCGGAACGATACTTTCGGTCACAGTGGGCGGGTTGAGGTTTGTGCTTGTGGGATCAAGCGGAACCCAGCCCTGCCCTTTAACTGCGACCTCAACCCATGCGTCAACATCAGCGCCCGTAATTTGGGTTTTACCCGTTGGGTCAATGTTCTTTGGTGTGAAACCCATCACCACCCGAGCGTGCTTCATGCCAACATACGTTGCAAGCGAAGCCATGGCTGCTGCGTATTGCTCTTCGTTTCCGATAATGGTTAAGTCAGGTGGCTTGATAAATTCCGTGAGCCGGCCTTGGCTATGTCCGGGCAGAGATGCCGCACCGTCAGTTGACAGCGGAGGCACACTAATTCCGTTACTAAAATAGCAACAGGATTTGTCGGGGTCACCGGTGGATGTCTTAAATTTCCGTTCAATCGCTCGAGCCTGCGCCAGAGGGGTGTCTTTGCCAACAGGAGGGCCCTGCCAAGTTTCTAGTGCAGGCACCTCGGCTTGTTTACCCACATTTGCAGTGGGGTCATCCTCGCCGTTTCCGACTCCGTCCGCCGATGGCGGCACCTTGACTTCCATCTCATAGGAATCGCCCGATTTGATTCCGCCGGGCTGAGCGGCAGTGTTCGTGAGCAGGTTGTAGCGAAAGCCGTCCTGTAACTCGCCTATCCGCTTTTGGTCACTACCCGAGAACGTGACCGAACTCGTTGCACCAAGGTTCGGGACCCAAGGCCCTGAGTAATCGCCAACTTCTACCGTTATTTTGCGCTTCTCTCCAGCATCTGGCGTTGGCACCGTTTGGCCAACCCGTTGAAACAGTGCCTCTGGGGTGGCTGCATTGGCGGAGTCACGCACATTCCAAACCACACCATCGTAGGTATCGAGCGTTGCTAACCGCAGGCGGTCGCCGGGTTGCAGCCCCGTAACGCTAAACATGGTCTTGTCTGCCAGAGAAGTCGAGCGGTATTTACGGAACCCTTCGAGGGGGCTTGGGAACTGCCGCATATCGAGCGGCGGCTCAATCTCGTCTCGAGCCACCCAGCGATTAGGCGGTTTATTACCGGCGAACAAATTCGAACTTCCAATGATGAGCCCCAGCAAAGAGGCTACGAGCAAGACCGAAACTGCTCCAATCCACCGATAGCCGCCGCTCAGGCCTGTTCCAGCAGTTCTCGCAGAGCGCTGTCTGATTGACCCCCACAGCAACAGCAGCACTACGAGTACCGATGCTTGGAGGGACCATGCCGGCTTGGTATCTCCCATCAGAACCGCCG
>JBAXCX010000162.1:0-5176 GCA_037141255.1 Actinomycetes bacterium | reverse complement strand
GCTCCGGCCGGAGGTGCACCACATCACCCACGGTCACCACGTGATCATGGCCAGAGTCATCACGGAGCAGAAGAGCACCGTCCGTTGCAATACCGGTAGCCACTCCAACGAGTTCACCCTGAGGAAGTTCAACTCGCACGCGAGTGCCAATGGTTGCGGATCGGGCCCTGTAAGTCTGAAAGAGGACTGACTGGTCACCTTCGGGATCTTGCAGTTCCGGCAACCACTTGGCATCTAGCGAAGTCAGCAGCTCTATCAGCAGTTGCTCACGGTCAATCTCATGACCAAGAATTTTGTTGAGTGACGAGGCAATCCCAACTAGTTCCGGTGGCAGTTCGGGCCAATTGACGTTGAGGCCAAGACCCAGCAGCGCACACAGTCCGACATCAGGAACCTCGTGTAACTCAGCCAGAATTCCGCCGAGTTTGAAGTAGCTCGGAGCCAGCTCGGAGCCAATAGGGCTGGCCTCGCTCACTGCCTCACTCACTGTCTCACTCGCTATCTCACTCACAGGCTCTGAATCACACACCAGGTCATTGGGCCACTTGATGTTCACCTGTTCGATACCAAGTGCTCGGGTTGCATCAGTGACGGCTAGCGCCAAACACGTGGTGAGCAGCGTCAGATGTTCTGGGGGGAACTGAGCTAGCGGCAGACCGATCGTCATCAGCAGTGAAGACCCCGCTGGCGCCTGCCATTGACGACTCAGTCTTCCCCGACCGGCCGTCTGGTGGTTTGCAAGCAGCACAATCGGGCTAGCTTGAGAAGGTTCCTGCATGGACCCTGCAGCACCAGCCGAACTGAGCAACACTTTCATGTCGGCATTCGTGGAGCCTGTTTGGGACACCGTGCGTAGATCTGCAAATCTGGTTTTGTTGAGCGCTGACTTGGCGCGAAGGAAGCTCACAGAGGAAAGATAGAGCGTGTTTTCAAAAGTACTCATCGCAAATCGTGGAGAAATCGCAGTTCGGGTCATCCGAGCATGTCGTGAACTCGGGATCTCTACCGTGGCCGTCTACTCCGATCTCGACCGTGATGCACTCCATGTGCGCTTGGCTGACGAGGCTTATGCACTTGGGGGGCAGACTGCGGCAGAGAGTTATATCGACGCTGACAAGATCCTTGATGTGATCGCTCGATCTGGCGCCGAAGCGGTACACCCGGGCTACGGGTTCTTCTCTGAGAACAGTGAGTTTGCTCAGCGAATCACTGACATTGGCGTGGCCTTTATTGGTCCGCCTCCTGCCGCAATCGACGTCATGGGCGACAAGATCTCGGCCCGACTCGCAGCTGAAAAGGTTGGCGTGCTCGGAGTTCCAGGCACCACTGACATCATCACCGACCCTTCACAGGTCGAGGCCTTTGGCGCAGAGTTCGGGTACCCCATTGCCATCAAGGCGGCCTACGGCGGCGGCGGTCGAGGCATGAAAGTGGTTGGTTCGGCAGATGAAGTTGTCTCTGCACTTGAGTCTGCACAGCGTGAATCCTTGGCCTACTTCGGCCGAGACGAGTGCTACATGGAGCGCTACCTGACCGGGCCCCGCCATATCGAGGTTCAGGTCATGGCCGACACCCACGGCAACGTGGTCTACCTAGGAACGCGCGATTGTTCGGCTCAGCGTCGTCACCAAAAACTAATTGAAGAAGCTCCAGCCCCTGCAATCCCCGAGGCGATCATCGCCGAGATGGGTGAGGCCGCCTGTGCCGTTGCGCGGGGTTGCGATTACGTCAACGCCGGCACCGTTGAGTTCCTGTACGAGAACGAGTCCTTCTACTACCTCGAGATGAACACTCGCTTGCAGGTGGAACACCCTGTAACCGAGCTTGTCACCGATGTTGACTTGGTCGAGTTGCAGATCCGAGTGGCCGCAGGCGAGGCACTGCCCTTCACACAAGAGCAGGTGCGCATTCACGGCCACGCAATTGAGTGCCGTATCAATGCCGAGGATGTTGCTGAAGGCAAGTTCCTTCCCTCCCCCGGACCGCTCAGCAAGCTGCGGGTAGCCTCGGGCTACGGGGTTCGCTGGGACGGCGGGTACGAAGAGGGCGACGAGATTAGCCAGTACTACGACAACCTGACCGGAAAGCTCTGCGTTTGGGGACGTAACCGTGACGTGGCAATTGCCCGCATGATTCGTGCCCTTGAAGAGATGGTGGTTGAGGGCGTAGCCACGACCATTCCGGCAGATCTTGCAATTCTTCGTCACCCAGATTTCTCTGCGATTACTCACTCAACAAAGTGGGTAGAGGACACGCTCGACTTAACCGGAATTGGCGGCAAGGCCGGAGAAGCCCCCGCAGAGACCGAGGGTGCCGAGCCAAAGGTCAAACGAGATGTTGATGTAGAGGTCAACGGCAAACGATTTGCTGTTTCTATGTACGTTCCTGAATCTCAGCTGACAGCAGTTGCAGGTCCTAGCTCAGGCGGGGCAGCCAAAGCTCGCCCCAAGCGGGGCGGTGCAGGTGCAAGTTCGGCCGGCGCAGCAGGCAGCGGCAAGATTGCGGTTCCCATGCAGGGAACCATCGTGAAAGTTGAAGTCGAAGTTGGCCAGACCGTTGCCAAGGGCGACACCGTGGTGGTGCTTGAGGCTATGAAGATGGAAAACAACGTTGCCTCAGACGTGGACGGAACCGTGACTGAAGTCAAGGTGGAGTCGGGTGCTTCCGTTACCGCCGGACAGGTCGTCGTGGTTATCGAGCCCTCTGCTGCCGCGAGCTGAGCTGTGCGATCAGGACTCGGCTCAGCTATCAGCCAATCCATATCTAGGAACTGAAGTTCTGGCACTCCCACAGAGGCTTCCTCGTGTCAGATATCATCCGAAACCACCGCAATCTGATGGGCGTTGACCGACTTCTGGCCAGAATCAGACTTATCGCTTGGCGGGACCAAGGGCGAAGACCACCAAGGGAGTTCGAGCGTTGAAATTGATTGACCTCGGCGAGGATGCGCCTGCGAGTGAGGTGAGAACTGCCAAAGAGCCGCGTCGGGCAGATATTCAAGGCCTGCGAGCCCTAGCTGTGATTGTGGTTCTGATCTTTCATGCTGGTCTTCCCCTGCCAGGGGGGTTTGTTGGGGTCGACATCTTCTTCGTTCTTTCCGGCTTCGTCATCACCAAGGTTATCTTGCGCGAATGGAACGAGACCGGCCAGATCCGATTTGGAAGCTTTTACCTTCGAAGGTTCCGGCGACTCACTCCAGCTCTGGCCCTCATGGTGACATGCACTGTGGCGTTCTCTGTGCTCGTTCTGTCCCCTTTGGGCCCTCTCCAGACGGCGGCAAAGACAGGCCTCGGAGCGATGTTGCTCTCCGCAAATGCCGTGATCGCCAATTTGACGGGTCAATACTTCGATGCGCCGGCCGAAACCAATCCGCTCCTGAACACGTGGTCTTTAGCGGTTGAGGAGCAGTTCTACCTGATCTTCCCGGCCATCTTGGCTCTCGGTTGGGCGATCGGCCGACGAATGCGGAATCGAAAGATCTTTCCCCTTCTTCTGGTCGCCGGAATAGCAATTTCCTCGTTCGTACTTTCCATGACGGGGTCTACATCCTCACACCCCGAGAACCTCTCATGGCTCCTCGGCTTTTACAGCCCCCTCACTCGAGCATGGGAGTTTGCTGCAGGTGCTTTCCTGGTGCTCGGTGCAGTGGCCATCCCCCAGCACCTCAAGTCAGCCAAGTACCTCGGCTCGCTCCTAGGAGTGGCTGGACTCGGAATGGTTGCCGCATCTCTCTGGCTCATCTCCGGGTCAACCCCATTTCCAGGTGTCTGGACGCTGCTGCCGGTACTTGGCACCGTGCTCCTCCTCGTTGCAGGAACAGCCTCTACCAACCCGGTCTCTCAGGCGCTCTCGTGGACCCCCATGGTGAAGATCGGAGATTGGTCCTATTCGATTTACCTATGGCACTGGCCATTTATTGTTTTTGCCGTAGCGATCTGGCCAAAAAGCCATGAGATGGCTGGCCTCCACCGCCCAGCAGGTGCAGCAGCGATCGCTGCGCTTCTCTCCCTCCTGCCTGCCATGATCTCGTATGTTCTTTTAGAGAAACCAATCCGTTCTTTGCCAAAGATGTCCGCTCGGAAAAATGCTTCCCTCATTGCAGTGGTAGTTACACCGCCCATTCTGGTCTGCTTGGGCGTTGGGCTCTGGGCCTCGCACACTCTCGCTCCGCGCTACGAATCTGGGAGCGTCCGAGGATCACGACAAGGAGATGTTGGAGAAATCGCCTTCTTCGAGTACCTCAAGAACGAACACTTTCCCTGCACGCCAGAAGAGATACGTGCCAATGCCGGCTTTTTCGAGACCTATCAGCGCTGCAAACAATCAAAAGCAACAGGCCCTGTGGACGTGGCTCTGCTAGGTGACAGCTACTCGGAAATGCTCTATCCAGGCTTCGCCGCTGCTCTCCCCGAGAAGAACGTGGTCTATTACGGCTCCGCCATGCCCATACCCTCTGATGAAACCTTCCCGCAGATCTTGGATTATGTGGTGAATACGAAGTCCATCAAAACGGTGATAATTGCTGCGAACTGGACCTTCAGACAGGTCCCGATGAATGAGTTCAAGCCGGTACTGAAACGCTTAACTGCTGCAGGTAAGCAGGTATACGTCATCGACGAGAATCCGACGTTCCCATTCGATCCTCAACGATGCAAATTTCAGGTTGCACCGCTCGTCCCTCAGGACTGCACACAACCAGCAGATGAGTACTTGTCGCGACCAGGTCTTGATCTCCCCGCTTTGATCTCCGTAACCGATTCCGTGCCCGGCGCTAAGTTCATCAGCGTTTCCGGCTACTTCTGTCAACAAGGCACCTGTGACATGACAAAAGGAAACTCGGTGCTCTATCGAGATCCCGGTCACCTAAACCTGATTGGATCCCCCTATGAGGTCAACCGAATTATTGAGGATCACCCCGAGATCAAGGGATAGCGCCTGCCGACGCAGGTTCATTGAGAGCCAGTTCCGCTTCCACCGCTAGCAGGAGTCGCTGCTGAAATGCAGGGATTGAAAACTGCCCCAAGTGTTTTGCCGCCCGACTGAGTTCTTGTGGAGTTTGTTCCCCACTCGTCGCCGCCACTTCGAGGGCCGCTGCGAGCGCTTGCACATCTCCAACCGGGACGACCACGCCACAAGGTCCCGCTGTATCCGGGAGCGCCCCCGCATCGGTGACGAT
>JBAXCX010000161.1:0-5231 GCA_037141255.1 Actinomycetes bacterium | reverse complement strand
GAGTCTTCCATTACGTCACTACTCGATTTCCAGATCAAGTTGCTGCTGGTGCTGTATTCCCGGGTTCGTCCAGCCACATCTGCTCGATGTCTTCTAGCGAGCGACCCCGAGTCTCGGGCAGGACCTTCGAGATCCAGATGAAGGCAATCACGCTGAGCGCTGCAAACAACATGAAGGTGCCCGACTCGCCGATGGTGTCGACCAGACTCAGGAAGAACTGGCTGACCAGCCAAGCGCTGCCCCAGTTGGCAGCAGTTGCAATGGACACACCCCGGCCGCGAATGTTCCTCGGGAAGATTTCGTTAATCACAGTCCAGACCACAGGTCCGAGCGAGAACGCGAATGACGCGATGTAGACCACGAGTGCAACCAGGGTGATCAGCCCGGCATCGCTCGGGCCGCCCGTAGTGGCCGGGCCGCTCCGATTGATGAACCAGAAGCAAACGCCAACCACTGTCAGGCTGACCGACATGCCCACGAGCCCAGCCAAGAGCAGCGGCTTGCGGCCAAGCTTGTCTACGAACGCAACGGCAATCAGCGTGGCCAAAACATTGACTGCGCCAATAGCCCAGGTAGTGGCAGCGGTTTGGCCTTGCGGAGTAATGAACCCGGCTGCGGCAAAGATCTTGTTGGCGTAATAGATGATTGCGTTGATGCCAGTGACTTGTTGAAAGACAGCAAGCCCGATTCCAATGGTGAGTGGGCGTCGCCAAGTTTGGCTAAAGACTTCTGCCCAGCCTGCCTGCTGGGCCTCACCCTCTACGCTCGCTTCGAGTTCCGCCATGGCTTGCGCAGTGTCATCTGGCCGGATTCGTTCAAGGGCGGATTCGGCATCAGCGCGTCGGCCCTTAGTTAAGAACCATCTAGGGGTATCACTCGAGGGAAGAATCAGCAGGATCAGCAGCACAGCTGGCACTGCCGAAATGCCCAGCATCAGGCGCCAGCGTTCTCCGCTCGACAGAAGCTCATCGATTAAGTACGCAAGGAAGATTCCAAAAGTGATACCGAACTGGTAGCCAGAAACAAACCTGCCTCGAAGTCGAGTGGGAGCCATTTCCGCTGCATACAAGGGTGCAGCAACAGAGGCCACGCCCACTCCGAAACCAACGATGAGTCTTCCGGCTACCAAGACCCAAGCTCCGGGAGCGAAGGCCTCGACAAGTGCTCCGAATGTGAAGAGCACTGCTGCAAGTAGCACGGCCTTTTTTCGGCCGACCTTGTCGGATAAAACGCCCGCTACTAAAGCACCAACTAGTGCGCCGAGCGTCACCCAGCTGGTAATGATTTCCACCATAAAGGTGGAGACCGTGAATGACTTCTCGATTCCGACCAAGGCGCCGGAGATGACCCCTTGGTCATAGCCAAAGAGCAATCCGGCAGTCAGAATGACTCCGCCAACTAGGACTAGCCACTTGGTAATCGGTGTGTGAGCCTCGTCATCGGGATGGCTGCTCAGGTTCGACGTTGGGGCAGAGGCATCAGACATGCTGTTAATGATGGCCTAGATGATGTTGGTCGGAGCGGCTTTTTGCTGGAGTCGAATCTGTCAACCGGGCTGCTGCCTACAGTGAGCGCCTCGGCGATTCGTCCTGACGCGGTTTTAATTCAGTATTCTCGGCGGCGGTATTCTCGGCCGTGGTCGGCGTTCAAGACTCGGGCTGTCGCAGTTCCTTTTTGCCCAAACGAATGAGCCGGGTCATTCTTGTACACAGAACTAGTCAACAATTGGCGAGAAGAGGCATCCAATGAGTGACACGACCGAAGCTGCAACTACCAATGCTGTTCCTACCAATGCTGTTCCTACCAATGCTGGAGCAGCGCAGGATGAACTAGTGGATGAACTCCGAACTTGGTTAAGTGAGAATTGGGACCCTGAGCTGACGGTTGAACAGTGGTGGCAGCTGCTCGGTCTAGCTGGATGGTCAGCTCCAGGCTTGCCCACTCATGCTTACGGCAAGGCGCTGTCTCGCAATGACTCTGTCCGGGTGCAAAACGAGATAACAGATTTTGGTGCCCTTGGCGCGCCAGGAGGCCTTGGTCTTCTGCTTGCTGCACCCACCATTGCGACCCACGGAACTCAGGAACAGATTGACCTGTACGTGCGTGACATCGTGACCGGAACAAAAGCTTGGTGTCAGCTCTTTAGCGAGCCAGGAGCAGGCTCTGATCTTGCGGGTCTGACCTGTAAAGCAGACCTCGACGGTGATCAGTGGACGATCAATGGTCAAAAGGTTTGGACCTCATTCGGGTCAGTGGCTGATCTTGGCATGCTGATAGCAAGAACCGATCCGGAACAACCCAAGCATCAGGGCATCACCTGGTTTGCGATGGATATGCATCAGAGCGAAGTTGACGTTCGGCCACTTGTCGAGATGACGGGGCATGCACTGTTTAATGAGGTGTTCCTCTCGGATGCGCAGGTTGGCAACGACGCAATCATCGGAGGCCGTGGTAATGGTTGGGCCGTAGCGAACACCACGCTCATGCATGAGCGCTCAGGTCTGGGCAGCGGCGGCGGATCAGCCGGAGGCGGAGCGGCAACGCCGGGAACGATTGGTGGCTTCCTCACTAAACGGGCCGGAGATTTTGCGTCCGCACCTAGGAAGAAGCGCTCCGCTGCTTCCGGTGCGAGTGCCAGCCCGCTAGGCGGCGGTGGAGCAAAACTCATGATCGACCTTGCAAAGGGCAACGGCACAATTGAAGATCCCACCATCCGCCAAGACCTGATGAAGCTGCATACTCTGGGCGAACTCGGCAAATTCAATAACCTGCGCCTCAAAGCTGCGAAGAAGGCAGGCCAAGACATCCCCGGGTTTGGCAACCTTTCCAAGCTAGCCATGAGTGACATCATGCGACTGACTCGAGATATCGGGCTGCGGATCATCGGTCCGGCCGGAATGCTCCACGCGTATCGCGACGAGGATCGCGCAGCCAACGATGAGGCCACCGGCAACCCATTCGGACAGATTGTGACGAGCATGGCGCTCTGGGCGCAGGCCCCGCCGATTTACGGCGGTACCGACCAGATTCAAAAGAACATCATTGGAGAGCGTGTGCTCGGACTCGGTAAGGAACCGGGCGACACCAAGAGCGTTCCGTTCTCTGAGCTTCCCAAAAACGCCTAAAGGCTCAAAACGGTGAAGAACTCAGGGGTGAATCCTCAAGTTTTGAACAATTCTGCCGAACTCCAGAAATATGTTAAACCTGATAACCCTGTCGATTGAGCGATCATGAGTTTTCAGACGTTTCCTTCGCTGCGGCCATCAGTAATTCTTCTCATTGGGCTGGGACTTCTCGCAGCGCTTCTTCCAGCTTGTAGCTCAGATGCAGAAGCCAGCACCTTTCAACGCGAACCGGTCAATGAAGCAACCAGCAACCCCTTCATGGAAGGCGTGAATACGGCTCCAGCGAGCCAGGCCGCGCCTACTAGTCCTACCGACCTAACGACTACTACGAGCGCAGTAGCAAACGTTGCGCCGGCCACGGTCCCAACGAACTCCTCCGAGACGTTCCCCGGCGATACCCCCGGGCTCTACGGCGGCTCTCAGAACAAAGCCGTGTGTGATGCTACGAAGATGGCGGCATTTCTTGATGCGAATCCAGACAAGGCCAAAGCGTGGGCCCAAGTTCTCGGAATAGAAACCAAAAATATCGCTGAGTACATTTCTCTGTTGACCCCAGTCACGCTGCGCTCAGACACAGCGGTGACCAACCACGGTTTCAGCAATGGCAAAGCTACGACAGTGCCTGCAGTTCTCCAGGCCGGAACTGCAGTGTTCGTCAACGATTTTGGTGTACCAGTAGTCAAGTGCAGTTGCGGTAACCCGCTCACAGCACCCTCCTCTCGAAAGAATGCCAAGTACACCGGTACCTCCTGGTCGGGGTTCTCTGCCGATTCAGTGACCGCAGTGCGCAAGAGCCCAGAGCGCATGAATGACCTTGTGTTGGTGGATCCAACGACCGACACAGCATTCACTCGTCCTACGGGAACTGATGGAGATGCAGATGTCGGCTACGTTCCGCCGCCCGCAGATCCGTCAACAAGTAGCGAGGACCCCAGCAGTAGTTCAACGCTCCCTGCTGGAGCCGGTAGCAGCACAACGCCAAGTACTACTACAACTACCCCTGCTGGGAGCACTGTTGAGTTCACTGCCGTGATGGCAGGAGTCGGAGATTGCGCGGACATTCCCGCATCAAATATCCGAGTACAGATCATCAATGGGCGAACCGTTCTGTTTCCTGAACTCGGAGCAGCAAGTGGCGAACTGCAACCAGACGGAACCTTCGACTTCAGTTTCGTTGAGACTCCGCCCCGCGGCATGACATCGGGCTCAGCTACGTATCGCTATTCCGGTCGAGTTGAGGGCACTGTTCTGACTCTTACCGTCACCTCTACGGTCGAGAGTCCGGCCACGGCGACCTTCACCTGCGAGGTGCGCGGCACCGCTGGCACGGATACGCCACCGGCCACTACCACGTCCACCACATCGCTCCCAGGGGTTTCTAATGAACTTGGCGGAGCGGACATAACAGGTGTGACCGAACAAACCTGGTACTTCGATGCTCTGTCATACAGAACTTCTCTTACCTGTAATGACCTAGGAATCAGTGTGGTTGAAGGAGGGGATTCGCAGCGCATCCGAGTCCGAGATTCGATCAGCGAAGGTCGCACCATTACCTTCCTAGGCCGACCGTCACGAACCTTGGATGTTGCGGCCGATGGTTCGTTCAGCGGAGTGTTGATTGCCGCAGGAACCGGTGATCCGGACCAGCCGCAGGTCACTGTTTCGGGAGGGCCCATTCCAGCAATTGGTCAAGAGGCAGCCGAGTTCAACTATGAGCAGACGCTGACTGTTGCCGAGGCACCGCCAGGAGCGTTCTCACGCGATTGCGGGATCGCGTACTCAGCACGACCGAGGGCCTAACGCACCACATAGCAATTCCGATTACGGCGAGCCCTCAGGCCATTTTCGCTTCAGATTCCAATGATTTCTGCCGATGCTGCTCGGGTACCGCTAGGGATTGGAATCACAGATGGGACATGCGTCCGGCCAAGCTGCATCCAAAAGAAAGCTCACCCTGCTTTTGACTTCCTTCGTTGCAGCTTTGGCCCTTGCAGCCTGCTCTTGTGCTCCACATTCCGGAGGCTCGCAGAGCACCCAACCACCAGCAACCCAACCACCAGCAACCCTGCCCCCCGCATCGGGTGCTCCCTCTCCGGTTGATGCGGC
>JBAXCX010000160.1:0-5309 GCA_037141255.1 Actinomycetes bacterium | reverse complement strand
CCGACCGAACCCTCCATTTGCAGTTCGATCAGACGGGACCACTCCACTGCATATTCCATGGGCAAAGTCCTCGTGACGGGTTCGATAAACCCGTTTACGACCATCGACATGGCTTGCTCTTCTGATAGGCCACGACTCATCAGGTAGAAGAGTTGCTCGTCAGCCACCTTCGACACGGTGGCCTCATGGCCGATGATCGCGTCCTGGGCGCCGATCTCCATGTACGGGTAGGTATCGCTGACGGACTCCTCATCAAGGATGAGCGCGTCGCACTGCACATGCGACTTGCAGCCGTATGCACCTTCTTCGACGCGAACCAAGCCCCGGTAAGAGGTTTGCCCGCCGTCTTTGGAGATGGACTTTGAAACAATCTTCGAGGTGGTCTCTGGCGCAGCGTGCACCATCTTTGCCCCAGCATCTTGATGCTGACCAGCCCCAGCGTAGGCAACAGAGAGCACTTCACCCGATGCCTTCGGGCCGACCATGACCACTCCGGGGTACTTCATGGTCAGGCGTGAACCGATGTTGCCATCGATCCATTCCATATGCCCTTCGGCCTCGACTACGGCGCGCTTGGTCACAAGGTTGAAGACGTTATTCGACCAGTTCTGAATGGTTGTGTAGGTCACACGAGCACTTGGCTTCACAATGATTTCAACCACTGCAGAGTGAAGGGAATCAGAGGTGTAGGTAGGTGCAGAACACCCTTCGATGTAGTGAACCTTCGAGCCCTCATCAGCGATAATGAGCGTGCGTTCGAACTGGCCCATGTTCTCTGCGTTGATTCTGAAGTAGGCCTGAAGCGGCATTTCAACTTCAACACCTGGCGGAACGTAAATGAACGAGCCGCCCGACCACACTGCAGAATTCAGTGCAGAGAACTTGTTGTCATTGCGCGGAATGACCGTTCCGAAATACTGCTTCACAATCTCTGGATACTCGCGAAGCGCAGTATCCATATCGCAAAAGATCACACCCTGCTGTTCGAGGTCTTCACGATTGCGGTGAAACACGACCTCTGACTCGTACTGTGCGGTGACTCCGGCCAAGTACTTTCGCTCGGCCTCTGGGATGCCCAACTTCTCGTACGTGTTCTTGATGGCATCGGGAAGGTCATCCCAATCACTGACCTGCTCGCTCGTGGGCTTGATGTAGTAGTAGATGTCGTCGAAGTAGATCTCTGACATGTCACCACCCCAAGAGGGCATCGGGCGCTTCAAGAAATACTTGTAAGCCTTGAGGCGAAACTGCAGCATCCAATCCGGCTCGCCCTTCATCCAAGACATTTCACGGATGATGTCTTCGTTCAGGCCGCGCTTTGGCTTGAAGACATAATCTTCGGCGTCGCTCCATCCGAGCGAGTACTTCGAAAGGTCAAGATCTATTGACATACAGGGCCTCCAACGGGCGGGGGATAATTTCTCCTACGTGGATAGTAACAACTCCAGCCACTGATTGACACGGCGGATCCCGTGAATATCGTCTCATGGCCCCAAATACCCCAAGTTTAAGTAGCCCCAACTCGAAGTAGCCCCAACTCTAAGTTTTAGATTGACCTAGGTTCTGCGTATCTACTGAGCCGAAGCGGGCTTAGCGACCCCGATCAATCCCTTCATCGCGAGCGACATGTTTCCTCGGACTTACCAAAGGATGTATTCCTATGCCTGATCCCAGCCTGATGGACCCAGCGCTCAAAGCGCTGCTCGACAGCTTGGCCGAGTCGGGCTCTGCCCCAGTCGAATCGCTGACCGTGCAAGAAGCTCGCGAGTTCAATGAGATGTTCACTGCCTTAGGCGGGGAGGCTGAAGAAGTCTCGGCCGTAGAAGATCTACAGATTGAGGGGGTCCCCTGTCGGGTGTATCGACCCCTGGGTTCCTCCCCCGAGCGACCAAGCCAGCTACTGCCAGTTTTGGTTTGGTTTCACGGAGGGGGTTGGGTTCTCGGGACTCTCGACTCCACAGATTTAACTGCTCGCAGTCTTGCAAACCGCTCACAGCATCTCGTGGTGGTTGTGGACTACCGCCTTGCACCCGAGAGCCAATTCCCAGCAGCCGTTGATGATTGTTGGTCAGTAACCTCTTGGCTTGCAGATGGTGGTGCCGAGTCTCTCGGAGGCAACGCTGCACAAGTGTCAGTTGGTGGCGATTCGGCGGGTGGGAACTTGGCTGCAGTTGTTGCCATTCTGAGTCGTGACGCAGCCGTCGCACTGCGGCGACAAATTCTTGTGTACCCGGTCACTGATGTTGCCAACGAGTCTGATTCCTATGTTGAAAATGGAACGGGATATCTGCTGACTGCCGACACCATGCGTTGGTTTATCCAGAACTACACCTCCCCTGATCAACGATCAGACTGGCGGGCTTCGCCGCTACTTGCCGACAACCTGTCTGGTGTTGCACCGGCATATGTACTCACTGCGGGGTTCGACCCTCTTCGCGATGAGGGCCTGGCCTACGCAGACCGACTCCTCGATGCTGGGGTCTCGGTGACTCAGCAGGAGTTTCCAACTGCCATTCATGCCTTCTTAAATCTTGGCGGAGTTACGCCTCTCGCCGCCGAGGCCATCGATGCAATCGCGGCATCTCTGCAGACTACCTAGTGCCTTGTCACGCTCTTGAATCACAGAAACTGCTAGTTACTCGTAGATCCACTTATGAAACCACGGGTCAGAAGTCTCAATCTGGAAGTTCTGGACCAGGGTCACAAACTCGGCAATCTGTTCGGCCTGCTCAGGTAACTCAGCAAGGTTGTTCAGCTCAAGGGGATCGGCCTGCAAGTCATAGAGTTCGAACCGCGGACGATGCAGGTAGGTGTCCACCTCTCGCTGACCAAGCGTGCCAGTCTCTCGAAGAGTGGCCTGCCAACTCGCTGACATGTGAATGTCCGAGGCTGTGGGAAAGTCAAGCTTCCATGCGATGTTGTAAATGAACTTCCAGCGATGGGTTCGAACAACTCGCATCGGGTAGTAGTTGGTGACCTGATGAAAGCAGTGTGAGGCAAACACATGATCCCTGCCTGGGGATTCTGGATGCTCCAGTAACGGCCGCAGGCTTTCTCCAAACATGGCTGCACCAAGTCCGCCAGCCCCCGCAAGGTCGAGCACTGTCGGCGCGAGATCGGCCCAACTCACCAGGGCCTCGCAGCTCACACCCGTGCTCGACACAGCAGCGCTAGACACAGGCTCGGTCCCGGTGCCGTTATCTGGTGAATCGCTTCTGCCAGCAGCGGGGATTGTGCTGATAATCAGGGGAAGTTGCATGCCGGGGTCATACAGAGTCGTCTTTGCAACAGGGAACGCTCCCCCGTTATCCGAGAGGTACAAGATGACCGTGTCCCTGTCCGACCCAGCGTTAGCAATCAAGTCGATAAGTCGGCCCACGCCACGGTCGAGCCGGGCGATTGACTGGTAGTACTCGGCAATCTCGGCACGCACCTCGGGAAGGTCCGCTAGCCAAGGAGGAACAATCACCTGTTCGGGATCAAAGGGTGTTTCCTCATCTCCGGGAAATGGCGTCCGGGGATTGCCAAAGTCATCGGGCCGAAGCGGGTGGTCCGCACGTTCCCAGTTTCTATGCGGGTCATGCGAACACCAATAGAGAAAGTACGGGGATTCACCTTGGACAAACTCTTCACATCGCCCTGCAAGCCACAGGTCATCTCGCTGCCGCAAAATGTCTTCATCCGTACCCCACTCGGGCGGGTCGAAGTCGAAGGGAAAGAGCGCCTCAGGCTGATAGTGCTTTTTCCCCATCCGGCCCGTCCGATAACCAGCCTGTTTCATCAGCTTCGGCAATGTCGTGACGTGGCTCGACATAGAGAAATTGTGCGGGTCATGAATCAGACCGAACGTCCTATTGGTGTGGTTGTGCAACCCGCTCAGGATGACCGAGCGGCTAGCGGAACACGAGGCCGTAGTGCAGAAAGCGTTGTCAAAGCGCACGCCTGAGGCAGCGAGAGAATCAATGTTCGGCGTGGACACAACTGGGTTTCCGTAGCATCCGACTGCTTCGCGACCGTGATCATCAGCCACGATCATGACAATGTTGGGCTGCTGCGAACTAACGGCTTCGGTCATGGGGTCACTCTAGGTGCTAGCGCTCGCATAGAGCCGAGACAGAATAGGGACGACTCCACTGCCAACAGAACCTCCACTTTGGCCAGCCGCTTCAGAGTGTTGCCGGCAGCCGTGTTCGGGTCTGTTCTAACCTGATTAGGTGAGCGCGCGATTGGACCAGCAGGATCCACAAATCCCTGATGATTCCAACGAGCCTCCTGGCTTGTCTGACCCAGCCGCAGACTCCGAGGTACTGCTCGACTCGGCCGCTCAGCCAGTCTGGCGCACCCCGCTGATCGCCGGAGTTGCAGCAGCATGTGGATGTGTAGCCATTGCTGTGGTCAACCCCACAGACACGGGTGTTCCCATCTGCTGGTCGCGGGCAGTGTTTGGCATCGACTGCCCACTCTGCGGCGGACTGCGGGCCACGAACTCACTCATGCGCGGCAGATTTTTAGAAGCTGCTGATCACAACGTGTTAGTCGCCATCGCCTTGCCGATTGTGGCTGTCATCTGGGTGATCTGGGTGGCGATGGCCGTCGCTGGTAGACCATTTCGAATCCCAAAGCCGCCAACTTGGCTGATCGCAGTGCTGGCTGTCCTCGTGGCTTCATTCACGGTGCTGCGAAATACCGGAGGACCTGCTTGGGTGGACTGGCTCGCCTCGGGCACCTACCGCTAAATCTGTCGCTATTGCCGCCTGAAACACCTAGCCAAATCGCTATTGGCGCCGCTTAACTACGGTTTCCGTCGCTTACCGGCGCCAATGATGTTGTGGGCTCTGGGACGGTCGGCTCTGGGACGGTGGTCTCGGGTGCCGTGAGTACAGGGACGGTCGGCTCTGGAGCGATCGCTGCAGGGACGGTTGACTCAGGGACGGTTGACTCAGGGATGGTTGCAATGTTGGTTCCGGTTCCCGAGATCGAAGCGGACAACTGAACGCTCTCCACGGGGAACACCATGATTCCCTCACCCGAAACCGTGGTCTGATCGCCGACTTGCACGGCTTGACCCAACACCGCAGACCATTTCACTAATCCGGTAGCAGCATCTTCAACTCCCACGATGCTCAGTGCGGTGCCGCTCGTCATGACCAACATGCCAACCGCAACTCGCCCAGAATGACCATCGGCATAGGTCACTGAAGAGAGGGCGACTTGGGCGCGGCCCTCGGTGTTGGAGTACTCAAAGAATGCATCGCTGCTCAGGCATGCGCCCTCAACCGCCCACGAGCCACCGGGCAGCGATGCGGCAG
>JBAXCX010000159.1:0-5331 GCA_037141255.1 Actinomycetes bacterium | reverse complement strand
GACACAACAACTGACACAACCAAAAACACCAAAAAACCACCCATGGCACCTTTTCGACTGACTCAATCAACCCCAACTCAATCAACCCCAACTCAATCAACCCTAAGAGTCCTGTCAGCGCTAGCAGGAGCGCTCCTCTTTGCTGCAAGCTGCAGCAGCAGCTCAGACATTTCAGGGCCAGAGGTGGCCGCGCCTGCGGGCGTTGAGTCCAAAGGCTCAGAAGCCACCTCGGGTGCCTATCAGGCAGGCATAGACCAGCCATTCAGTTTCAACTGGGGTGGAAACCGGCTGTGGGTGCGGTGGAGGAGTCAGGGCGATTGCGCCAACGGCATCAAGGTGACCACCGATGGAAAGAGTTCCGAGGTCCCGGTGAATCCCGAATGGAGCAGCCTTGTGCTGAGTGACTCGGCGCAAGAGGTTACGGTGGACCCATCCGGATGCGTCCTTGACGTTGATCACTTGAGCGACACAACGCGGCCGTTTATTGGTATGCAGATCACTGATACGAGTGCAGCACCCGCAATCGCTCCCAAATCCATTTCCACTACGCCCACTGCAGTGTGGCTCACTGATGCCGATACTGCTCCGGGTGCCGTTGAGTCTGCGCTGAGCGAGGCAGAGCGTAACGATTCCGTACCGGTCTTCGTGCTGTACCTCCGTCCGCAGCGAGATTGCGGTGGTTTTTCTTCGAACACCGCCGCGTCGACTAGCAGCTCGAAGGAGTCAGCGGCGTATCTCAGGGCTGTGCAGGACCTTGCGACGCAACTCGGTGACACTGCAGCGATTGTGGTGGCTGAGCCCGATGCCAGTTCCCAGGACTGTGGCGATCCTGGAGTGATTGCCTCGGCAGTTCAGGCATTGAAGGTCAATCCCTCTACCTATGTGTACGTAGACGGAGGTCATCCCGGGTGGAAATCGGTAGGTGATCAGGCCGCAAGACTGCGTGCTGCTGGCGTGGAAAAGGCCGATGGATTTGCGCTCAACGTGTCGAACTTTGTTCACCTGAACGAGGTGCAGATCTACGGTGATGACCTGTCGAACGTACTCGGCAAGGAGTATGTGGTTGACATCTCCCGATCAGGCGGGACAGTTCCCCCAGCACAATGGTGCAACCCCTCTGGGGCCCGTATTGGAACCGAGCCAACCTTTGATACACCGAGCATCAACATGGTTGCCGAATTGTGGATCAAGCAGCCCGGTGAGAGCGATGGTGAGTGCAACGGTGGACCCTCGGCTGGAACTTGGTGGCAACAAGGCGCAGAGCAACTAGCTAGCAACCAGAACTAAGAAGAGAGAAAATCGGTTCGCTGCGGGAACGACCGCGTACTCGCACTACGGTTCGAGGCGATGATTCTTGCTGATGCCTCCATTCGTGCTCTGGTTGATCAAGGTCGACTGAGCATTCACCCCTATGACAGCGACCTTGTGCAGCCCGCCTCTGTAGACGTGCGTCTTGGCACGCAGTTTCGGGTCATGCGCAACAGTCGCCTCACCCACATTGACCCCATGGTGCATGACGAGAACTTGATGGAAGTCGTCGAGGTTGCCGTGGGTGAGCCGTTCGTATTGCACCCCGGTGAGTTTGCCCTTGGTCATACTGCCGAAAGGTTTGGCCTTCCCGATGATCTTGTTGGCATCGTCAACGGCAAGAGCAGTCTTGGCCGCATGGGTCTGCAGGTTCACGCCACGGCAGGTTTTGTCGACCCAGGATTCTCGGGTGTCATTGTGTTGGAGTTGTCCAACGTGGCAAACCTGCCGATTCTGCTGCGTCCGGGAATGAAGATTGCGCAGATGGTTTTCGAACAGATGGATCGCGCCGCCGAACGCCCGTATGGTCACCCGGATCTTGGGTCGAAATACCAAGGCCAAAGCGGAGCAGTTGCCTCGAAGTACTCCGAGAACTACTCAGAGACCTGAGCTGCGTTTCTTCTGAGTTCCCTTGACAGGGCGCTCGTGGCTGCCACCTCAGTGACTGCATCCACAAGCCGCTGAGCATCCACGGGTCTTCGCAACGCTGCATCAGCACTGCAGTCTGGCGCTAACGGCTGATCGCTCATGACCAGAATCGCAGCCTGGTTGAGAACTGGCTCTGGGCGGCCGCGGAGCTGACTGACAAGTTCGTAACTTGCGGAAGCATCGCGACCACTGAGCGATACCAGCAGAACCGCCACAGACTCCTGCAGTAACACATCGGCCACGTCAGCCGCCCGAGCTAAGGACTGCGCTTCGAAACCGGCAGTGCGCAGCACAGCGAGCAGTATGTCGGCTACTTGGGGCTGATCCTCGCAGATGAGCACCCTTGCGCTCACTCAGGCCTCGAGTTGCAGACCACGATCGCCGAGTGGATCCGCATTCTCGAGTGCCTCAAGAACGTGCATGGCAAGGTCGCCAACCTTGACCTGGTCTTCTTCCATACCCTGAGCCTTTACGCCATCGTCGATCATGATGTAGCAGAAGGGGCAGGCCGTCGCGATGCGCGTGGCTCCGGTGGCGATGAGTTCTTGGGAACGCTCAACGTTGACTTGCTTGCCGGTGCTCTCTTCCATCCACATGCGAGCGCCGCCAGCACCGCAGCACATTCCCTTGGTGCCGTTGCGCTCAGCTTCGACAATCTCGATTCCCTTGAGCGAACCTAGGACTTTGCGCGGTGCCAAGTAGACATCGTTGTGGCGTCCCAAGTAACAGGAGTCGTGGTAGACCATGCGCTCTTCGAGCTTGGCTCCTGTCATATCGAGCTGCCCTGAATCAATGAGTTCTTCCAGGAACTGGCTGTGATGCAGCACCTCGTAGTTGCCGCCGAGTTGTGGGTATTCGTTTTCTAAAGTGTTGAAGCAATGTGGGCACTGGGTGATGATTTTGCGAACACCCATGCCGTCGAGGGTCTCGATGTTTTGGGTAGCGAGCATCTGGAAGATGTACTCATTTCCAGAGCGCCGAGCTGGGTCTCCGGTGCAGTTTTCGGCTGGGCCGAGAATGGCGAAGCTGACTCCGGCACGCTGCAACAACTTGGCCATCGCCTGGGTGACTTTTTGGTTCTTGTCGTCAAAGGAACCAGCGCAGCCCACCCAATACAGGTACTCAGCGGTAAACGGGTCGCCGCCGTCCAAGATGGTGATTCCATCTAGGTTCTTTGCCCAGTTCCCACGGTCAGTTTGTGACATTCCCCAAGGGTTGCCCGAGTTCTCCATGCCCCGGTATGCGTTACCGAGCTCTGTTGGGAAGTCTGATTCCATCAGCGTCAGATAGCGACGCATGTCAAGGATCTTATCGAGGATCTCGATGTTGACTGGGCAGTTCTCATCGCAAGCCTTACAGGTGGTGCAGGCCCAAACTTCCTCGGCCGTGATGCGCTCAAACAGTGAGTTGGCGGCGATCACAATCTGCGGGTCTTCGCCGATTGGAGGCGATACCACGGGCGACCCAGAAGCAGCCATGACAGCACCCGACTTGAGCACGATCTCTCTCGGGTCAAGTGGCTTGCCGGTGGCATGTGCTGGGCAGACAGAGGTGCAACGTCCGCACATGGTGCATGCATCGGTGTCGAGGAGTTGTTTCCACGTGAAGTCCTCGACCACTGAAGCACCGAAGGTTTCGAGTTCGGTTTCCATCAGGTTGGGCATGGGCTTCATCGCGCCCTTTGGCCGGTCCTTGACGGACAGGTACATGTTGAGCGGAGAGGTAAAGATGTGCCGCAGCATTGTGGTCGGCAGAATTACCAAAAAGGCAATGAAGGTGAACACATGCAGCATCCACATCGCCTGATGCCATCCCGACAGAGTGCTGAGGTTCTGCACGAGCCCAGAAAGTGGGTACCCAATAAAGGACCACTTCTCGAAGCTTGGCCGTCCCACGAGAGCAATGCGGAACATCTCGGCTAAAAAGCCCGTGACACCTATGGCAAATAGCGTGCCCAAGATGATTGCGTGCTCTGGCTTTGACTTGATGCGGATGCGATACGGCCGCTGCACATAGCGCCGCAGAATCGCCCAGACAATTCCGCCGAGGAAGACTGCGCCTGCAAGGTCACCAATGAAGGCGTAGCCCTCGTAGACCGAACCATGGAGGAATTTCAGGCCCACGGGGAGTTGGTGATTGATCTCAAGCACCGAGGTGACGGCGAGCAGCACCAAGAAACCGAAGTAGATCATCGAGTGCATGATTCCTGCAGCGGGATCGCGTAGCAGAGTCTGCATGTAGAGCCCGGTGCGAAGGCGTGCCATACGGGCTTTGCCGTTCTTGCGTGTGATATCTCGCTTATCAGGGCCGCCGCGTTCCCAGTTGCGAACCCGGTACGAGAACATGACTGCCCCGTAGACAAACATCATGGGGATGACCGTGTAGAAGGCCAGCCTGATGGGGCCAGGGATGTTTTCGAATACCTCGCGCTGGATAGCGCTGTCGTCATGGAACTGGAAAACAGTGGCAGCAACTCCAGAAAAAGCAACGACTACTGCTATGCCGACTCCGATGACGATGGCGATCTGATTGGGGCGCAACCGGGGCGGCCCGGGAACTTTCTCGTCGGTGTCTTGAGCTTGGTTCGATTCAGTCACAGTCATAACAGTGGTGAACTTATCGCGGGTATCAGTGATTGAGCGATTGCTCGGACTCGCGCAGTCGATGCGCAACCGAAACCAACAGTTTGTGAGCCAATGTTGGGATCTCGTCGAGTACACCGTTGAACGCTGGTTTGGACAACACCAAGACGGTGAGGTCGGTGGAAGCCGTCACGGTTGCAGTGCGCAGACCGCCATCAAGAAGCGAGAGTTCGCCGAAATGATCGCCTGGCCCCAGGGTGGCTACCTTCTCTCCTGCTTTGAGTACCGCCGCCCTGCCAGAAAGAATCACAAAGGCCTCGCGTCCAATGGTTCCCTCCACGGTCAGGTCAGTGCCTGCAGAAATCGAGAGTTCGTCTGCAGCCCGAGACAGGCGTTGCAAGTCCTTCTTGGAACAGGCAGAGAAAAGCGGAATATTTGCGACCTCATCCACGAACTTTGTCATGGGTATAGACAGTAGAAGCTGGCCACCATGAATGCAGCGCGAAGCAGTTGACGGATGTAGTTCTGTGCAGGTGGGCTCTATCTAAGGTTGAATAGCAGGGATCTAATTTTCTAGGAGCGTTCGAAACATGAGGGTGGTTGCAGTTGCTGGGGCCAAAGGTGGCGTAGGAAAAACGGCAGCTGCGGTGAACTTGGCGATCCTGTCCGCCCGTTCAGGTCATCGAACCCTGCTGTGGGACTTAGACCCTCAGGGTGCGGCCACGCATTGTTACCGAGCCCAGGCCAAGGTCAAGGGTGGAGCAACTCGACTGCTTGGTGGCAAACGAGACTT
>JBAXCX010000158.1:0-5434 GCA_037141255.1 Actinomycetes bacterium | reverse complement strand
GTTCAACCTTGGTTGGAGCGAATTTGGAGCCAGCTTGGGCAATCACCACAGGCACGCCAGACGTGGTTGTAGCAGTGATCGATACGGGCATCACTGCACATGCAGACCTAGCAGGGCAGACAATGCCTGGTTACGATTTTATTACCGATGCTCAGATTGGTAATGACGGCAGTGGACGCGACGCGAATCCGAGCGACCCTGGGGACTGGATTAGCTCAACCGAGAACTCGTCGGGCTTTTTTGCAGGCTGTGGTATCAAGAACAGTTCATGGCACGGCACGCACGTGTCGGGGACGATTGCTGCGTTAACGAGCAACGGCATCGGCGTGGCTGGCATCGCTCCGGGCTCAAAGGTTCTCCCCGTTCGAGTGCTCGGAAAGTGCGGGGGCTACACCAGCGACATTGTCGATGGCATGCGTTGGGCTGCAGGCTTAGCCGTGGCAGGTGTTCCAGCGAATCCCAATCCGGCCGCAGTTCTGAATCTGAGTTTGGGTGGCAGCGGTGCTTGCAGCCTGACTCAGCAATCAGCGATCGACGACATCACCGCAATTGGCGCCACGGTGGTGGTAGCAGCCGGTAACTCAAACCTTGATGCTTCAAACTCGCAACCTGGCAACTGTTCCAAGGTGATTACCGTTGCCGCTACTGGCTCAACAGGAAGCCGTGCCTACTACAGCAACTTCGGATCGCTGGTTGAACTCGCGGGACCGGGTGGAGACTCACAGCTGACACCGGGAACGATTCTCTCGACGTTGAATGCCGGGCTTACCACTCCATCGACCGATTCATACGCGAGCTATCAAGGAACCAGCATGGCTACGCCACACGTGGCCGGCGTGGCTGCGTTAGTGAAAGCCGTTCGACCCTCGACCTCAGCATCAGAGATGGTCTCACTCTTGCAGTCAACCTCGGCGGTATTCCCGAGCGGCAGCACCTGTACCACAGCGCTATGCGGCACCGGAATGCTAGATGCCGCTGCTGCGGTGACAGCCGCTTCGGCTGCGGGCCCGCGCACACTCGGTTCTTTCTCGAAGACTGCACCACTGCCGGGCACAACCGGCATCGGAACCTCGACAACATTGCAATGGTCGCCAAGCGCTGGCGCAACGAGCTACGAGTACTGCCTAGTAGTTGGCCTGAGTACCCCGTGTACGACCTGGACCTCGGTTGGCACAGCGACCTCTGCCGTTGTGAGTGGACTTGTCGGAACCAGCTTGTATGCATGGCAGGTTCGTGCAGTGTTGGGTACGAGTGCAGCTGAGGCGAATGTTTCGCTGCGGTCCTCGTTTACCACTGCAACTCCCGTTGCGTTGCCCGTAGCCTTTGCCAAGACCAGCCCAGCTACTGCTGCAACGGGTCAGGCAGTTTCATTGGCTTTGTCCTGGGCAGCGAGTACAGGCGCAACCTCATATGAATACTGCTTGGACTCCACTAGTAACTCGGCTTGTGACGGGACCTGGGTGAGCACGGGTACTGCCACAACGGCAACGGTTTCTGGGCTGCTGAATTCTACGAAGTACGAGTGGCAAGTTCGTGCGAGAAATGCGGGTGGGACTACTGATGCTTCGGCCGGTGTGTGGTGGACATTCACCACGGTTTCACTTCCAATTCCTGGAGCCTTTGCCAAGACCAGCCCGGCGACAGCAGCAACCAATCAGGCCGTGTCACTGGCATTGTCCTGGGCAGCAAGCACCTCGGCAGCTTCGTATGAGTACTGCTTGGATCGCACGATCAACTCGGCTTGTGACGCGAGTTGGGTGAGCACTTCCACTGCCAGAACAGTGACCGTGTCTGCGCTCTTGAACTCAACGAAGTACGAGTGGCAAGTTCGGGCCCGTGCAGCGGGCGGCACAACCGATGCCTCTGCCGGAGTGTGGTGGACATTCACCACAGTGGCGTTGCCCTTGCCAGGCGCCTTTAATAAGACCAGCCCGAGTAACAACTTGACCGGACGGGCCACCACCCTGACCCTGTCTTGGGGTGCGAGTACCGGGGCAGTCAGCTACGAGGTCTGCTTGGACACGATCAACAATTCTGTGTGTGACGGAACCTGGACCTCGGTCGGTACGAGTCGGTCTGCAACAGCGAGTGCCATGACGAGCGCCACGAGTTACTACTGGCAGGTTCGAGCAGTCAACGCCGCTGGAGTGACCAATGCAAACAGCAGCGTCTGGTGGAAGTTCGTCACTGCCTAGTTAGTTTGCAGAAACTGCGCTAGCCAAGATCGCCCCACAGGGTCTCAGGTTGATGGGGCCATCACGCTTGACTGAGTGCTGATGCCCAGCTGAGGCGATGGCGTGTGCGGGAGGTCTTGGTAACACGCGCTGACAAGCCCATGTGCCTCGCAGGCCTCAATTGCCATGGCCACTTGCCAAGGCAGATCGGTGACCATGTGATCGCCCTCTATTCGAGTGTCCCAACAGGCGGCGTAGCCAGTGTCGACAAAGCTCAGATGCCAGTCGATTTTAGCGATTCGAAACAGCATGTTGCGGGTGCGCTGCGAATAGCGACCCTGATGAAGGGGCCGACTCACGGTAATGGGGGGTGCGGCATGGCGGAGCTGCTCGCTCATCTCGACGAGTTGCTCGGTGAGCTGTGTGAACATCGATTCGACCACGATGGATTCAAGTGAACCCGCTTCAAGATTGGTGCCAGCGAGTTGCCGCCTCTTGAGGCCGGCGGCGTCGCCAGGCTGCGGTCGACGGTCCCACTCGGGTTGGGTGTCGAGCGAAGGCAGCCCCTGCCAGTGCAGATGATCGATCAGTGGCAACATGCCCTCAATCTGTAACTGAGAAGAGAGTGAAGTGGCCAACTTGCGTAGCTGTTCCTGAAGCGATGACGGCAGCTGAGCTAGCAGGGCTGCGTGCTGTGGTTGTTGGATTGCCGCAGCTGTGAGTACCCCAGCAGTCTGTGCGCAGCGTTGTGCCAGCGGGCCGTTTTCGCTTACGGCCTGAGCGAGCTTTTTGCGAAGTGGGATGAGCGCTGCGGTCAGGTCCTTATGTAGATGACCTGCGAGCACGCGTGAGCCGGGCACTCGAATCTGGGAAAGATCAATGTCCTGAAAGGACTCAAGCAACTGAGAGCATGCGATCACCCAAGCAACACTCGGTGCAATTTTGCTGCTCAGGAGTTGAGCGCTATCGGTTTGAATCTGCATGACTCGAGTTGCCTCGGGAGTGCACAAGGCCCAGTGGCACCAGTCGCATTCCTCGAATGGCCGGTGTGGAGAGCAGCATTCGGCGAGGTGATCAGTTGCGCGCAAGTGCTGCAGCACTTGAACTGGCTCGAGAACGCGAAGGCTCACTGTGGCTCCGTGATCCGAAGCGAGGTGATTCCCTGCCCCTCGGGAAGTGGGGCATCATCGCCAATGATGATGGCGATGAGCTGTGTGCGCGCCGGCGCTTGCTCTGGCCACGGGGTAAAGCCATCGGTCAGCACGACAATTATCTGCGGGCTTGGTCGGCATTCCGCCGCTGCCGCAATGCCGACTCGAAGATCGGTGCCCCCGCCACCGCTCAACGCAAGCTCACCAATTCTGCGCACTCGTTGAGGGGGAGTGGCCGCGGCGTCACAGACGACAACTATGAGTTCGCTCACACCGAATCTCTGCAGCAGTGCATTGATCTCTGTTACTGCTGCGTTGAGCAGTGGTCGAGACATAGAGGCGGAAGTGTCGATCACCACAGCAACTTGGGGGCGCACGTGACGTGAACCCGGCCGAGGAAACTCTGGGCGGGAGTCGCTGCGCCGATCGGGCCGAGACCAATCCGGTTTCGGCTTTGAGGTGATTGCCCGTGCGCTCGACCCCAATGCTGAACGCAGCAAGCTTTGCCAAGGCACCTGCGGATTGAGAAGGTCGTGTGCCCAAAGCACCAGTCCCGGCGATACGTTCTGGCCTGTTGCCTGAGCAGTTATGACATCGTGCGCCACGGCGCGGCGTATGGCTTGAGCCTCTACCTGATCTACCCCCTGCGGGCCGTCTGGGTCTGCTGCGTCGGGCTCCTGATTGATCTCTGCCTCGAGTGGAGTTCCACCAGAGCCTGACCCACAAGATTTCTGAGCCTGATTCTGTTCCTCTTGCTGGAGGAGGTGACGAAAGTAGGTTTCTTCGAGAAGCCCAGTTTGAAGACCGAGGTGCTTGGGTAAGACCGGCGAGGGCAGCGCCAGACCATCCTCGAGCAGGTCGTCGTTGATAGCTGCGTCACCCGCAAGATTCCAGAGGTGAGCATGATTCGCTTCCACGCCAATTCGATCAGCCCGTGCGTGATGGTCTCGGACCATGTGATGCGCCTCGTGCAGGATGACGGCTGCGGTGGCCGCAACTCCCCATTCTCTTGCTCGGTCCATGTCTAGATAAACCCGCCACCAGCGATCTACTCCGAAGGTGCCGTACCCAGGTTGGGCCACGGGCACGAGAGAGAACACCGCTGAAGCCAAGTAGGGCTGCAGTCTGGCGGCTCGGAGGCGTGCGGCCGAGAAAAACTCGGCATCTGCGCCTGAGAGCGGGGGGATGCGGGTGGCGCTGATTTTGGTTGTCGTCATTTGTGGCGCCTTAGACGAGTTCTGCAGCGCGCAGGACCGGGGCGAAGGCTGCTGCGGCAGCAGGGGCTGGCCAGTCGGGTTGGCGCATCTCAATGAGACCAACCGAAGCGACGGCCGCGACATCGGCTCGGCCAGCCTCACATGCAACGGCGAGAACTTGCCATGCGCTCTGCCAACGCTCAAGGGTGCAATTCACTGATACTGCTGCTGTGACTGCTGCGAGCGAGGCCAGCAGAATGTCTACGCGACTTTCTGTTGCCAGGCTTGAGGGCTCGGCGAGAAGTTCCTCTGGGTCGGCTAGTTCGGCGGTGTTTGCAAAGCGTAGAAACTCAATTGCGGCACCAACCCCAACAAGGCCAGTGACTAATGCGGATCGCACCGCAAACGCAGCGCCTGCGGCATCTGCAGCGGCTGCTACCCGGTGGGCTTGGTCCCAGGTTCTAGGAGAGGGCCATGCCCTTCCTTGGCTCACGGTGTCTGTTGGGACTTCTCGAAGGACCGATGGTCGAGCGGTGATGAATCCGGCGAGCATCGCTTTCCAATGTGCAAGCTCAATGGTGTAGCGGCTCGGAACTTCTGGCACGGCCTGGGGTTGCCAACCGCGGATCATGCCCGAGACCCAATGCGCTGTGTCGGCCTGCCAATCAAGATGGCAGAACCGGTTTGCCAGGGGTGGCGCAAGGTCGTCACCACCGGCGGATATTTCGGGCGGGTTTGCTGCGGCTACAAACGAGACCGTGGGTGGTAAGCGCAGATCGCCAACTTCTCGTTCAAGAATCACGCGCAGCATCGCCGCCTGAACCGATGGCGCTGCAGTGGTGAGTTCGTCCAAGAACACAACGGTGTTGGGGTGTTCAATGCACCGAGTGGCCCAAAGTGGTGGAGCGAATGA
>JBAXCX010000157.1:0-5532 GCA_037141255.1 Actinomycetes bacterium | reverse complement strand
ACTCCCAAGCTCATACCGGCAAACTCAGGCACCCGCAGCACGGATCTGATTTAGGGGCTTACTAAATGTGGTATCCGCCGGCTTCTAGTTCAACGAGATGTGACTCCACCCACACTGCTGTTCTGCGCAGGCCTTCTTCGAGTGAGATCTCTGGCGTCCACCCGCTGATGCGCGTTGCGACCGAGTGGTCACATAACAGACGCTCGACTTCGGACCCTGAGGGCCTCAGGCGATCCTCATCAGTGGTGATCTCTACTGAGCGACCGGTGATCTCACAGAGCAAGCCCACCAGGTCACCGATGGAGATTTCTCGACCTGATCCAATATTGGTTGCCCGTCCCAGCGCCTCATCACAATCGGCCAAAGCTAAAAATCCAGCGGCTGTATCCGTCGCGTAGTTGAAGTCTCGCTTCGGTGAAATCGATCCAAGATGCAGTTCAGTCACGCCGGAATACAGTTGCGCCAAAATCGTGGGAATGACTGCTCGCGTTGATTGGCGCGGGCCATAGGTATTGAACGGTCGCACTACGGCCACAGGAAGTTCATGCGCGTGGAAGTAGCTCAGGGCCATCATGTCGGCACCAATTTTCGAGGCTGAATACGGCGACTGTGGCTGCAGTGGGTGATCCTCATCGATCGGAACCCTCAGGGCTGTTCCGTACACTTCCGAAGTAGAGGTGTGAATCATCCTTGCTCCGTGTCGTCGACACGCCTCTGCCACGTGGAAGGTCCCAGTCACGTTGGTCTGCACATAGCTCTCGGCTGCGTGATAGCTGTAGGGAATACCGATCAGAGCCGCCAGGTGGAACACCACCTCTTGACCCTCAACGGCCTCGTCAACGCGGCGCGCGTCGCGTACATCGCCCGGCAGGATAGTGATGGCGTTGCGGACCTCTTCTGATGCGGTATCGAGCCAACCCCACCGGCCAAAGGAGTTGTAGTACACCAGCACCGTTACCTGAGCACCCTGTTGTACGAGAAGGTCAACGAGGTGACTCCCGATGAACCCCTCGCCGCCCGTAACGAGCACTCGCTTTCCTGTCCAAGTCCCCATCTGTACTCAATCTCCTCAGTCGCTACCACTAGTTTCTCAGATCTGTTTGACGCAGGCTAGGCCGCCCATCGTGCACCCAAGGCCATAGTCACTCCGATGGCATGAGCACACCCCTACCGCGACGCCGTCTGCCCGATTCAGACGTACAAGCGCACTTGATCAAGAAGAAGTTTTGCAAGTTCCCGGATCTGATCGTCTGTCGCCGGCTCGGCTGGGCCCCCAGAATCTGCGGAGTCGCTCGTCGAGGAAGGGGGCGCTAGGGCTTGACTCACTTCTCGTGCCGCAGAGACAAGTCGCTGCCACTGCGGGGGCTCAAAGCCAAAGGGCACAGCGAGCTTTCCCAGCACAGCAGAAGAGTCAACAATTCCCACTGTGGCTGCCGCATCCGTTGGGTGTTTGACTAGCCGAGACGCACTCATGAACACACGATCAAGTAACTCGTGCACGGCTACTCCATCGTCACTTGAGAGCTCACCGATTTGAAGTTCAGCTTCTTCTTGTGGATCAGGGAGTAGCTCCAGTACGGCCTCAACTTCATCCTCATCTGACTCTCGAACAATCAAATCGCCCTGAATGTCCCACTCATAGGGAACCTGTGCAGCAGTGAGCTGATCTACTAATTCGGTCTGAAGTGCCACCGGCCAGCTAGCTACTTCAAACACCAGTTTTGCTGCACGCGGGTCGAGTGCTGGCCGCGCCGATGCAAGCACATCATCGATGAGAGCGTCCACGCGTTCCTCATCCGCTTCGTGCACCGTGACCGTGGTCCCCTGCCAAGCATGATTAATGCCAGCAGAGACCAACAGGCTGCCAAGAAGCCCCCGAGACTCCCCTGCCCAACTCGAGCACTCATAGGCCATCTGGCCGTCCTCGAGGCCAACATCGGAACTTGCCAGAAACTCCTCGGTCTGTTCCTCGGCGTCCCCAGAATCATTGCTTGGTTCAGTCACGTATGAATGATCCCATGATCAGTGCCGCTGTGCAGCAAGCAGTGCCACAAACTCAAATGAATCAGAGTTGAAGTGAGTGCTCGTTCGATACAGTCGGTAACCTCTTCAGATGTCTCAACAAGCGCCAGACCGTAACCTTGCGATGGAACTCGTCCGCACCACAGAGGCAGCAGCCCTAGCGGCTTCTGACTGGGTAGGCCGTGGAGATAAAGAAGGTGCCGATGGGGCCGCCGTAGATGCCATGCGACTCATCATGGGAACCGTGCAGATGACCGGCACGGTCATTATTGGTGAAGGCGAAAAAGACGAAGCTCCCATGCTCTACAACGGCGAGGTGGTTGGAGACGGATCTGATCCACAAGTCGATATTGCAGTTGATCCTGTTGAGGGAACCACCCTGACTGCAACGGGTCGCGGCGGTGCAACCTCGATCATTGCCGTATCCGAGAAGGGCTCCATGTTCGACCCGGGTCCAATCGTCTATATGGAAAAAATTGCAGTTGGCCCCGAAGCTGCCGGAGTAGTCGACATTCGGGCCACCGTTGCAGAGAACCTTCAGGCTGTGGCCAAGGCCAAGGGATTAGAGGTTCGCGAAATCACTGCCATGGTGCTGGACCGCCCTCGCCACGCCGAGATAATCGATCAAATTCGCTCAGCAGGAGCCCGTATTCGCCTGATCGGAGATGGCGACGCACCAGGGGCCATCGCTACGGCGATTCCCGACACCGGAGTCGACATCCTCTTTGGAATCGGCGGCACCCCCGAAGGGGTTATTGCAGCTGCAGCGCTGAAATGCTTGGGCGGCGAGTTAGTTGGGCGGCTTTTTGCCCGCGATAACGCAGAGCGCGAGGCAGCAATTGCCTTTGGTCACGACCTTGATCGGGTTCTTGGCACTGACGACTTGGTTGCTGGTGACAACTGCTTCTTTGCCGCGACGGGTATTACTGATGGCAACCTGCTGAAGGGTGTGCATTACAACCGCCTCGGAGCCACTACTCAGTCTCTCGTGATGCGCTCTCGTTCTGGCACGGTGCGCTTTGTTGATGCTCAACACCGCCACACAAAGTTCACGAACTGATCGCAGTTCGCGTCTACCTCAGGCCAGTCCCGCCGCGTGGCTCAGCTAGTCGTCTGGGCACTGCAGACTCTGCCGAGGAGTTTGAACACTAAACTGTGCTGATGCCCCCCATTATTGAAGTTGAAAATCTCCATAAGAGTTTTGGAGACACTCACGCATTAGCTGGCGTTTCGTTTCAGGTAGAAGAAGGCAGCGTCCTTGGCCTGCTTGGGCCAAATGGCGCCGGCAAGACCACAGCCGTGCGTGTGCTCGCCACACTCCTAGCTCCCGATCAGGGTGTCGCCCGCGTGGGCGGGCTCGACGTGAAGACTCAGGCCAACGCCGTGCGATCAATCATTGGCCTAACGGGGCAGTACGCAGCCGTGGACGAGAAGCTGACCGGTTCGGAAAATCTGCGCATGGTTGGTCGCCTCTTAGGAATGAACTCTGATCAGGCGCGATCCCGAGCGGCTGCACTACTAGAACGATTTGACCTCACCCCGGCGGCGGATCGTCAGGTCGCTACCTACTCAGGGGGAATGCGCCGCCGAGTTGACCTGGCAGTCAGCTTGGTCGGTAGTCCTCAGGTGTTGTTTCTAGACGAACCCACAACTGGCCTCGATCCAGCAAGCCGCAGCGAGTTGTGGGCCATCACGCGCGAGTTGGTTGCAGATGGCACCACCGTACTGTTGACCACGCAGTACCTAGATGAAGCTGACGAACTCGCTGATCGCATCGTCGTGATCGACCACGGAGAAGTCATCGAAGAGGGAACTGCTGATGAACTCAAGGACCGAACAGGTGGGCGCAGCCTTGAAATTGAGTTTGCAAACGCAGCTGAACTCGGTGCTGCAGCAGTGGTGCTCGAGGGATTTGCTCCCCCAGGAGGACTCCACCGCAACGAACAACACCAACTGTTATCGCTCAGCGTAGATAGCGACACTGCGTTAGCCGTGCGGGCCATCGCTGCGCTCACCGATGCCGGGGTATCACCGGCAGACTTCCGACTTCACCGGCCCAGTTTGGATGATGTTTTTATGGCGCTAACTGGCCATGGGACAGAACCCGTGGATCAAGAGAACCCTGATTCGATTCCAGCAGAGCCAACAACAGGCAACACCTCAGAAGCGGTCAATTCATGAGCGATACAGCAACACTTTCACCCAAGACCGTCTCATACCGCAGGCCACACGGCCTCTATGCGATCTATCAGGACAGTCGCGTCATCGCTTGGCGAAACCTCATTCACCTTCCACGCACGCCACAGTTGGTGATTTTCACGCTGATCCAGCCAATCATGTTCGTGCTGCTCTTCACCTATGTATTCGGTGGGGCGATCGGCAAGGCACTGCCCCCTGGGGTCAGCTACGCACAGTTCCTCATCCCGGGGATTATGGTGCAGACCCTCGTGTTCGGCACCTCGGCCACCGCTGTTGGCCTTGCCGATGACCTACAAAATGGGATCATCGATCGATTCCGATCACTCCCCATCAGCCGATCCGCAGTGCTCAATGGTCGCATTCTTGCCGACATGATTCGCCTGACTGCGGTAGCCACAGTCTTAGTGGTGATTGGTTATGTGGTGGGATTTAGATTCCAAGGCGGTCTCGGCCTTGGCCTGTTGATGATCATCGTTGCGGTCGCATTCGGAACGGCAATGTGCTGGATCATGACCAATATCGGGATGCGGGTGAAGGACGCAGAAACAGCACAAACTGCGGGGTTTGTCTGGCTCTTTCCGCTGACCTTTATCAGTTCCGTGTTTACCCCGGTGTATACGATGCCGGCTTGGCTTCAAGTGTTTGCGAGGAACAATCCGGTCACCTTGGTGGCCAACTTGTTACGAGCCCTCTCGGTTGGAAAAGTCCTGCCAGATTCAACCTGGCTCTCGATGAGCCTGCCTGTCTTTTTGTGGATTGTTGCGATCACCGCAGTAGCCGCGCCGCTTGCGGTGAACCGCTACCGACAGGTCTGAACGGCGACTCCGAACGAGTCTCCAACTAGCGAAGCGCTCGGAGTCCGCGACTCAGCATCCACCGACGAGTCGATGGTGGAAGTGGAGCCGATGCGCCCACGAGCATCCGATAACCCAACGCTGGTACTACCCGAGCTTTACGGGAACTGACGGCCTCAAGTGAGTCTGAGGCAACCTTTGCGGCACTCAGCCATGCCATCTTGGGCACGTGCTTTTGGTCATCCCAGTTCGAGCGATGCTGAAACTCCGTGTCGGTGAACCCAGGTAGCGAGGTCGTAATGGAGACTCCCGTACCTCGAAGTTCTTCAAAAAGTGAATCACCGAAAGAACACAGAAACGCCTTCGTCGCGCAGTAGGTCGCGTTGCCCGGCACCGGATAGAGCCCGGCGATCGACCCGAGGTTCAAAATTGCGCCGGAATCTCGCCTCAACATTTCGGGCAGCGCTGCAGATGTGAGTCGCATCACAGCAATCACATTGACCTGAACCTCTTGTTC
>JBAXCX010000156.1:0-5658 GCA_037141255.1 Actinomycetes bacterium | reverse complement strand
TCAGCGCGTCGAACGCTCCGGCGCCCTGGCTTCTGACACAGACACAGAATTCAGCAGATGGCCAAGCCGATGCACTTGAAGTAAGCCAACCAGATGCGATGGAACAGATTCGCGCCGAGATAGTCGTTGAGTATGGGCACGGCTCGTGGCCTACTGGTACTGATTATGCCTCTGCGGTGCAAGATGCTGCTGCTCTCGGCGACCCCGAAGCGCGGGCTGCTCAACTAGCTCGAGACTTTTTGGGAATGCCGCTATCGGCTGCCGGGCAGTCGGCCATCGTGTTTCAGATGGAGGGTGCGTCCGGGGCGCTTGCCCTTCGCTGCTATACCCGGCCGCCAGAGGGCGGTTCCCTGCGCTATCGCGCTTTAGCTCGGCACCTCGAGCAGCAACCATGTCAAGACCTCGTCGCAGCGCGGTGGGTGGATGGAGCAATTAGCGTTAATGGCCAACCTTGGCCCGCAGTTGCAATGCCATGGGTGCCGGGGCTACCTCTGAATCTTGCGATTGAAGATTTACTCACCCAGCCAGATCGACTGAGGCAGCTAGCGGAGGAGTGGCTCGACGTGCTCGACCGACTTCGGGCTGCTCAAATCGGCCATGGCGATTTGCAAAACGGAAACGTGTTGGTGGATGACGACCTCAACATGCGCCTAGTTGATCTTGATGGCGTCTGGATCCCTTACCTAGAAGGCGAGATACCGGCTGAAATTGGCCATCCCAATTTTCAGCATCCTCATCGCACAGAGTCCGACTGGGGTCCCGATGTTGATACCTTCCCTGGTTTCGTGATCTATCTGAGCATTCGAGCGGTAGCAGCCGATCCAAGTCTCTGGGTGTTTTACAACGGGGAAAACTTGATCTTTAACGCACCTGATCTTGCGAGTCCGGGTGGCGCTGAGGTTTGGCAACGAGTGATGCAATCCCCCGACCCAGATGTGAAGCGACTGAGTTCGGTGCTTATTGAGTGGTGTTCTGCATCTACCTTGCCCACTGGGCCGGTTCGTTCGTTAGTGAACTCCCGGCCGATCTTCGGCGCTAGTTCCCAGAGCCAAGGAACTCCGGCTGAAGAAGAAGCCGAGGTCCATACTGTCAAGCGTGATCGAACGACAGTGGCCGGGATGGCTGCGATTGCTGATCAAGCGCGTCAAGCTGCTCAAGCTGCAGGTCCGCCAGTAGTTCAAGTTCCGGATCCCCAGCAGCAAGTTCCGTTGCCGCCACCGGTTGCGGCACCTCTGCCAGCTCCAGTTCCACAAGCGCCCGTTCCACAAGCACCAGTTCCACAAGCGCCCGGTCTGCCAAGTATGGCTCCTCCAGATGCATTTGTTCCAAACACTCCGGTCGTAGCCGAGGATGGTGACTGGTGGGTGCCACCCACTTCCGGGGCAGACCCACAGCAACTCGATCCGCCTACAACTTGGCAAGGACAACTATTCGGAGTAGGTGCATCTCAGCCCGGAGTTGTGCAGTCAGGTTCGGCCACAGGTGATTCGCAGCGGAAAGGGTTTGTTGCCTTCTTTGGGAACAGCATTATCACTACCTGTGTAACTGCCGGATTACTCGCTGGATGTCTTGCTGGAGCGCTCAAACTCGGAGCGCCCGATGTATTCCGCACTGAATTCAGCGTGCCCCTAATCGCCATGCTTCTGTCCGTATTAGTGGTTCTCATCCCTGATCTTTCAGCCGGACGTCTTTCGGGTCTCACCTTGGGTCGGGCTGCTTGGGTTTCCGCCGTGAGTTTCCTGGCACCGTTGTTTCTCATCCGTGTAGTGATGGCGCTCGACGAGCAAGAGCTCTATTTCAAGCTGGTCGACCCGAGCAAAATCGTTTGTTGGGGTTTAGCTGCCTGCGTAGTAGGGGCTACAACTGGTGCTTCGAGGTCACTTCGAGCATCAGTAGTAGGTGCTGTGGGTGGACTTGCGGGTGGTTTCATAGGCGGAGCGTTGTATGTCTTTCCGGCTGCGGGGCAGGATTTTTTGCTGCTGCTGGCGCTAGCGCTTATTGGTGCCGTGCTCGGACTGAGCTTTAGCTTGGCCGGCAACTACTGGATCAAGATTCAGAGCGGCAAGCTTCGTGGTCGCAGAATCATTCTGGATGGTAAAACGCAGACTCTTGGTGCTGCCTCGAGTTGCAAGATTGTGCTGTCCAACGACCCTCAGATTCAGCCCGTTCACGTCACTATCCAAGTGAGGTACGGAACCCGAGTGGTGATTCCTCACGCCCCAATTCTTGTTAACGGTGCTTCAGTCACGGCAGCACAAGACTTACACCTTGAATCTGAAATCACGATTGGTTCAACTGTTGTCAAATTCTCTGGCCGAAAGGGTCAACCATGATCCGCTCCACACAAACCTGGCGTCACAGCGAGCGTGGCGCAGTTGCAGGGCTGCGCTTGCTTGGTATTGGCGTTCTGCTGCTAGCGGTAGCGGCTATGGGGATAAACCTTGTCAACAGCGATAAGAAGCCAGCAACTTTCGCAGCGACGACAACAGCGTCAACAACTACGTCAACAACAGAACCACCAACAACAACGACCACGCTGCCCATGGAGACATTAAAGTGCGACCCTGAGAAGTTTGCGTTAGTAGTACCTCTCGCCGATGGCCTGAAGGTTCTACCTAGACCACTCATGGAAAAAGCCGAAAAGAGCGGAAAATACGCATTGATCGTCAGCCCACAATTATGCGATGGCATAAAAATTGCGGACGAAAACCTAACGCCACTTGTCTTTATAGGACCCTTCACGACTAGCTACGAGGCCTGTTCTTTCGCAACGGACACTCCACCACCGGAGGGAACCACGACCACGACCACGACGACTACTACTACGTCGACTACGACGACTACCCAAGCTCCTAGCAAAGCAGGTCGGACTCCTGCGACCACGGCGCCGATCACGACCCCACCTCCAGCTTCTCCGGGGTGGAAAGTTCATAATATTCGAGACCTAACCCGCGATCCCCAAAGCTGTGAAGGCACCTAATGAGTAATTTTGATGAAACCAGAATGCGTTCGGCCACCTATTCGGCAAGGGTTGACCGTGACCGCCCAGCCTGTCTGATCTTTCTGTTGGACCAGTCGAACTCAATGCGTGACCCGCTTGCCGGTGACCCAAACCGCTCTCGCCATGTGGCCTTGGCAGAAATCCTCAATGGATTGTTATATGAGGTAGTTCTGCGCTGTGTGAAGTCTCCCCAGGAGGGCCCTCGACCATATTTCGCCGTGGCCGTTGTTGGATATTCGACCGATCAGCTAGGAAACCCCATTATCCAATCGGCGTTACATCCGCCCCTAGATGTCCATGACGTTGTTTGGACCCCAGACTTGGCAGGCAACCCACTTCGTATTGATCAGCGTCCTGCCGGAAGCGGGTCTGGGTTTGTTTCGGCCCCGGTCTGGATCGAACCAACAGCAGGCGGCGGAACACCAATGTGTGGTGCCTTCGATCGAGCTGGTCTGATCGCCAAGTCCTGGGTCGATACTTACCCCAGTTCGTTCCCGCCAATTGTCATTAACATCACCGACGGTGAGGCCACCGATGGCGACCCCCTTCCTTGGGCGACCCGCCTAACAGGGTTGCAGTCAGACGATGGCGCCGTTCTGTTGTTCAACCTTGGGTTGTCCTCAAACCCTTCACCACCACTTTTGTTTCCTAGTGAGGTGCCCAACACGCAAGACCAGTTCACCTCGCTGATGTTTCAAATGTCGAGTACGTTGCCGCCTTTTATGCTTGAAGCCGCCCGTGCTCAGGGCTTTGACGTGCAGGCTGGTGCTCGCGGGTTTGGCTGCAATGCCGATCTGCGTTCGGTAGTGACGTTCCTCAACGTTGGTACAGCGGTGGGTCGTGCCCTCCGATGAGTAACCAGTCGCAGTCCGGTAGGCGGCCTCAGGCCCAGCAGCCAGCGGACTCCTCGGGAGTTGTTCTGGCAACTCTGCTGTTGGGTTGTATTGCACTAGCTCTTGTCGCGCTAGAATCCAAGCTTCGTGATAAGTGGTGGGTGCTGTGCATCGTGCTGGTGGTGGCCGTGCTGATCGAACTTCTCGTTGCGCGAATGTCAGCCTCCAGAACAGCCACTGCAGGTGGGTCATCGCCCATGGAACCGCCTCGGTCTGAGCAAACAGTTTCGCAAGCGCCGCCCAGCACCAGTGCATGGGCATCGGCACCCGCCCCGCCGAGTGCAGGGCCGCCTGTGCTCATCCCGGCGTCTCCCAGTCATGCCCGCCCGCCAGACTCGGCTGGTGCCCGGCCGGTGCAAGAACTCCCTGCTCAGCCAGCTTCGTTCGCTCCCATCCCTAGCTTTGTGCCAACGGTTCAAGCGGTGCGATCAGGCGTACCCCAACTCATAGCGGATGCTTTGTGGACCCCAAAGTCCTCGCACGCTACCAATGAGCATGAGGATGCTTGGGCGATTGGGTTAGAGCATGGTCGCGCTGCCATAGCTGACGGAGCATCGAGTGCATTTATGTCTCGGGAATGGGCTGCGGTTTTGACTCGCTCCTATGTGGATACTCCTCCAGCACATGACTTGGCGGCGGTGCGACGTTGGGTTGCGGCAAGCTCTCAGGACTGGTCTCTAGCCGCTCATGGCACCGACTCTTCGGCTCAGGCGGACCACGACGGCGCAACCCGAAAACTCTCAGACATTCGAGCAGAGATCGACCAGGAACAGAACAAGGACTGGTGGTCTGCCGAGTCTGAGCGGCGCGGTTCTTTCGCAGCATTTGTGGGGATCAAGGTTGGACTTGACGAGGCATCGGGAGATGTCTGCTGGGATGCCCTAGCAGTTGGCGATAGTTGTTTGATCCAAGTCCGCCCACACGGATCCGCAATCGTCCTTGAGTGCGCGTTTCCGATCGACTCTGCCGATGCATTTGGTGGTAACCCCGAGCTAGTAGCTACTGCGGGAGCCGAAGGAGCGGGACTGCTCCCGGTTATCCGCACCGCCTCGGGAAATCTGCGCCAAGGCGATGTGCTTCTCCTGATGACCGACGCACTGGCCCAGTGGGCTATCACACAGGATTCTTTGGGGCAGGCCCCTTGGACCCTTCTGCTCGGTCTCACGCAACCCGAGATTGGCCCACTCGCAATCCAAGAACGATCAACCGGTGCGATGGTCGACGACGATGTGTCACTCGTACGAGTCGCCCTCGCCTAAGAACTCAGCCCTCGCCTAAGAACTCAGGGACGTGGTTCGGAACTGCTGGCTCGTCACTGCCAGCTCGTCGCAGTTGGTGATTAGCTAGCGAGGCGGCGGAACTTGTTGCTCAGCGGGTGTCCCTTGCTGATACGGGTTTGGTGCACCAGTTTGTTGCGGCAGGGCAGCAGGCGCCGCATATTGCTGCGGCTGCGGCTGGTACTGAGGCTGCTGGTACTGCTGCGGTTGTTGTTGCTGTATCGCTGGCTGTTGTGGTGCCGTCATAACGCCTGCATTGACAGGCGCACCCATGATCGCGGCTTGGTTCTGATTCGAAACCGCCACCCCAGCCCAAACCATGCATCCGATCCAGATAGCCAGCTGCGGGATCCCAAAGAGGATGACTAGGGGAGCAGTCAAGAACGAGACCAGTATCATTATCAGGCCACCCGAGACCGTGGCGTAGAGGAGTCCTAGCGGTCCGAATAAAAAGGTAAGCAGGATTGCAACACCCACGCTTTTTTGT
>JBAXCX010000155.1:0-5674 GCA_037141255.1 Actinomycetes bacterium | reverse complement strand
AGTCAGCGCCAAAGACTCATTACCGACTTTTTGAAGTCAATGACCCCGATCCAACCAATCGAGCAAAACCAGATCCGGAGTTCGGAAGATGAAGGCCCTCCTCGCAAAGATTCCACGCGATCGCAGCCTGCTGTTGCTACTCGTGCCGCCAATTGCTGTGCTCGCCTTTATGGTGAACGCCCAGTCTCAGGCCAACTATGCGCTACCACCGCCTGAACCCGTGGGCGCACCGGCGGCCACTGTGCCAAGCACCGTGCCCGACCTATCTGCAGATGCAACAGGGGCAGGGGCAGATCAAGCAGATGTTGAGGTAGCTGGAGCAAGCGTGAGCCGCACGGGAGCGAGTCGAGGCACGCCGACTGGCTCTGCCTCTGCCTCGGGCGGTGCAGTTCCGTCGCAGGTGGAGGGCGTGTCCGTCGAGAACCCGGCTCCCACAACCACAGTGCCAGAAGATCAGACCGGGCCCCAGGCTGCAGTGAGCGAGACACCCTTAGCTTTGCTGCTTCCGCTCTCCGCGCTCGTCATGCTCGGGGTTGGGCTGTTCTTTGTGCTGCGCCGCCGGCAGAACCAGTCGGCTAGTCAGGCCAGCAAATAATGGTTTTCGTCTGCAATCAAGATAAAGAAGAACGAGTCCTGCCATGCTGCTAAATCCGCCACCAGCTGATCCAATTGAGAAGGCTGAACAAGAACCCCGCTGGTCCGAAGGTACCCGCAAGGTGGCAGGCCGCACAGCTCTAGCGCTTTTCGCTGTCCTGCTGTGTTATCACACCTCGCTCTGGACCCTGATGAGGGGTCTCACGGTAGATACTCCGTTGGCATATTTGGGCCTTGTCCCCATCATTGCGGCCGTGTTGGGTTACGCGCTGGCAAGGCCAAGCATCAACGAGCCGAATATTCATGATCGTCATATTGATCGCATAGTCGGCGTTCCCCTTGTGCTTGCTGCGTTTGCCTCTCTCGTGTTGTTGCCGGCACGTCTCTCGACGATGTACTGGCTGTACCGAATTGATCTGCTCACAATGCCGCTATTTGTGGCGGGTGTGGTGGCGCTTGCTTTTGGGGTTCGAATGCTGTGGCGTACAAAGGCTGCAGTTCTCTTTTTGTTTCTGGCCTGGCCGATACCTATTCGCGGACTTGTTACCTTGGGCCTTGAGCCGCTGACTGGCCTGACTGCTGGCGCAGTGCGCATGGTCGTGGGCGTGATCCCCGTAGCTACGGTGGCGGCAGGGGACGGGATCACCTTTCAGGTGGCACACGGTGGTGCGCAGGGGAGCTTTCTGGTTCAAGTTGCGTCTGCCTGTTCGGGTGCGAACGGCTTGTTGGGGTTCTTGTTAGTTGCCTCTGCATTCACACTCGTTGCTCGGGGAACGAAGTCAGCAAAGTTCAGCTGGCTAGTTGCTGGAACTGCGCTTGTGTGGGTGTTCAACGTGATTCGAATTGTTGCGATCTTGGCAGTTGGAAAACTCTTCGGTGAAAAAGCTTCCATCGATATATTGCACCCTGTTGCTGGACTGTTCACCTTCAACATTGCGGTGCTCATCATGGTGTTACAGGCCCAAAGGTTTGGTCTGTCCCTTCCTGTATTCAGTGGGCCTTCGCGGACACGAGCAGTGCTTGCAGCTGTTCCGACTGTTGGACGTGCCATGTTGGGAATTGTGGTGATCGCGCTGTTGGGGTCGGTGTTCAACCACAACCTGACGGCCTATGACCCAATCTCGTCTTCTGTCGGTAATCCGCGTGTAGGGAAGTTCTCGCAGGTCTCGTTGAAACCAGATGGGTTCAATGGCGAACGCGTAGGAAGTTTCGAAAACGGCAAGCGGTTCTTTGGGGAGGATTCAAGCTGGGTCCGATATCAGTATTCGCCGCTCGGTACGAGTCAATTAGGGAGTGAGGTTCCCGTGTTGGCCGACGTGATCAACACGGGCAAGCTTCAGGCGTTTAGTGATTTTGGGATTGAGGCCTGCTACCGATTCCACGGCTACAGCACCGAGGGTGTGAAACGAGTCGACCTGGGTAATGGCGTGGTGGGAACAGTGTTGAATTGGGCCGATCCCGATGGCCTTGCTTGGACCACGGTGTACTGGCTGTGGGCAGTTCGTGAAGGCAACGGCCTTCGCTACGAACGAGTGGTCTTGCTGCTCAATGACAGCAAGTCTGCCCGTGTAGCTAGTCCACCGCTTGAGGACTCCATTGCCCGGCAAGTTGGGATCCGTGCCGATGAAGCAGTGCGTGGTGCGCAAAGTGGTGATGTGACGGCACGACAGGACGAACTTCGGACGTTCCTCGTACAGTTCGCACGCACAGTGATTCAGTCTTCGGCTGATCGATCGGCGCGAATGCCTGAGCCAGTGGAGTTTGGCGGATGAAGATTCGTGAAATACCAGAGGACCTTGCCGAAGAGGTTCTTGCTGAGTCCTTAGGTTGGGTCGAGGCAAAGAACCCAGGAATGACCGCTGCCTCACAGGTCAACCGGGGTCAGAAAATTGGCCTGATCTGCATGGCAGTAACTGTTGTGTTGTGCCTGATTCTTGCCCCACTTGGAACCCTCATTGTTCTGACCACTGCTGCCACTTTGGTGTATCTGATTACTCTGGGTCATCGGATTTATCTGGTTCGAATCGGCTTGGGAGATGACTCTTCGATTCAGGTAGCGGATGAGGATGCACGGGCAGTTCCCGATGAAGAACTCCCGATCTATACCCTGCTGGTACCCGCATACGGCGAACCGCAGGTGCTTCCCGACTTGGTGGCCGCCTTGAATCGGATTGAATACCCGCGGGACCGAATCGACGTAAAGCTACTGCTCGAGATGGGAGACGCTGAGACTATTGCGGCCGCTCGTGCCATTGAGACTGACCTTCCCGTTGAGGTGTTGCTGTTACCGGCAGGGGAGCCTCAGACTAAGCCCAGAGCGCTGAACTTTGGCCTGTACTTTGCGCGAGGTTCTCTGGTGACTATCTACGATGCAGAGGATCATCCTGACCCACTACAACTGCGCCGGGCCGTGGTTGCGTTCAGTCGCGGCGCCGATGACGTGGGATGCCTGCAAGGCAAACTCTCGTTCTACGGGGGAACCACCAACCTGCTGACTCGCTGGTTCACGGCGGAGTACCTGACTTGGTTCAACTTGTACTTGCCGGGGCTCGCTTCGACCAAGTCACCCATCCCTCTTGGTGGCACGTCAAATCACTTCCGTCGTGAAGCACTTGAGGAAGTGGGTTGTTGGGACGCCTTTAACGTGACCGAGGATTGTGATCTGGGAATTCGCCTGCAACGAAAAGGCTGGCGCGTTGGGGTTCTGGATTCTTCGACGATGGAAGAGCCAAATGTTGATGTCGTTAACTGGGTCAAGCAACGCAGTCGTTGGTACAAGGGATATTTGCAGACCTGGTTGGTAGGCATGCGAGACCCCCGCGGCATGGTGCGCGACTTGGGTTGGGCTGGGTTTGGGCACTTCTGCTTATTTGTGGGAAGCACGCCAGTTCTGGCGGTTTTGAATCTGTGGTTCTGGGCCATGACCCTGATGTGGTTTGTGACCAAGGCCTCATTTATTCAGGCGCTTTTCCCAGGAGCGCTCTACTACCTTGCAATCTTCTCGTGGTTCTTCGGCAATGTGGTGATTATCTACCTGTCGATTCTGACCTTGCGTGCAGTCCGCCGGCCGGAGTTGTTGGTCTCTGCACTGCTCTCGCCCTTGTACTGGATACTCATGGCAGTCGCCGCTCTGCGCGCCATGATCCAACTCGTTACGGATCCCTCACATTGGGAAAAGACCCACCATGGCCTGACGCTGGATCAGGGCGAAGGCCGCGGAGATGCCGCTTGGGCCAAACCGCCGACTCGGGAGGCTCCAGCAACACCTGAGGCAGAGGAAAAGTCACTCAATCAAAGTTGACTCATAAATAACTGAGCTACATACTAGTTAGATGAGTATCCCGGATGATCTGCGCTCGGCCCGCCATGCCGCACTCGGTGATCCTGTTCGCTTAGCCATTGTTGACGAACTGACTGTCTCTGACTGCTCGCCAGTAGAACTTCGCTCAGCGTTCGGCTTGCCCTCAAACCTGTTGGCCCATCATCTTGATGTTCTTGAAGAGGTGGGTCTGATTTACCGCTCGACTTCGGCCGGGGATGCCCGACGACGCTATATCCACCTCAACTCAGAGGCACTCGGCGGCTTGGCTCCCACAAAATGCGTACCGATTGGACCAACGCTGTTCTTGTGCACCAGAAACTCTGCTCGAAGCCAACTAGCGGCGGCTCTCTGGGAAGACATCTCAGGTTGCGCAGCGGAATCTGCTGGAACTGAACCTGCTGAGCGAATTGATCGCCGAGCAGTAACCGCTGCAAAACGCAGGGGACTACAACTTGTGGGCAGCGCTCCCAAAGGACTTGGTCAGATCAACATGAGTCCAACGCTTGTCATCACCGTCTGTGATGTCGTTCATGAAGAACTAGCTCATGAAGAACTTGCTGATCAGGTGCAACCTCTGCGAGCCGGCAGTTGGTTGCATTGGTCGGTGCCCGATCCTGTGAAACTCGGCACGGCCCGTGCCTTTGACTCCACGCTCGATGAGTTGACTCGACGCGTGTCGGCACTAGTTGAGTCTGGTGGTTCGGCCGCATGAGTACAGAGATGCCCCCAGATGATGCTCAGCTAGCAGTACTGCCCGAAACAGGCACCGGAACGCTCGGCCTGGACTTGGTTCGCCGTTTGGCGGCCGAGGCACTTGGCACAGCGCTGCTAATCATTGCAGTGATTGGCTCGGGCATCATGGCCACGAATTTGTCTAGCGATGTTGGTCTGCAGTTGTTAGAAAATGCTGCGGCTACCGGGGCAGCGCTGATCGGGCTGATCCTGATGTTCGGTGCCGTCTCGGGAGCACATTTCAACCCGGTTGTGACCCTGACGGATCGCTTTTTGGGATCCACCTCTACTAACGACACCGTGTTGTATGTCATTGCACAGATCTTTGGAGGATGCTGCGGAGCAGTACTCGCCAATTTGATGTTTTCGCTGCCAGCAGTAGAGGTCTCGACACATATCAGATCAGGCGGCGGTATCTGGCTTTCTGAAGTGATCGCTACGGTCGGGCTGTTGTTAGTGATTCAAGGCTGTGTGCGAACCGGACGTGCCTCGGTAGTGCCCTTTGCCGTTGGTGCGTGGATCGCTGGTGCGTACTGGTTCACCTCGTCCACGAGTTTTGCTAATCCCGCAGTCACGATCGCCCGCATGCTCTCCGACACCTTTGCTGGTATCGCACCGTCCTCAGCGCCGATGTTCATTCTGATGCAACTTATTGGAACCGTGATTGCCTTCGGGCTAATCCGTCTTTTCTACCCCCATGCTGCGGCACCCGTCGAAGGATCTTCCGATGTCTGAAAAACTGCCCGAAGTCTTGTTTGTGTGCATCCATAACGCTGGCCGGTCACAAATGGCGGCTGCGTTTCTTGCACAGGTTGGTGGATCTGGGGTCGTGGTTCGCTCAGCGGGTACTGCTCCCGCCGACTCGATCAATCCGGCAGTGATCGAAGCCATGGCCGAACTTGATATCGACTTGCTGAGTTCGGGAGCGACTCCGAAACGACTTGAAGATGCCGCCGTAGAAGCTTCGGATGTGGTCATTACTATGGGGTGTGGGGATGAATGCCCCTTCTATCCGGGTACGCGCTA
>JBAXCX010000154.1:0-5735 GCA_037141255.1 Actinomycetes bacterium | reverse complement strand
GCCTGCTCCCAGAGCCGTCGTTCCTCTTGAGCCCCAAATCCGTGAATGTACCCCGAGGCTGTCATGCCTTCGGAGGTTACACACCGAACGGAAGCTCGCCGGTAGTGTCAGCGGCAGTCAGCGCGGCGCTTGTCCGCAACGCTGCACGGTCATGGTGCAAGGTGATGGTGCAAGGTGATGGTGCAGAGCCAGAGCGAAGTGTCAGGGGTGAATCGTGGACGTAGCAATTATCGGAGCAGGCGGAGTATGTGGCCGCCAGGTTGCCATGCAACTCATTGAAGGACGGGTGCTTCCTGCATCTGCCCGACTCCAACTTGTTGGGCACCGAGGGGGCGAGAGCGAGCATGAACTCTGGGGTCTGCGTGCAGACCTGCAAGATGCGTTTGCTGATTGGGCTCCCCGAATCGAGCTTGCATTTTCACCAGCAGAGGTCCGCGCCGAGATTGTTGTGATGATGGCCGGTGCCACTGTTTCGCTGAACCCGGGGGCTCCTCTGGACCGGCTCGCTCTCGGGCGTCTGAACGCCGAGATGTTTGCGGAGTATGCCCAAGCGTTGGCCAAATTGCCAGAGCCCCCGATCGTGATTGTGCAATCGAATCCTGTTGAACTGGGGGTGCATATCTTTGCGCAGCATCTTCCGGCGGAGCGCGTACTTGGCGCTGCTGGATGGTCAGACACGCTCCGGTTTCGACAGGAACTAGCAGTTGAGTTTGGTGTGCAAAGGCCACGTGTTAGCGCAATGGTCCTGGGCCAACATGGCGACCACCTGGTGCCCATTTGGAGTTCTATCCAAGTTCAGGGAATTGCGGCCGAGGACCTGAGCGCCGGTATCGAAAGAATCCGACGAGGTCGTCACCTTCGCGACCTTCCACAAGAGGTACCCGCCGAACGCGCTGCGATGGTAGACCTCATTGCTCAGGGTCGAATTCATGATGCCTACGAGCGAGTCAAGGCGTTACCAGTTGATCTGCGGGTAGCAGTAAAACCGTTCTTTACTGCGTTTACTTCGGGTAGGACTACCGAGATTGTTACCGCCCATGCGGCCGTGGACATTGTTGCGGCCATCGTTAATGGCACTGCGATGAGTCTTCCCGCTCAAGTTGTGTCGGGCGGTGTTTGGAACAATATTGCTGCACCCTTAGCCACCCCGGTGTTGTTGGGTGTGCACGGTTGGCAGCAGGTGCTCCAACTCGGCCTGGCCGAGGACGAACTTGCAGCACTGGGTGTCGCAGATGCAGCTGTGACAGCCTCGATTAGGGCTGTACTTGGTTGACTGAATCGGCCCTGAAGCCTTCGCAAACTGTCACACACCCTGAGTACTCTAAGGGTGACAAGAAGGGGAGAAGATGACCGAAACATCCAGTCCACAACCGGCCAAACCAACTACCGCCAAGGGCAAGGGCGAAAGTGGCGTTCAATACAGCGAGCGCTACGACGCAGCTCTACTCTTTGCCGCCGATCAGCACCGCTGTCAAGCTCGAAAGGGCGGGAAGGGGATTCCCTACATCTATCACCTGCTAGCCGTCTCGGCTCTGGTGTGGGAAGACGGTGGAGACGAGGATCAGGCCATTGCTGCGCTGCTCCATGATGTCTTAGAAGACACGCCGACTCAGCCCGATGAGTTGCGGGAGCGTTTCGGTCTTCGGGCCACCAGCTTTGTTGAGCTCTGCACTGATGCCAACCCGGCCGAGGGTGAAGCAAAGCAGCCGTGGCGGCCCCGAAAAGAGGCCTACATCGAGCACCTTAGTCACACCGCAGATTCCGCAGGTCTGAGAGTGACCTGTGCAGACAAGGTTCACAACATTGAGGCTCAGATTGCTGACGCACGCGCTGCAGGAACCACCACCCTTGAGCAGTCAAAGTTCTGGGCCAACTTCAAGGGCGGCTTTGCCGGAACACTCTGGTACTACCGCAATGTCTGCGAGGCAATCGGTGACAGTCTCGGAGATTCTCAACTCTTTGCCCGGCTCAAGATGCGAGTCAGCGAACTTGCGCAGCTGTGGAAGCCAGAAGGGGAGCGGCAGATTGAACTACAACAGCAGTTCCTGGCTGCTCTGACCAAGCACAACCCGATTCAGGTGGGTCAAGAGCAACTCGACGGTGGGTATTACCAGTTGGATGCCGACGAGCTACTGCGACGCTTGATCTGCGCAGGCGTGATCGGTTCAGCTCAAGAAGCAGAGCCTGCCAAATCACAGGCCGAGAAGATTGCTGCAACTGAAGCGGTGCTCGAGGTATTCACTACAAAGGTCTATGGCGGCTGGACTACAGAGGCCGGCCTCGCAGCCAAACAGACGATCTGTGATTTGGCGGTTTCTCAGTCCTAGCGCCGCTTGCTGGTGCATACTCTGCGCATGATCGCTGTGGAGCCGCTTGGCCTGCTCGTGCCAGGGCCTGCAGCAGCGGGTGTGGACTGCCTGAGTGCCAACAACAACTTGGACCTGACTCGTTTCGAGTCCCGGCTGTGGCTGGCTTGGAGGACTGCCCCCACGCACTTTGCCTCAGCTGAGGCTCGTCTAGAAGTCAGCTCTGCTCCGGGACCCGATGGCCCTTGGCGTCACGAAACCACCGTGGCGCTTGGAGCCGACCTGCGCGAGCCCCGTTGGGTGATTCACCAAGGGCGGCTGCAGCTGTGGTTCATGAAACTCGGAACCGATCCCAAAAAGTTTCAGCCACAGGGCGTGCATCGCCTGAGCACTGACGGCCACAGTTGGACATCTCCCGAACCAGCGCTGCAGGAATCTGTGGTGCCGTGGCGCATAACGAAGCTGCAGAACCGCTGGGCGATGATCGGGTACCGAGGTGCCGAAAAGATGTACAGCGCACGACCAGCTGACCCAGTAGTGGAACTGCGCTGGAGCGATGATCTTGAAACTTGGAGTAGCGCAGTTGACCTGCACCCGGGTGGCACCGAGTGTGAGCTTGTAGAACTGCCAGATGGACAGATAGTGGGCCTGACGCGCAACGAGGGGCCAACTCGTCGCGGCGGCGATCTACTCCTAGGCCCAGACCTAGAACATCTGAGCGTGACGCCGATCAGCCAGAAGCCAGACTCGCCCAACATGTTTCTCTGGCAGGGCAAGCCCTACGTGTTCGCCCGCCGGCAACTCGCCTTTGGCGGCCGCTACGACCACATGCCCTCGTGGGTGTCCGGGCCGGTAGCCATTCGAGTTGATCAGGCAGTGTGGTCAGTGACGCGCAAGCGCAGCGCGCTGTTCGCTGTCAACACAGACACGCTCGCGTTGGACTGGGTGCTCGACTTGCCCTCTTGTGGCGACACTTCATTTGCGGCTGTGGTGCACGAACCAGATGGGTCGATCCTGGTGGCCGACTACTCCTCGCCCGTTGATCGCGGCGACCCAATCTGGCTCCGCGGACAGTTGCGACCAACCCAGATTTCGCTCTATCGGCTGCGCCCCTGACCTAGCTGCGACTGCTTCAAGCGGATGGTCTCAAACAGACTGTTCGGCTTGAAGCAGTCTCCGTTTTCGTTCTATTCCCCAGCGATACCCACCCATGGTTCCGTCCGCGGCGATCACTCGGTGACAGGGGATAACCACTGCGATCGGGTTTGCCGCACAGGCAGCAGCCACGGCACGCGCCGCGGTTGGTTGGCTGATAGCCGTGGCAACCTGCGAGTAACTCATGGTGCTTCCGCAGGGGGTCGCCCGGAGTTGCTGCCAAACTTTCTGCTGGAATCTCGTGCCGCGAATGTCGAGTTGTAGGCGCACGGCCTGGTCCGGGTTGCGGATCAGCGCCACCACAGCAGCTGCAGCGGTTGGGTCTGAGCCCGTCCGGCCGGAACCTTTTTGACCTGCTTGCAGTTCGGCTCCCGCCGTTCGGCTGCGCAACTCGTCAAGCAGTTCCTGTTCCGAATCGCCCAGCAGGATGGCACACACGCCAGTTGCTGTCTGAGCAACGAGAACCTTTCCCAGGATGCAGTCGCTGGTTTCATAGGTGACCTTTTCGCCGCTGAACCTGTCGGGCATCTCTCAACAGTATGCGGCAACTTAAAAAGGGGTTGCTAAGTTGCCGCGAGGACACTTTCTTAAAGGCCCCGCTGCGGTGGTTTCATCCGCAGGAACTGTGTTGGTCGCCAGCCTTTGATTGAGCAATATATACAAAACGATATATCCGCAGTAGGATGCGTAGATGAATGCTCCGCAGACAATTCGAACGGCGCGAATCATCCACGGGCTCACTCAAGTGCAGTTGGCCCAGCGTGCGGGCACTTCGCAGCCGGTCATCTCGGCCTATGAAAATGGCCTGCGTGACCCATCACTAGAAACTCTCAGGCGCCTTGTCGAGGCGGCCGGATCGCGGCTCTCCGTGACGCTGCTGCCCGAAGCCGCCGGTCAGTCAGTGCCTGCAACTCCCCAAGAGAGCGGGGAGCGGCTCGTTGATGTTCTCTTATTGGCCGATGCACTTCCACAGCGTGTGCCTGGGCCTTTAAACTTTCCGCGACTTCAGTCCACGGCCCCGGCGGCGCCGAGCAGTGAATGAAATCTCGCTCCCGGAGAAAATTCAGCGAATCTCCTCGGCGTTAACAAAGCTGCCTCATGCATTCGGCGGGGCCCTAGCGCTTGCCTACTATGCGGAGCCTAGGGCTACTCAAGACATTGACCTCAATGTGTTTCTTCAAGTTGAGCATGCGGAGGCGGTCTTATTGGTCTTGGCCGAGATCGGTGCGGATCTTGATTCTGTTGCTGTTCGCAATGGTGCTCAGCAGGCCCTCGATGATGGGCAACTACGAGTGTTCTGGGGTCGGACTCCTGTTGACCTCTTCTTTGCCTATGACCCATTCCATGAGGCGGCCGATCAAGCAAAGCGGGTCGTTCCCTTTGCCGATGGACAGATTCAAGTTCTCGCCCCAGAGCACCTCATCGTCTGCAAGGTGGCATTCAACCGTCCGAAGGACTGGGTGGATATTGACGCAATCCGCACCGCTGGAACGAGAGTTGAGATAGCAGAAGTTCTGCGCTGGGTTGGGCGAATCCTCGGGGACGATGACCCCCGCTTCAATCGAGTGGCAGCAGTATTTGCAGCCTGACAAGTTGCTGCAGATCTTGGGATCGGGTGATACGTGAGTATGTCATCAATAAGTATTTGCACTGCCATTGACAAAATATACTTTGATACATATCTTTAGGCGCTAGGCGAAATCGGTTTCGGGATGCTGATGTTGGGGGAATACAAATGAATCTTCGTTCGAACTCGTTGCGTGTTGGGCTTGGTGTCTGCATTTTGGCCCTGGTCTCGATTGGGCTTGGTGCTTGCGCGCCGCAACCAAACGCGGGGATTGGCTGTGGTTGGCCGCTCAAGGGCAATAAAGAGATCCTCAACGTGGCCTACCCCGATTCGGGGGCCACTTACTTCACCACCAAGTACACGCTGCTGCCCGGCCAACGCCTGATTCTCAGGGGCACCTATGCCGAGGCGCGATACATGTCGCTCATCACCTACGACATCAAAGGCGACGTTGTAGACAGCTTGGCCGACGTCAAGATGAATCCAGACCCCGGAAGTAAGAACCCGTTCGTAGATGAGACGGCCTCGCATGACCCGTTGCAGCGACGATGGACAGTCAACATCAGCCCAGACATTTTCGCTGGTTCTGGGCAGCACACCAACCAGATGTCTGCCGCAAGTCTTGGCTCGGTCATGATGCGGGTGTACGTGCCCACAAATCCGCTTCCGGCAGGGGGAGGCGAGCAGGCATTCGGTTCGCCCTTGCC
>JBAXCX010000153.1:0-5737 GCA_037141255.1 Actinomycetes bacterium | reverse complement strand
GTCACCCCGGCTGACCTAGACACGCTGCAGCCTTTCACCTCTGGGAACTTCATGCTGTCACCCCGGCTGACCTAGACACGCTGCAGCCTTTCACCTCTGGGAACTTCATGCGAGGGTTCCTCCGTCCACCTTGAGAACCGTGCCGTTGACGTGTGCTGCATCGTCTGAGCCAAGATACGCCACAGCCGAAGCAATCTGCTCGGGACCACGCATCTGATCGAGCGGCATGATGCGATGAAGCAGTTTTGGGTCCGCACCCTCTGGCAGTTCGAATGCATCTTGGATCGGCGTCAGAATCGACCCCGGGGCTACGCAATTGCAACGCACACCCATTTTGCCAAACTCAACTGCAATCCCTTGCGACATAGCCTGAATCCCGCCCTTCGAGGCCGAATAGGGACCCGTCCAGGGATGACCGCCAAGCGCTGCAGTTGACGACATGTTGACGATGTTCCCGTGAGATTCCAATAGGTGTGGCAACGCATCGCGGCACATGAGGAAGGTTCCTGTCAGGTTGACCCCAATGATTCTGTTGAAGTCATCCAAAGTAGTCAGGCGAAAGTCCTTGAACTGCAGGATTCCGGCGATATTGCAGAGCACGTCAAGACGCCCAAACTCAGTCACGGTGGCCTCAATGATCTTCGCCACCGAGGACTCAGAAGAAATATCGCCCAGGAGCAACAACACCTGTGCCCCGATAGCTCGGCAGGTGTTCACCGTCTCGTTCAGACCATCTTCATTCAGGTCAACTAGGGCCAGAGTTGCGCCTTCTCGGGCGAGGCGCTCCGCAGTGGCCCGACCAATCCCCGAGGCAGCACCAGTGATCAGCGCCACCTTGTTAGCAAACCGTTCCATTACTTCTCACTCTCAGATCGGGGGGTGTGCGACACGTTGAGCTGTGGTCCTTCTAACGTCTCTGCGCTTCAGTTTGCTGAGTCCGAAAGAACTCAACCACCTCGGCAGTGCCAGCGGGCAAGTCCGTGAAGGGCTCCCACCCAAGGTGCATCTTGGCGCGCGTGGCATCAAGGCAAGAGCGCTGCAGTTCGCCGTCTCGAGCAGGTGCGAAATCGGCAGCGGTATCGACTCCAGCATTGAGCGCCATGGCCCCATAGAGCGCAGTCACCGAGGTTTCGATCCCCGTCCCGATGTTGCACAGCAAGCCGCTTCCTCGCTCTGCGGATCGTACGAACGCATCCACCACATCATCGACATAGACGTAATCTCGCGTTTGAGAGCCATCACCAAAGATTGTGCAGGTCTCACCTGACAGGAGCCTGCCAGCGAAGATGGCAACCACTCCTGCTTCGCCGTGCGGGTCTTGGCGCGGGCCGTACACATTGGCAAGGGCCAGTGAGGTGTACTCCATCTGATGCAGTTCGCGAAATGCGTACAAGTAATCGGTGATCACCTTTTTCGAGACGCCGTACGGTGCGACGGGGTGCTGACTATGCGCCTCTGAAACGGGCAAGTCTTCTGGATCAACCACTCCGTAGATCGTGCCACCCGAGGAGGCAAAGACCAGCTTTCGAGCGCCTGCTCGTCGGGCACCTTCAATGACGTTGAGCGAACCCAACACATTCACGCGAGCGTCAAATAACGGATCCGAAACCGAGACGCGAACATCAATCTGAGCTGCCAGGTGAAAGATAACTTCGGGCTTGTTTCGATCAATCAAGTCGGCAACGGACGGATCGCAAATATCAATCTGGTGGAAAGAGAAATCGTGGTCCCGATTCGCGCGAGCCTCAGAAAGGTTCGCAAGTTTGCCAGTTGAGAGATTATCGATCACTTCAACGCTGTGGCCTTCGGCTAAGAGGCGGTCCACCAAGTTAGAGCCGATAAATCCAGCTCCGCCCGTTACTAATGCTTTCATCCTGCGCCCCTACTCGTTGAGAATCTCACCAGGTTTCCGCAGGCGGAAACCGCTCGCCGACCGAATGCGTATGAGCTGGAACAGCCTGGTTAAATCCAAGGATGGTCAGGTGACTCAGCTCGGAGGAGTCTCCGACTGAGGAACCACCACCCAAAATTGATCGATTAATTCGCGACCCTGCACCTATTCGGCTGTTGGCCATTACCACCGAATCCTGAACCTGTGCCCCGGCTTCGATTCGAACGCCGGGCCCAATCACCGATCGGGTCACCTCTGCATCTGAATGCAGCGTTGCTGAGGGGTCAAGCCCAGCTTCGGACGTACCTCGCAGACCGTCCAATAGGTCAAGATTGGCCTGCAGATAGGCTTCTGGGGTTCCGGCGTCAATCCAGTAGGCATTTGACTGCACCGCAAACAACGACCGAGCGTCAACGATCGCTGGGAAGGTCTCGCGCTCGATTGAAACCCTGCACCCGCTGGGAATCCGATCCAGAAGGGCCGGCTCCAGCACGTAGGTTCCTGAGTTGATCCAGTTACTCGAAGCTGTTCCGGCTGCGGGCTTTTCGATAAAGGCCTCGACTCGTCCGTCGGCATCGATTGGCACAACGCCGTACCGTGATGGGTCTTCGACGGGAGTAAGCGCCAACGTTGCCTCGCCACCAAATGCGTCATGAGCCGCCCAGAGCGCTCGAAGGTCAAGGTCTGTGAGTACATCGCCATTGACGGCAAAGAACCGCTCAGAAATTCCGGCATCTTGTGCAGCAAACCGAATCGCACCGGCGGTATCGAGCGGTTCCGGTTCAACGGCGTAATGCATGTTGACACCAGCGCAGGTGCCGGTCGGAAACTCTTCCAAGAAAGCATCAGGCTGATAGCCCAGCGAGAGAACCACTTGAGTGACTCCGGCCGCGCCGAGTTTGGCAACAACGCGTTCAAGCATCGGCACCTGACCAACCGGCAACATCTGCTTGGGTTTCGTTAACGTGAGCGGACGAAGGCGGGTTCCGAATCCGCCAACCAAAACAACGGCGAGCATGCGCGCCCTTAGCCGCCGGCCACAGTGGTGGTGGTTGAGGCGTCTGCTGCACCAGCACCGCCCTCGGCAATTGTGGTTGTGGTCGAAGCTGCCGGTGCGACCGATGTCGGTGATGCAGGGGTGGAGCTTGGATTTTGCAGGGCGGGCAAAGAAGGCGGCAGTTTGGGTTTGGAACCGTTGGCCGCAAACGCCAGCACAAACGCTTGGCCATTCTCAGCGAAGCGCTGAGCAGCTAGGTCGCTCGTCACCACCTTTGGCTTGGTTGCATCAGTGGCCTGTGGTGGCCACACATACATCACCACTTTGCCCTCGATCGTCTTCCCATTGTCATCCGTGCATGTATCACCATTCTTCTTGGTGGTTCCATCGGCAAGAGTGAACTCTCCGTCACTGAGCTTGAGTCCAATCTGATCTGCATATAGGCCGAACTGTGCTTTCTCTCCTGCAGCCGAGGGAACGAACGGAGCAATCTGGATTAAGCCATCGCTGTTTGGATAGATGCCTGTCTTATCGGGCCCAATTGCTACTGGGTTCTCCTGAAACGCACCGCAGATATCGAGCCCGTAGGCCGAGTACCACTTGTCTTGGTTCATCACCGGGGCCGCGCCGACCTTGACCACCTTTAGGCTACGGGCATAGAACACCATCACCAGGCCTACGACAATGATGCCGAGAATCAACGCTGGAAATCCAAGGTTTCGACGCTGCCCAGGTGCTCGGCTGACGCCAGCCTGTTGGACGCGCTTGATTTTCTTTGAAGAAGAGGCCTTACCCATACGGAGGTACAAGGTAGTCGCAGAGGCCCACCGGGCAGAACTCCAAGCGAAAGAACTCGATTTTCCCGAGTAACTGCGGGGATGTTCGACCTGCACGCATGCCCCTAGTTTGGGTGCAGCCGCTCAAACAGATTCTCATATGCAGCACCAACCGCAGCCGGCGATACCCAACCCTCAACAAAGGCTCGGCCAGCGGCGCCCATCTGTGCAAGCGCCACGGGGTCAGACAGCATCTGATCGAGAGCTAAACAAAAGGCGTCGTGGTCTTCGGGCGCTACCGCCCGGCCAGCGCCAGCAACTCGAATCGTTTCCGCCACTTCCGTGCCGGCGTCCACACTCGCGAGCACCGGTCGCGCTGCGGCAAGAATCGAATACAGCTTCGAGGGCACACTCGAGCGGGCAAGGCCGCGCTTGAGTGGCACCACATGCAAGTCGCCCGCTGCAAGTAACTCGGGGAGGCGTTCCCGTGGCTGCATCGGAATGAACCTCAGGTTCCTCAGCCCCACTGCCGAATCCTGCAAACCCTCTACGGCTGAGCCACCACCGTTGATCACAAAGACCAAGTCCTCGCGATGCTGATTGCGGCGGGCTGCTTCGACGAGGAGTTCAAGCGACTGAGACATGCCCACGTTTCCTGCGTAGAGCACCACCGTCTTTCCGGAAAGCCCGTACTCCGATCGGTACGAGTTCTCTGCATCAGCTGGCTGGATTCGAACCGTATCGACGAAGTTGGGAATCACGTGAACGCGCTCTGGGTGATCCCCTTGCAACTTGTTCACCACATTGGAGCGAAGGTCTTCTGAGAGCACGGTGACTGCAGCGGAGCGTTTGTACAAAAATTTTTCAAGCCAGGATGCCACTGCGATGACGCGCGGGTTCGAGATGGCTCCAAGTTCGATGGCCACGTCGGGGAAGACATCTTGGATATTGAACACGAATGGTGCGCGGCGGGTGGCCGCGACGAGCCACCCCGAGATACCAAGCGGTAACGGCGGCGACATCACCACGACTGCATCGGGTCGCTTTCGGCTAACGAGGGCTGCAACCGTTGCCATTCCGGTAAAGCCTGCAAAAGCAATAGCCCGGGCAGGGATGTTGGTCTTATCTGTGGGGAACGGGTGGAGTCGTGTGACTCTCCCCCACGCGGTTTTTTCTGTTCGCCATGGCCGGCCACCCCAGCCGGGTTCGACGGCATGATCTCGATACCAAGGCAGGGCGGTAATCACATGCAGGCGGTGCCCGCGGTCCGCTAAGGCAGTTACGATAGCGGTCATCACTTCGCCCGTTGGTGCCAAGTCTGGAGCGAAGTGTGGGCACAGAATCAACAGGTCCATAGGCTTAGCCTTCATGGAGGATGCCGCCTGCTGATCGATAGGCGTTGAGCAAGGCATCTGCAGTTCGCTCAGGGGTAAAAGCCGCCGCTCGGAGTTGGCCGGCCTTCACTCTCTCGTCTCGTTGAGATGTCGTGAGCACCAGTACAGACTGCATGGCAGTCACCCATGCTGTCAGATCCTCTGCGTGAACAAGGTCCTCGGCGCGCAGTACTTCGGGCAGAGAACCTCGATCTGATCCGATCACTAAACACCCTCGCCACATGGCCTCGAGTGCTGGAAGTCCGAATCCCTCGTACAAACTTGGCACCACCACAGCCACGGCGCGATCAAACAGGGCGTCAAGTTGCTCCTGGGACACCCGACCCCTGCGTTGCACTGAGTCTGAGAGTCCAAGCTGTTGGATTCGGGTAAGGACCTCGCCCTCAAGGGGACCAGACGCACCGGTCAGGACTAAAGAAACTTCAGGATCATCCTTCACTACCCGCGCAAATGCTTCGAGAAGCATCAGGTGATTCTTGTGCGGATAGGTGACTGCTGGATACAAGAAATATTTGCTCTGGGTGTTGAAACTTTTCGCAGATACTCCAGCCAACTCAGCTGAATCGACAGCAGAGTCCGGCGCCGGAGTCGATGCAGGCTGGGCAGGAGGAGTTGCATGGGCAACGAGGGGCTGCGAGAGGCACCAAGGTACGAGCCTGATGCGATCACGAGCGATCCC
>JBAXCX010000152.1:0-5839 GCA_037141255.1 Actinomycetes bacterium | reverse complement strand
CATGCCGGACCTGTGGCGAACGCCTCTTCAAATCATGTTCAGTCCATTTCGCCCGGGCGGATGTTTAACCCCCTTGGCCTGCGTCGAACCCGAGCGGCCACCGAGGCTGATATCGCAAGGATTACCGATGACTATGCGCGAAGCGCTGCGCTGTGTGTCGAAGCGGGTTTTGATTCCCTCGAAGTCCACCTCGGTCATAACTATTTGTTGAGTGCATTTCTGAGCCCAAAGTTCAATCAGCGCACTGACCGTTTTGGTGGCTCGCTTGAGAACCGAGCGCGGTTCGCTCGCCAGGTCGTGCTCGCTGTTCGTGACGCGGTGGGGGAGTCGGTTGCGGTGACTGCAAAGCTCAATATGGTTGACGGATTTCGCGGCGGACTAGGCATTACAGAGAGCATTCAGGTTGCTGAGTGGCTGCAGGCGGACGGTGCACTCAACGCACTGGAACTCACTGGCGGGAGTTCGCTGGCCAATCCGATGTTCTTGTTCAAGGGCCGCGCGCCGCTCAAACAATTTGGTGCAACGCTGCCCTGGTATTTGCGCCCCGGGTTCAAGCTCGTTGGAAAAAAGTTCCTTCGCAGCTACCCCTACCAAGAGGCCTACTTCTTGCCGCTTGCCAAACAGGTGCAGGCTCAGGTGAGCCTGCCTCTCATTCTGCTTGGAGGGATTAGCAAGCTCGAAACTGCTCAGGCTGCAGTGGCCGAAGGGTTTGCGTTTGTGGCGATGGGACGAGCGCTGCTGCACGATCCGGACCTCATCAATAAGTACCAGGCTGGGTCGGCAACGAGTTCGGGCTGTGTTCATTGCAATCGCTGTATGCCTACGATTTATACCGGCACCCGCTGCCCGCTCGTTGACCCTCGACCGGGCGATGAACCGATTGTTGGGGTCTAGGCAGTGCTGAGTGCCGAGCGGTTTGAGGTTGCGGTGATCGGTGCAGGGGCGATGGGCTCGGCCACTGCATGGCAACTTGCGCGTCGGGGCCATTCGGTGATCCTGCTCGAGCAATTCGGCCCCGGGCATCAGCACGGCTCCTCACATGGGGCAACTCGGATCTTTCGAGTCGCCTATCGCGACCCAACTTATGTTCGCCTAGCAAGCGAGTCGCTGCGAGCTTGGGCCGAGCTGCAACAGGAATCGGGGCAAGTCCTACTCGAGCAGTCCGGGCAGATCGACCACGGAGACCCCGAGGCAATCGAACAGGTTGCGAACAATCTAGAAGCAGCAGGATTCCTAGCCCAGCGGCTGACTCCGGTTCAGGCCGAAGCTCGCTGGCCTGGCATGCGATTCGATCAGGCTGTGGTTCATTCTCCCGATGGTGGCAGGGTCTTTGCAGACCGGACGGTGGCTGCGCTGCACCGCTGCGCTGCTGCTCGGGGTGTGTCGATCAGATTTAACGAAGCAGTGAAGTCAGTCACCATGGTCACGGAAGGAGTCGTGCTGCGCACCGCGTACAGCTTGGTCCAAGCTCAAGTAGTGGTAGTCGCAGCCGGGTCCTGGGTCTCGGACCTGTTGCCAGAGGAGTTTGTGCTACCCGAGTTGGCCGTGACGGGGCAGATACCGGTTCACTTTCGCAAACGCGATTCCACCACCCGATGGCCAAGCTTTTTGCACCATATGAATGAGAGTGCGGGCAGGCTGTCTTTTGGTGCATATGGAATGGAGTCGCCACTCGGCGCGTCTACTGCTGACCCGGCTAGCGGATCTGGGGTAAAGGTGGGCGTCGATAACGCCACTGATGTGGAACAAGTGGTTGCTTACGTTCGTGAGTGGCACCCTGGACTCGTTCCAACCCCAGAGAGTTCAACCCGCTGTCTCTTTACTTCTACTGAAGATCAGCAGTTTGTTCTGCGTAGACAAGGGGCCGTGGTGGTCTGCTCGCCGTGTTCAGGTCACGGATTCAAGTTCACTCCAACGATCGGTGACCTCGCTGCTGACCTCTGCGACGGAGTGCCCCCTCGGTACCACTTCTGCTCGGTTCGCTGACGGCTCGGCAGCCAGAATCGCGCGGTCTGTAAAAGCGGCTTGCGCTCCTGCTCCCAACCGGTCAAACTGGGAAATCACAAAGCTGTAACTTGGAGCCTCTGGGGGGGTGTACGAGTTGCCGAACGCTCAACTCCTATGCAACAAACGCCTGCGTAGGTACCACTGAACAGGGGAAGGACCCGCCACATGAACGAGACCGATCCAGAAAAGAGCTGGCAGGTGTTGTCGAACTGTCTCGGGGTTGACCCAGATTTGTTCTTCCCTGAACGGGGGGCGTCGACAAAGGATGCGAAGGCGGTGTGTCAGGGCTGCGTCGTGCGAGAAGACTGCCTCGAATATGCGTTGTCCAACCGAGAGAAGTTCGGAATCTGGGGTGGTCTGAGCGAACGAGAGCGTCGCCGCATTCGCCGCGAACGGGCGCAGGCTCGCACCATGACAGCCCAACCCCAGACTGCATAGTTCGACAAAATATTTCTGAAATAAATGCTTCAGTTATTCCTGATTCTGCCGATAGGGGAAATTCGACCTCGTCGTTGTTTCAGCAGAATCAGGGGATGGCATGGACCAGGCAGTACGTAGAGATGATGAACTGACGGTGAGCCGGGATGGAACCGTGGGCCAGCCCAACCCAGAGACTGCAGTAGACGTCTGGTGTGCCTACTCGCAACGGTGGGTGCAGGGGTTCCGTTTGCACGAGACCCTGAGCGATGGAAAGTTCGTTCTGCTCGGCCGCGATAGCGAAGCGGTTCTGCCTGCAGCCTTTGATCCAGAAACGGTACGACTAGCTGGCGCAGATCGAAGGAGCCTGTTTCTCGTCAGCTAGGTACCCGACCATCAGGAATCTACTAAACGGTGTTAACCTGATCTCCGTTTGAGGGATCGGAGAACTCTGTGACAGCTACTGATCAAACTGAGTTGGTGGGAACCGTCACCAACGCTCAGCGTCAGCCGATGCTGAGCGGACTCTTTACGCCACTCAAAACCGAGTCCGATGACGTGACGCTGGGCGTCACTGGCAATCTGCCAGCAGGTTTGAGCGGTATGTACATACGTAACGGGCCGAACCCCATGTTCGAGCCCCGTGGCGGCTACCACATGTTCGATGGCGATGCCATGTTGCACAGAGTCATATTTGGTGAGGGAGAGCCCACCTATCGTCGACGTTGGATTAGAACCTCAGCGCTCCAGGCAGAAATTGCAGTTGGGCGTTCGCTGTATGGCGGCATGGGAGAACTGCATTTGCCTTCGCGTAAAGAGGTCGGCAACGCAGGGCCCATCAAGAACCCAGCCAACACCAACATCGTGAACCATGCCGGCAGGTTTCTGGCGCTGTATGAAGCCGCTCCTGCCACCGAGGTAACTACCGATCTGGGCACAGTCGGATTGCATACTTTTGGCGGCGCCATCACGGGACCGTTTACTGCGCATCCAAAAGTCGACCCAAGGACGGGGGAGTTGCATGCGTTCTCTTACCTGTCGGAGCCTCCGTATCTGCAGTATCACCTGATTGATGCTGCGGGTGAGTTCGTTCGCACTGTCGATATCGAACTGGCCGAGGCTGTGGTGATGCACGATTTTGTCGTCACCGAGGACTATGTGGTGTTCGTAGATTCGCCGCTGTTGATGGACCTTGAATCTGCGCTGAACGGTGGATCAATGTTTCGCTGGGAACCTGCGCACGGCACGCGGATCGGTGTGCTGGCTCACGGCGAAACGCATACACGTTGGTTCCAGACCGAGGACGCTTACGTCAATCATTTTTGGAATGGTTGGGTCAAGGACGGAGTGCTCACATTCTCGGGCTCAGTTCTCAACAGTGAGGCTTACTCAACGAGTGAGGCCAGCGCCATGAACACCGAGGGCGCTCAGGCCGACCCTGGCCTTCCCACTCGCTTTACGGTCAACCTGAACGCCGGCACCGTTCTGCAGGAGCGACTCGACGAGCTAGGCGGTGATTTCCCAAGAATCAATGAGGCGTATCTAGGTGTGGAAAACCGCTACCGCTACATGGTTGCGTTCTCGGGTGTGCCAGATGTGATCGGTCATTTTGACACTGTGGTGAGCTATGACGACCTGACCGGCGAGCGTGCAACATGGTTTGCTGGCCCAGGAATGGTTGTTGGCGAAGCAGTCTTTGTGGCCGATCCGAGCGGCCTGGCAGAAAACGACGGCTGGCTCCTTGCGATGGTCACGCCTCGCAGACCAGCAGCAGACTCCTCCACAGGTGCTGCTGTTGGAACTGACCTAGTTGTCATTGACGCTCGAGAGGTGGCCGCTGGTCCGATTGCCCGCATGCATTTGCCAGATCGCTTACCCTTTGGTTTCCACGGCAATTTCTTTGCCCAAGTAGGTAAGAAGCCCAGGGCATGACTCATGCCAGCGGGCCCGCCAAAGGAGACCCGATGACTGAGCTAGTTCTGGACTCGTTGCAGAGAAGAATGAGGACCATGCATTCGCTGTATTACCAAGCGGTTGACAGCATGGAATTGGAGCACGTCAATTATTTTGAACGAGAAGGCGTGTTGCCCATTGCCTTTTCCTTGTTTCACTACACGAACATGCAGGACCTCACGTTTATGGTGCTGTCCGGAGAACTCCCCATCTGGAACGAAGACTGGCAGGAGCGTGTGCAGGTGGCCATCAATGACAACGGAAAAGAAAAAACCGTTCAAGAGATGGTTCAGCAGCGCATTGGAAACTACGAAGAGTTCAAGGTCTATCAGCGAACAGTATTTGATAGGACCGAGGCATGGCTCGAGGTGCTTGATCCAGCACGCTTAACCGAGGTGCTCGTCAAGCGTCCGTTCCCTCCAGTTGCGGCGAGTAGCTATAGCGCTCGTGTCGCTGGCCCCGAGGGAATCACCGTTCTCGATGGGATTGAGTGCTGGCATTACCAGCATGGCCTTCGCCATATGGGCGAAATTGAGCTAGCTCGCGGCCTTGTCGGCCTGGGCCTTGATGCGCCAATGGGTCGTGCTGGAATGACGAGCTAGGCGAACAACGCTGAAAAACAGAACTGCGTGGATCTAGAACATTGATTTCGAAAGAAATCTGGCCCAGACCCACGCAGTCAGAATGAGATAAAAAGCAGAACTAGATAAAGAAGCCGACGATCCTTGCGATGTTCAGAATGTCAGTTGCGGTGCAACCTGTGCTGAAGATGGCAACCATCCCCATGAGTGCACCTGTCGAGGCGAAACGCTTTGCCTTTGGTGACATTTTGAACTTCGGTGATGTAGTTGTTGCTGACATATGAACCCCGTTCAGTTAGTGGATTCTGAGAAAGCTAACAAGTTCTGTGGCCTGCTGCGATGAAAAGGTGTTCTTCGTAGTTCCCCTCGCTGCCAAGGTTTGGATGCGGCCTGCCTTGTTCGGGGGGTAGCTATGTGCAAAGCTACTTTCTGTGAGTAGTGCTGAGTCCTCCATTCCAGCCGAGGCAATGTTTCGTCATCTCGATGACCCCTCAGAAACTTGGCAGCAGGTCAAGCGGCAGCGCAATGCCGATGGCAGTGAGTCCGCCGTCTGGGAAAAGTGGCTGGCCTTCTCTCCCGACCCGCAGTACTTGTCGCTCTATGCCAAGTACGACCCCGGCATGATTGTGCGTCGGCATGGGCACCTGAGCCCACACGTGGTGTTCATTGTCGAAGGTGGGGCTTGGTTTGGGGAGCGATGGTGTCCTTCGGGCACCCATGTTGAACTGCCCGCAGGTGCAGCATTTGGTCCGATTCGCGCTGGCGACGAAGGGGCCGTGATGTTTGAAGTGATGATGGGTGATCCGCGCTCCTGGGGTGATCAACCCGAGTTGTTTGAGCGCGCTCTCGCTGACCACGGGGCACAGGCTCTGCCCGATCCT
>JBAXCX010000151.1:0-5928 GCA_037141255.1 Actinomycetes bacterium | reverse complement strand
GTGATCGGTGGTGGCGACTCAGCAGCAGCAGTTGCACAGTTCGGCCTTGCGGATCAGGTTTCTCACATCTCTACAGGTGGGGGAGCGTCACTTGAACTCATTGAGCAGGGAGACTTGCCGGGCCTCGCTGCACTTCGCCTAGCCTCAAACGCAGGCTGACCAAGACCCCGTCACACCAGCCAAGAACCAAGCATCACCAACCGAAGAGGTAGCGATATGGCAACCCCACGCAAACCCATTATCAGTGGCAACTGGAAGATGAATCACAACCACTTCGAGGCGATTCAGTGTGTGCAGAAGCTGCACTACCGCCTAGATGTAGACGACCACGAGAATGTGGAAGTGTCGGTGCACCCACCCTTCACAGACATTCGCTCGATTCAGACGGTGATCGAGTCAGACAAGATGAAGATTCTGATCGGTGCGCAGAACTGTTACTTCGAACCCAAAGGTGCGTTTACCGGCGAAGTCTCGGCTCCAATGTTGGCCAAGCTGAACGTGACGCATGTGATCGTCGGGCACTCAGAGCGCCGAGAGATCTTTGGCGAGACTGACGAAGATGTGAATAAGAAGGTCAAGGCTGTCTTGGGTAACGAGATGACGCCAATCTTGTGCTGTGGCGAAACGCTCGAGGAGCGTGAGGCGGGACGGGCCGAGGCCAAGGTCGAGGGGCAGATTCTTGCTGGCTTGGCAGGGGTCACTAAGGCTCATGTCGCATCGATGGTGATTGCCTATGAGCCCATTTGGGCGATTGGTACGGGCCGTACGGCAACCTCTGAGGATGCACAGAATATGTGCGCATTCATCCGAGGCGTAGTGGCCGAGGCGTGTGGCGCAGAGCAAGCCGAGTCAGTTCGGATTCAGTACGGTGGCTCGGTTAAGCCAGGCAACATCGCTGAGCTCATGGCGCAGCCCGATATTGACGGTGCACTCGTTGGAGGTGCCAGCTTAGAAGCCGACGAGTTTGCTGCGATTGTGCAGTACCGCAACCACTAAAGCTGGCTCGGGCCGCCGCAGCCTGCGTCGGCCTGAGCGGATCCGGCCGAATTTTGTGCGCAGGATTCAACTCGGGGTGCACCTTGGGTTAGCATGGCAAGGTGGAAATCATCAAATACGTCTTGTGGATACTTCAGTTCGGCCTTGGAATTGGCCTGATCTTCTTAGTGCTCATCCATAGTGGCCGTGGTGGTGGGCTTTCTGACATGTTCGGTGGTGGCCTCGGAGCATCGGCTGCGGGCTCAACCGTCATGGAAAAGAACCTTGACCGGATCACTGTGGTTCTGGCACTTGCGTTTGCCTTCAACACGCTGATTATGTCGATGGTGCTCGACACCTGAAGGTAAGAATGTGACTCCGCCGGCGCAGCATGATGCTCAGGCAGAGGTTCCTCAGAAGGTTCGCGCCAAGCATCGCGGTTTCGCAGCTTTGGCTCTGGTTTGCGCGCTGATTGCTGCGGGGTTGTTTCTCGTTGGGATTGTCCAGGAGTTTCCCGAATTTTTGGTTCCCCTGATCCCCATGGTCCTCGTGCTGTGGCTGGCTTGGCGAACGATTACGCGGCGAGGCAGAAAGCGGATCATCAGCGCACTCGCTTTGCTGTTCATGTTCATTGTTCTGGTTGCTGCTGTGGTTTGGGCCAATTTCGATTCGAAGATTTTGTTGGCTATTGCTGTTGCGGTGATTGGGAACAATCTCTTTAGTTCCCTTGCTTTGTCATGGACGTATCTACCGACTGATCAACATTTCGTGAAAAAGGCGCATCATCCGGTGCTGATCATCAATACCCGCTCCGGTGGTGGTGCAGCTCAGAAAGCGGGACTTGAGGAAGCGGCTGGACGCTTAGAAGTGAAGGTCGTGGTCCTTGGGCCTGATGATGATCTGGGCCAGCTTGCCCAAGACGCCGTTGCTGCTGGAGCCGACTGCATTGGCATGGCCGGAGGGGACGGAAGTTTGGCAGTAGTTGCCGGAGTGGCAATGGAGCACGACCTGCCATTTGTTTGTATCCCGGCCGGGACACGAAACCACTTTGCGATGGACCTTGGGCTGGACCGCTCCGATCTGCGCTCAGGCCTTGATGCTTTTGGCGCGGCATCGGAGCGAAGAGTGGACGTTGGCAAAGTGAATGACCGACTGTTTTTGAATAACGTCTCGGTTGGTGCCTACGGGCAAATTGTGGCCTCATCGGAATATCGGGACAATAAGTTGGGCACCACCATGGGCCGCATCCCAGATTTAGTGGGCCCCGACTCAGAAGCCCTCGACTTGCAGTTTGTCGACGAGGATGGCGACGCCCATGAGTCCGCTGTGGTGATTCACATCTCGAACAACACCTACGACTTTGGCCCGCTCAGTTTGGGGGGACGAGCCTCGATGAGCGATGGGTTGTTGGGCATTGTTGCCTTAGTGAAACCAGATTCGGTGACGACTCCGCCGCTCTTGCGGTGGTCTGCTGCGAAGTTCGACCTGAACTCCTCGGAGTCCATTGCGGCTGGGGTCGACGGTGAATACGCGCTGCTTGAGCCGCCGCTGAAGTTCGCGATCGACCCAATGGCACTGCGCCTACGGGTACCAAAACAAGTTCTCGGAATCTCACCCACGGCAAAGCGGCCTTCGTTGACTCTTCGAACGTTGGTTGATCTCAGCGACGTGGCAATGGGCCGCTGGCCAAGGAGTCACCCGAAGGTCAGCCTTCCGATGCGGCCTCGTTGAGCGCATACTCGAGTTCTTTGCGGTCTGCTTTGAGTTCCTTCTTCAGGATCTTGTCAGTGCGCTTAACCAGTTCGTAGTCGGTTTCGGACTCGGCCACGCAGGTGTGATGTCACAGCGCTGCTGCAATATTGGGGACTGGTTGGTGACGCGCTAGAGTCCCGTGCGCAACAGAGCAATCTGTAGCCACGTCGGAGTGGCGGAATTGGCAGACGCGCCAGACTAAGGATCTGGTGCCCTTAGGGGCGTGGGGGTTCAAGTCCCCCCTCCGACACCATAAAACCCCTGCAAATGCAGGGGTTTTACTCATTGCAACTCGGTATTGCTAACAATTTGCTAACAATGAGTTGGGCTCGGCTAGCGGCGCATGAGCCCAGCGACGAGCTCTGCAGCCTCTTCGTGCATCACGGGAGCGACGTGGGAATAGGTCCCGAGGGTGACCGCAATGTTGGAATGCCCGAGCCGTTCTTGGACAACTCGAGGGTGAACCCCGTTGCGCATCGCAAGCGTTGCCCACGTGTGGCGAAGCCCATGAAGGGGAATGACAGGCATATCCCAAGACACGCACCTGCGAAGGAATTCACGCGACACACGATCAGGGTGCAGGGGAAGTCCTCGCTGATCACAAAAGACCACACCATCGCTCGGGGGCTTTCCCAAACCAAGCAGGCTGCGTTGAGTGAGTTGTTCTCGCCGGTGTGATCGCAGCAGCGACACCGTATGCGTGTCGAGTCGAACCGGACGCCTCCCTGCCGCAGTCTTCGGTTCAGAAACCGTTGGGACATGACCAACGGTTACCCAGGTGCGAACAATCGCAGCTACCCCAGCATCAAGATCAAGATCGCACCAGCGAAGACCGAGTGCCTCGCCTCGACGAACACCCGTCGATGCCATGAACTCCCAGAGCGAAGCGAGCTGGTCCCCATTGGTCTCAGCATGATGCAAGAAAGCCGACAGGGTCTCTGCTTCCCATACTTGTAGCTCTGGGCGCAACTGGCGCCGTGGTGCGTCAACAGCATCAGCCGGGTTACGAGCGAGTCGGCCCCACCTCACCGCATCTTTCAGGGAACGTTTCACAATCGTCGCTGCTTGGGTCACGGTCCTCGCAGAGAGCCCATCAGCTTGATCAGCCGGGGCGAGGGCCTCACTGTGGCGTCTCACGATGCCGGCCGCACTGTGGCGTGAGAACGGACCCTCGTCCGGAAAGCGTTCAGATAAACGCTCAGCGACCTGTTCCCAGGTGCAGCCCTGGGCCTTGAGCGAGATAGCTGTCTCGACAACTTCAATTGGCCGCCCGTGTCGTAGCGGGCGACGCCCACTGCTGGTCATATCGGCGTACATCCTGGTCAGGTGCCCGGGGTCAAGATCAGCGAGACGCACCGAACCAATCCGCGGGACGATGTGTGTGTCGCAGTAGCGGCGGTACGTGGCCCACGTGCTCGGCCGTAGCTGCGAGCGCCGGGTTTCTAACCATTCATCAAGGAACTCGGCAACTGTCTGGCGGTGCGGGGCGACATAGGTCCCGGACCGCAGAGCAGATAAGGCTTCGTTGAGCTCGTTCTCCGCATCGGCCTTGGTTCGAAAGCCCGACCGAGACCGCTGGCGGCGCTTACCGGTGACAGGATCCGTTCCTTCGTCATAGACCACGGTCCATGTCTTGCCTCGTTTGTAAGTACTCCCTCTCATAACGTCTCCCTCGCTCTGCGCATAAATCGATAACGGCTCTTGCTCATTCTGACGTGGTACTAGGACAGGTTCTCGACCGAGTTTGCTCGGTTCGCCTTCTTGGCCCGTGATCGCTGGTTGAGTGACGCAGACCTGCAACCCGGGGAGCAGTACTTCACTCCGAACTTGCGGTTCTGGCCGTGCTTTGCTTCGCCGACTTGTCGAAAGAACGGGCGATTACAGCCGGTGCGTTCGCAACGGTTCAATGGAACCGGATCGAGGAGCAAGTTGTGCACCATCAGGCAACCCGCATCATAGAGATCAAAGCTGAGGCCGCCGTCGTCCCCGCTTTCGCTCTCGTAGGAGACTCCGCCCTGGTACTGCCGCAGGCCACGGTTTAAGGCCCTAAAGAAGCTGCGATACGCCGCTAGTTCTGGGTCCTCGGCCGAGTCTCGCTCCGGGAGGTCCGAGCCGTCGGGGGAGAGCAGTGCCGGTTCCCAGATATCGGCGAGGGGTGTTCCCTCGCTCATCGCTGCGACACTCATCGCTAATCGGTATAAGTCACGAAGGTTCAGATACACCTCAGCGATATGGGAAATTTCGAACGTTGGGTGGTGATCGTCCGGGATTTCCATGAACAATGTGGCCCTGTAGAACTCTTCCAGGGCCAGTTCCTCGGCGGCCTCTCTGGTTACCGGTCCGAAGCGGGAGCGCAGCATGTCAGTGACGAAACGGGGCTGCTGTGCCATTGCCCCCCATTGTTGAGTGAATGCAATGAGTCGATCGGCCTGAGCATCGCTGAGGTCCTGCCAACGGTCTGGGAGAGGTTTCCCGGTCCGGGGGAGCGGGTGCCACAGGTCGCGGAGCTGGCGAAGTACAAACTCCTCTGGCAGGACAACCGATTCAAGGACACCTGTGTAGACAATTTCGATCTCCGGGGGAATGCCATCGCTCACTAGGACAGTGTGGGATCCCCACTGGTACCAGCCCCCGGCAAGGTTCGTGACCTCCGCTCGGCGTGGCGGGGGGACCGGTACACGTATACCGGGCCGTAGGTCAGGCTTAAGCGATATGGGATAATTAGTAGTAAACCATATTGCATTCTGTTGCTCCATGGTTAAAGATGGTAGCACGAAGTGATTGTTAATAGTCGATATATCCCATACCAAGGACTCAATATGTTGCCCGACCCTGAATCACAACCAACCATGACCGTCGACGAGGCGGGGGAACTGCTCAATCTCAGCCGCTCCAGCATCTATGCCGCTGTTCGCTCAGGCGAAGTGCCATCGATCCGCATAGGACGGCGAGACCTTGTCCTCACAGCCCCTTTGCTCAAGATGCTCCAGGCCGAGTGAGTCCCACCTAACACCCAACGCCGCAGGAACTTGTTCGGCTTCACAAGGCAGTGGAGTCGGCACCTTGGTGGGGGCGCCAGATTCTAGTGCTATTGCAGGCGCTGATCCATAGGCCTGCTCGCACGAAGTGGCCTCTTCCTGTGGCCAGTTGGCCTTCGGCCTGTTCGGCCATTACCTGTGGCCTTCTTCTTCTCCTGCTTGT
>JBAXCX010000150.1:0-5992 GCA_037141255.1 Actinomycetes bacterium | reverse complement strand
CAGGAACCGTCGATCTTGGAGTAATCGAGGTCGTTGTCGGAGCAACCGTTGTCGTTGTCGGAGCAACCGTTGTCGTTGTCGGAGCAATCGTTGTCGTTGTCGGAGCAATCGTTGTCGTTGTCGGAGCAATCGTTGTCGTAGTCGGAGCAACCGTTGTCGTAGTCGGAGCAACCGTTGTCGTAGTCGGAGGCACCGTCGTTACAGGCGGGCAACCCTCACCAGAGTGTTCGCCGTCATGCTCTTCATCATCACCTGAACCATCGTCCTCAGAACGAAAGCTTCTATGGCCTTCGCTCTCGTCCTCAGACTCATCGCACTCATCCGGAACAGTCGTCGATGTCGTGGAAGTGGTTGAGGCAACGGGCTTGCAACCGTTATTCCGAATTGCTTGACCTTCCGTGGTCCAGTTCAGACCCTCGTGGATACCAGAAATAGGTGGGATGATGTCTTCTGAATGCTCTGAATAGTGGTCACCCTGACCATCACCATCAACTGATTCCTCGGCAACATTGATGCTCACATAAGGGTTTGAGTCAGAACCCGTGGCGTGGCAGATGTCCACCTTGTCACGCTTCGGCGCGGCCGACACATTCTGGCTAACTCCAAGCAGCATCAGTGAGGCTCCAAGAGCCAAGGCTACTAGTCGCAGTGCACCTTTAGTTTGACGATCCCTTTTACTCATCCTTGCAAGATGAAGCATCGGTTCATGAACACCAATGGGTAGTTATCTGACCCTCTGATGAATTACCTCGCCTAGCTGCACAACTTGCCCAGTTGCAGCAGACTCCATCGCCGTCATACGCAGTTGGAATCCGGCTCTGCATTCGGTTCAGATTCACAGTGTGCGAGGAGCCCCGCCGCTTGCATATCGATAGAACGGCGAGTCGCTGACCCTCCGATGAATCCAGATATTCCTGCAAGTGTTCCAGACTGCCTGACTCGCAACGTGACCGTGGTCCCTGAAGTAGTCGGCACGAGCTCGTGGTCCACCTCGGTGGTGACTCCAGCCCCGGAGTTTGTCCACGAAAAGCTCCGAGCGGGAACCAGAGCAGAAACCGTCCAGACTGCTGCTTTTAGCTTTGGCTGCTTGATCTGAACCTCGCTTCCCTCGGCCAGCGGTTTGTCCTCGACACGAGCAAGCCAAGTCACCGAGTCAGTCCACTTTGGCCAAGCAACAACGTCCATGAGGACTCGCCAAACCAACTCGGGGTGAGCCTGAATCTCTACCGTCGTCTCGTATTCCATCCTTTGTATCGTTGCGCAGTTCTTGATTCCGCGCACGTTGAGAGTGGGAGCGGAAATGGGCGCTGCAGTACGTAAGGTATAAGTGTGAATTCTGAGCGACAGTTTCCGAATATTTCAGCTCGTAACCTTGAGGGCCTTGGAGTGAATCTGCCGGATGCTTTCGCCGGGCAACGCAACGTTGTGATCATTGCCTTTGAACGCGAGGATCAGCCTGCCGTTGACTCGTGGGTCCCGTGGCTTGAGCAACAGAGCGAATCAGACCCAGAGCTGCGGTTTTATGAGATTCCAACCATCGGTCAGATCTTCGCTCCAGCTCGCAACCTGATTGACGGGCGTATGGCTGCCATAATTAAAGATCCGATTATCCTGCGGCGCACCATGACTGTCTACGGTGACGTCTCTAAACTCACACGACCACTCGGGATTATCGATCGTTCGACAATTACGGTGCTCGTTGTTCAGCCCGACGGCAGTGTGACCTTTACAGCTACGGGTGGATTTACTCCTGAGCTTGCGGTTGAACTACATCAGGCTTTGTACCCAGATTGATCACTTGCTGAGTTGCTGCTGATTCCATAGCTGCAAACGCGATGCGGTGGCTCTCTGCACTGACTTTAGCAGAGACCGTTGAGGGAATTCCCGTAGCCACAGCGGTCAGGAACTCTCTAAACAACGGTCGCTCACCGCCACCGTGGCCGTCATAGGCTGTAGGAATTCGTTCCTTGCGGATGCTTCCAGACTTGTGATCTGAAACGTTCAGCCAACCGTCCAAAGAGTGAAGTTCGCCCCAGGCGGAGCCTTTGGTTCCGTCGACCCGAACCACACGCATCGTGCGGTACGAGGTTGACTGCAGAGTGAAGTTTGCCAGCACCCCGTTTTGGAACTGGATCGAGACAGTCTGGCTAGAAGGCTGATCATTGTCCCCAACCCGATACGCGCAGCGCCCCCAGCGGGTGGTACGCAAGGCCGTATCGAGGCCCTCGGGAGTGTGATCATCAGTGACTGCGGCAACCGGCCAGCGCCACCACTCAAACTTTTTAGAGACCACAGGGATGTTGGATTCCATGACCTTGGGTCGAATCGCTTTGAGCAGCGATGCTCCAGGGCCCAGCCCTACCGGCCGCTTCGCCATGGCAAGGTCGCCGAGCACAGGAGTCAGGTCTTTGTAGGTCGCGACCGCGTCATAGGGACAAGTCTGCGAATGCGGGCAGCCCTCGATGCAGTACTCGGGCGCACCCTCAGGTGCATTCTCTTCGCGCAGTTCGGTAGGACGGATAAACGAGGCCACCGATTCTGCTGGCGACCCGGCAAGCCAGGTGAGCAAATCTAAATCGTGACAGGACTTCTGCAGCAGCCACGGAACCTTGCTGCTGCGGGTGTGGCCACGAACATACGAGTGTGCGTAATGCCAAAAAGCAACATTCTCAGACAGTTGAATCGTGACTAGATCGCCCAGAGCGCCTGACTGAATCACCTGCTGCAAGCGCGCAAACAGGTTCGAATACCGATACACGTGACACACCGCCACTACGCGATCTGCAGCCTCTGCAGCATCAACAATTCGCGCACAATCGGCTTCGTCCAAGGCCATCGGCTTTTCAAGCAGCACGTGGTAGCCGGCTTGAAGTGCCGCAATCGTGGGCTCAACATGGTGCGTGTCACCCGTGGCGATGATTGCGTAGTCAGCGCGACGTGGACCCTCAAAGAGTTCTTCCCACCCGGGCAAGCAGTCGGCAGTGCTCAGGCTGTAACGCTTTGCAAACCGCTTTCTACGGCCAGCATCTGGGTCGGCCACGGCCACAATCTTTCCCAGCGCAGGCTCCTCAAGTAACAACGTTGCATACGCGTCATACCCACGATCCCCAGCACCTACTACCACACCCGTTAACGACATCTCTCTAGTCTGCCCGCTGCAGTCAGTGCGCGAAGGCATCGGTAGTGGCAGGCTGTGTGCGATATGAGTAGATCTTTCCCCCAAATTCGCCGCCTTGAAGATGCCGACGCGCTACGCAGCCGCCTGCGTGAACTTGACTGCGAGCTTCCAATCGCAGATCAAGTGTCAGCCCAAGGCGCCCTTGCAACCCCGCTTGAGCATGCCGGCTGGCAGTTCGAGAACCGCTTTGCGATCCTGCCCATGGAGGGCTGGGATGGCACCGAAGACGGCAGGCCAACTGAGTTAGTGCATCGCCGCTGGCAGCGGTTTGGCAGTTCTGGTGCCGGGCTGATCTGGGGCGGCGAAGCTGTTGCGGTCACCGCTGCTGGGCGGGCTAACCCGCATCAGCTCACGATCGGACCTAACAGTGTGGAGGACCTTGCAGGTTTGCGGGAAACCCTGCTCCAGGCTCATAGCCAATCCGGCGCTGAGGGGAACCCCCCGCCGGCGGCTCCGATGGTTGGCCTGCAACTTACGCACTCGGGTCGCTGGGCTCGACCGCTCGGTCAGGCAGCACCCCTCGTTGCCTACCGTCATCCACTGCTTGATAAGCGAGTGGGCGAAGAGAGCTGTGTGGTTCTGAGCGACCAAGACCTTGATGAGTTGGTCGATGCGTTTGTGGCCGCAGCAGTTGTTGCGCGCGATGCGGGATTCGATTTTGTGGACGTCAAGCATTGCCACGGCTACTTGTTGCACGAGTTACTTTCGGCTGTGGATCGCCCAGGCCCCTATGGCGGATCCTTCGAGGGCCGAACAAAATTCCTCAGAGATGTGCTGACAGGGATCCGCTCTGAAGCACCTGAGTTGCGAGTAGGTGTGCGGCTCTCTGCCTTCGACATCGTTCCGCATATGGCAGGCCCAGATGGCACCGGAATTCCCGAGTCGACTGCGCCGTACCCCTATGCGTTTGGCGGGGACGGTACCGGCCTTGGAATCGACCTGACAGAGACTCACATGTTCTGTGATCTGCTTGTCGAGCTCGGCGTGACCATGTTGTGTATGACCGCGGGTAGTCCCTACTACTGCCCTCATGTGCAGCGGCCCGCCTACTTCCCTCCTTCGGATGGGTACCAACCGCCCAGAGATCCACTGATTGATGTTTGGCAGATGCAGCAGGTCACCCGTGAGCTAACCGAGGCTCACCCCGAGTTGTTAGTGGTGGGCTCGGGCCTGACCTACTTGCAAGAGTTTTTGCCGCAGGTTGCCCAAGCCCTCGTGGCCGAAGGATGGATGCAGATGATCGGACTCGGGCGTATGACGCTGAGCTTGCCCGAGTTGCCTGCGATGGTGCTGGCGGGAGAGACGCTTGACCGGAAACACGTGTGTCGGACATTTAGCGATTGCACCACTGCGCCTAGGCATGGCCTTATTTCTGGGTGTTGGCCACTCGACGAGTTCTATAAACAGCGCCCCGAACGAGTTGAGTTGGCACGCATTAAGCGAGACACCAAACAGGCTCGCAACCCAGCACCAGATGCGGCGGCCGACCCAACCGACTCTTCGACCGAATCGAGCGCAACATGACTGGAGCGCCCGCCATTGTTCCAAACCGAAAGATCAGCGGTGCCTCGGCAGTACTCATGACAGTCAACGAGGATGGTTCGATCTCTTGGAGCGAGTTTGAGCAGCACCTTGAGCGAACCGTTCAGGCTGGGCTCACACCAGCAGTCAATATGGATACAGGTTTCGGACCGTACCTCTCGGCAGCCGAACGCAGCCAGGTACTCACTCTGACTAAGAGCTTTGGAGTGAAGTTCATTGGGGGTGTTCACCTTGATGACCAACCGGGGGATGCTTTCAATCCGGGTGCCCTGCTCGCGCAGAGCGTTGCTGTTGCCGAGTCGGGCGCTGTTCCGATTTTGTTTCCGAGTCACGGCATGTCTGGGCTGTCCGAGCCCGAGGTGCTCGGGGCACATGAACTAGTCGCCACCGAGGTCGACGCGTTTTTGGGATTCGAACTTGGGCCGATGTTTCACCCTGCTGGCCGAATCTATTCATCTGAAATGTTCGAGGGTCTGCTCGGGATCAACGCAGTTCTCGGTTTGAAGCACAGTTCACTCCGCCGCGACTTGGAATGGGAACGCCTCGAGCTCTGCAAACGAGTGCGCCCAGATTTTCAGATGATGACTGGCAATGATCTGGCGATCGACATGGTGATCTACGGCAGCGATTATCTGCTCGGCCTATCGACTTTTTCACCTGCAGGTTTCGCTGCAAGAGATGCTGCTTGGGAAGCGGGAGACACGGCACACTTTTGGGAAATCAACGATCTGTTGCAGTACCTAGGGCAGTTTGCCTTTCGGCCTCCGGTCCCCGGATACCGGCACGATGCTGCGATGTTCTTGCAAGCTCAGAGCCTGGTGGAGTCGGCACACACCCACCCGCTGTCACCCAAGCGACCTGATAGCGACGCGCCGGTGCTTGAAGAGATTGCAGCGCGCCTCGCTGTCCTACTCAACCAATAAGTGTGGGAACGATTTGGGTCCTTTAGCCTGCGAAGCGACGCATGAGTTCTTCAAGAGGGCCTCGGGCAAATCTTCGTCGCCACACCCATGAAAACAGGACTGCCGCAGCGCTAAAGCTCAGGCCGCTGAGTACTGCCCAGCTAAGTGTCTGTTCCTCGAGCTGCCCCCACCAGTCAAGCACCGCCATTCCCAAAAGCACATGAGCTAGGTAGATGGTGAGGGCGAGCTGGCCGGTAGATACCAGCGGTTCACTCACCTTTTCGGGCAGGTTCTCCCCTAGCCAGATTGACCCACAGATAACCAGCACAGCGGTAGACGAACCAGCCAGAATAAACAGCGGCAAGGGCGG
>JBAXCX010000149.1:0-6038 GCA_037141255.1 Actinomycetes bacterium | reverse complement strand
TCATGAGGGTGAGTTCCGCGCCTGGCTCGGCAACCAGATGGACTGTGATCCAGAGCAGATTCTTGGATGGGATCTTGCCTGTTTTGATGTGCAGCCTGCAGCCGTCCTAGGCCGCCAGGAAGAACTGCTCGCCAGTGCCAGGCTCGACAATCTGTGTAGTTCTTTTGGAGCTGTCGAAGCCCTCATAGCTGCGAAATGGGCAGGCCACGGCCCCTCGGTGATTGTGCTGTATGACCACGAAGAGATTGGTTCCACCTCGGCCACCGGAGCGGACTCCACCTGGTTCAGCCAAGTCCTTGAACAGCGAGCAGTGGCCCTAGGATCGAGTCGCTCAGCGTTCTTGGCCAGCCTTGCTGGTTCACTTTTGCTCTCTGCCGATATGGCTCATGCAACTCACCCCAACTACGCCGAGCGTCACGAGCCCAACCACTGGGTGCATCTAGGTGGCGGGCCTGTCATCAAACACAATGTCAATGGCCGCTACGCAACCAACTCTGCCACCGCTGCGATTTTCCGTGAGGTCTGCAGTTCTGTGCAGGTACCTGTTCAGGAGTATTCGCATCGCGGCGATCTTCCCTGCGGATCAACAATTGGGCCTCTCGCTGCTGCGCAACTCGCCGTACCCACCGTTGATGTTGGTATGGCACAACTCTCGATGCATTCCATTCGAGAGGTCATGGCAGTAGCCGATGTCGAACTCATGGTCACGGCGTTTACTGCTTGGCTGAGCCAAGCAGCTAGCTAGTTCGAGGGCTCAGTCCAAACTGAAGTGCTCTGGACACCAGCGAGCAGTCGCTGCTGATCAGTCTTCATCTGGGATGCTCTCTATGTGCGCATCTTCGATAGGTGCAGACTCCGATGCTGTTGCACCCGCGACCGTCCTTCGATCTCGCACCATTGCGTTCGTAGTTACAGCAAGCCCTGCCGCAATAGCGATCACCCCACCAGCCAGAATCAGCTTCGAGTTCGTGCTTGCCCCTGCTGCTGCAGTCGCATTTCGTTCCGCAGCCGAAGCTTGGGTTCGCAATTCTGACCGATCGACAGTTGTCGGCGGAAGGGTTTCTGGGATGGTGCTCGGCGCCTCGGTCGGAGGCGGTGCAACGCTGCTGCTCGTTTCGGGCGGCACCGTCGTTGGCGGCACGGTTTCGGGCGAAGTCGCTGGGGGCTCAGCAGCGGCAGCCGTAGCAACTCCGCCAACTATCGCGGCTACCTCTGGGCGGAATCTTGCATCGAGCAACACATACGCTGCATCCCCGGGGCACGCAGTCGAGGACATATCGCGATGGCCGCCAATAGTCGGCGTGGTTACTGTCTTGCCCGCTGGCCAACGGTTTGATCCGCGAGAAACAAATGTTGCCGTGGAACCCTCAGACATCGGGATGTCGTATTTGCTCGCTAACCAGGCCAGGAGCGCCACCATCGATGATTGTGCCTCCTCGGTCGGTGCCTGCACCTGATGATCACCCAAGAAGCAGCAGAGCTGAGCAAATCCCTGAGATCCTCCGGTAGCGGAGCCCTTGATTGGCGACTCGATCGAGCCAGAGCGCCCTTCGTGGATCACACCAAAGCGATCAATCAAAAAGTTGTAGGCAATGTCTGGCCAGCCCTTGTCTGGGCTGGTGTGCATCCCATAAATCTTTCTGAGAGTTGTAAACGACTCGCTTGGGGAATCGCTATTCGAGGTGACCGTGTGGTGCACGAGTAAGAAGCGAACATCTCCCGGAGCTTCGCTCTCAAGTGGCCCCAGAACGGGAAGGTCTCCACCCCAAACAGAACGCGGAACAATCTCGGGAGCGCCAACGCTGCCCGCCCGCGAACTCGACAGCAACCTCGAGCTGTCGGCCTGTGGTTTCTGTGATGCAAACCTTGAGGTTGAATTTGCAGCCTGTGCAGAAGTCGCAGCGGCACTTTGAGTGTCTAGAGCGGTTAGCGCTGCTGCTCCTACTGCAACGCCGATTCCAACGGTCGCAGACTGAAGCAGAAGGCGGCGCGAGTGCAAAGCAGGTCCCAGATTCGACAGGGGTGTCGGTTCCTCCGGTTCATTACAAACCTCACACACCTGACAAACCCCAGGCTGCACTTGTTCTAGGGGCGGAACTCATCAGGGATACATCTCAGCATCTGAATCGCCTGAATTTTGAGACAGGATATTCGCGAAGCAATTGTCCCGGTTGTAGATGTCGTACCTATGGCAGAAGTCAATCGCGTCCTGACCCGAATACATTAGTTCGGTTGCAACAACCACCCAGTACCCATCAGAGAGCGACTCCCAATCCCCACTCCATGTAGTAATCGCTTCGATTCCAGCGCTACTCAACTTGGCAACGGTGTCATCAGCCGCATTAGGGCCATCCGCTACAGCTAGGGATGAGAGCTGTGCAGTCCAGCCCCCTCGGCCTGGAGTCCAGGAACTATCGAATGACGAGGGGTAAGGGGTGGGAGCAGATGTACCCCCAGAACTGCTTCGCGAACTCGAAGACCCGCTTCTTGGGGCTGGAGTCGGAACATAGATAATGACGGGTGCTGCCGTAGTCGTGGGGGCAGCAGCCGTTGTAGTCGGTGCAATGGTGGTAGTCGTCGTCGTCGTGGTCGGAGCGCTTGTGGTGGTGAGTGCCCTCTGAGCGGCAGCTAGCTCAGTATCGGAGGGTTCAGCCTTTCTGGATCCAAAAAGAAACGCCAACGCGCCAACACAAATCAGCACCAGGCCAAGGAGCCCACCTAGTAGCCATCTCCCGCCCGATCCAGAAGTTGCTGTCTGTGCCGCTGGAGCCATTGGATTAGGCACGGCCACTCGACGAACTTGGTCCGTCCAACTAAATCCGTCCCACCATCGTTCAAGAGACGGGTCCGTGGGATCCGGGTACCAACCTGTTGGAATTGCCATGCCCTGCCTCCCGTCTCCTCAGCGATAACTTACTCGGCCACTACTTACAGCAGTAGGTAGGACTGCGCTCTAGTCGCAGAATCGAGTATCTGGGACGTCAATCGAATCGACTAACTCGGACTCGGGGTCAATCACCAGACTAAACACCTGCTCCCCATTGGTCTCAACTGAGCCGAGCCAAATTTGGAAGTTCTCCTCGAATGAGGGATCTATACGAACTGAAAATCCCGCTAGGGAAAACGCGTCGCTAGCAACAGCCAGCGGGGTTCCCGGTGTGGCACCTTGCGCCGTTGAAGCGCCACCATGGAGAGAAACCTGATTCAGCAGGCCATCCGAGAAGTTGACCCCTCCGTCGAGTGGGGGAAGCAAAATTCCGAAGACCTCGTTGGGGCCTGCAAATTCACAACCAGGTCCGGTCTCTCCAATGAGCCCAGTCGCAAGGGCGTCACCTTGGCTCATTCCGAGTCGAAGCGGACCAAGGCCCTGCGGGTCGAGTTGGATCGGGGGCGGCTCGGTGACAGGTGGCGGCGGAGGCTCAGTGACCGATGGCGGCGGAGGCTCGGTGACAGCGGGAGGCGGGACCGAGGTTGTTGTCTTAGCAGTCGCGTCTAAGGCAGAAGAATCAGATTCGGCGCGTCCTGAGAAAACTAAGAAGCCGATGATCAAAATCACTGCTAGGAGTGCAAGCGCTATGCCAACAATCAGTGGAGCGTTCGTAGATGTTGGATTCTCGGGTACGGCTTCAGAAGCTGGACTACTAGATATTGGGCTACCGCAACTAGAGCAGCGTTGATCTAAGTTGCCAAGCGCATTACCGCACTGGGGGCAGAACATGGATTTCCTCCTTCGTAGTTCTCACTGTGCAAGGACGGGCAAACGCCGCTCTTTGGCAGATCAGGTTGACTGCCTACCGAACCAATCAGACTCATCAGTCTGCAAATTCACCACTAGATGCAACCCCCCAGTCGTCTTGAGTGGATTGTGGTCTATCCGATGACCCTTGGTTCCAATTGGCAACAAAGGGCATCCCGCCTTCGCTGTTCTCAGTGAACTCACAAAATCGGTAATCCTCGGTCCGACACCCACGGCTGGTGAACTGAGCCTGACGCGCCATCAGTGAGTCGTATGTACCTTTTGATTGCAGCACAAGGAGCGAGTTGACTGTGGCCCCGTCGCCAGCATTGAGGGCTGATACGAGCCTTGCAGTTCGCGCCGCATCGTCTACAACAGAGAGTTCGGTTCGCTGCAGAGCAACACCGTCAAACTGGTACGAGGCTCGAGCGACAGTAGTTGGGCAACAGTGTGGATCCCCTTGGTATAGCCACCACATATGCACCTTGAGAGAGCCGTCGACCACCTCCATGCTTTCTAAATCATTCATGTTCTCCGCCCGGGCATCGTTGCTATCGATTCCGTTCTGATCTGCAATCAGGTGAACCTCGAAATCTGTTCGGTCAACTGCTCGAACCCCGACCGCAAAGCCGATGTGCGTGCCGGTGCCTGTGGAGCAGCCAAGACCAATCACTCCGTCTGCAACGGCGTCGCCATCAAGGTCGCCAAGTGCGACTGGCCCCGAAACAATCGCATTATCTACGAAGTAGCCAGTCCCAGGGGCAAACTGACCGTCAACTAACTGGTGTCCACCCGGTGGAAACTCAAGGCCATCGCAAACTTCGTCGGGCAGCAGCAGACTCTTCATCTCTGCTTCAGTCACCGGAAGGGGCGGAGGAGTAGTTGCGGGCGTCGTAGGAGCAGCGGGTTCAGAAGGTGTCCCCGGCCCGCCGACTTCTGATGCAGAACCGTTGCTCGAGTCTAGGGAGTTTGTGCTTTTTCTGCCGCTATCAACCGACAGTCCAGCAGCGGTCATTTTCTGCGCTGAACCACCGCCGCCACGAAGCGCGACTGCACCCACAAGACTTGCCACGACCAAAACGGTTATTCCTGCGGCTAGCGCACCGATCCAAACTTTTGACGTAGAAACCCCCTGCGCTGGTGCGACGGAAAGCGGCGCAGCCACATTCCTATCTGGCTGTGGTGCAAGACTCACTTCCCCAGATACACCCGCCTGAGCCTGAGGTCCCGGACTTAACGGCCGCTGGTGGTTACTCCATGCAACACCATCAAACCATCGCAAGGATGCAGAGTCTGATGGGTCCTGATACCAGCCGGGAACCGTCATGTGGTCACCCCCACAGACTTTTTGGATTGGAACCGAAGAACACTTCTGTAGGCAGTACCAGCTACGTGCCTTTTGCGCATATGGGGCAGCGGTTCCTTTCGAGCCAGCGCAACGTCTGCCGCCAATAGACAAATAGCCGTCAGAAGCACCAGCACGGTTAGGTCAAACATCCAGACAAAAAAGCCTTTCTTCCAGCGGCCCGGACAAGGTATCTCTGGTTGCGGCGCTGCCCCAACGGCTCCGGGTTGGCTTGTATATACCTGCCCGCAAGCTTCGACCTCGAGCAGGTTTGAGGTGCTCGCAGAAGCAGCCATCCCCCAGTTCGACGGACTCAGCAGCGCTACTTCGCGCAGGACCGGCTTTTCAGCCAGGTTGGCTACTGTCCCAGAGAACAGCCACAGAACAACAAACATGATTGGGATTGTCGCCACTGCCTTCTCGGAGGTGGTCACGAGCGCCGAGACCAGCAAACCAATCGACAGCGCAGCAATTCCCGTCAGGGACAGATCCACCATGAGCTCAATTCGACCCGGCAGCAGATTCCCATATCCAGGTCCGCCAGCGCGAGCTGTGGCAACAATCACCAGAACAACCGCTTGCAGCGATGTGATGACACCAAAGACAACAATCTTTGACAACAAGTACGCCGTCCTGCGAAGCCCCGCAGCACGCTCACGTTGGTACATCGGCATTTCCTTGACAATCTCACGGACGCCATTAGCTACCCCGATGACCCCAATAGTTACCACCATGGCACCAAGCAGGGTTCGCCCGTCGGTCTTGGTCTGCGTGAACGAACTCAGCGAGTTGCTCGAAATCAGAGCTGCCAGTAGCGCTGCAGGAACGAACGCAGCCAAGGCCATGACCACAAGGCCACGCTGATCTGACTTCAGGATCGCAATTTGCCGCTGCACCAGAGTTGAGAACTGATGGCTGAACCCATTCGGATAAGGCATGTCCTCTTCTAGGTTTCCC
>JBAXCX010000148.1:0-6114 GCA_037141255.1 Actinomycetes bacterium | reverse complement strand
CCGCAGAGCAGCACCACAAGTTCACGCCTAGCAGCCATCGCTCCCAAATCCTCCTCTGGGGGCAAACGGGTAGAGCGGGCCCTCGACTCTGGCGGCATTGACCTAGGCAGCGCCTTGGGGTGGACCTTGGGTGGAGGATTCGCCTTGATGGTGGTGCTCTTGGCTCTGGGCGGGGCGGCAATTGGCAGTTGGGCCTTGATTGGCGCGCGGGAACACTCCCCCGAATAAGAACCTCCACCCCTCGAATAAAGGACTGAGATGGGACTTGACCCAAATACCTGGACCTTGAAGACACAAGAAGCCGTGAGCGCAGCACTCGACTCGGCCAAGGCGCGCAATAACCCCGAGGTCACTCCCGATCACTTGTTGGCAGCACTGCTGCGTCAAGAAGATGGACTGGTCTTGCCTGTGGTGACAAAGCTTGGGCTCTCGCCGCTCGCCGTTCGAGATGGCGTAGATGAGACGCTCGATGAACTTCCTACCTCCTATGGCTCGGAGTCGCGGGTCGGCAAGGCGTTTACTTCCCTCTTTGAATTGGCCGATGCAGAACGCAAGGAACTTGCAGACGACTACACCTCAACGGAGCACCTGCTGTTAGCCCTAGTCGTTACTGATGCCTCCAAGCCACTTGGCCAACGGCGCTTGGGCGAGGTGGGCAAAGAGCAACTACTCGCAGCGCTACTCGAGGTGCGCGGCAGCAATCGGGTCACCTCGCAAAACCCTGAGGACACCCTGCAGGCCCTCGAAAAATATGGCCAAGACCTGACCGAATCGGCCCGCGAAGGCAAGCTTGATCCGGTGATCGGCCGGGATGAAGAGATCCGGCGAGTGATTCAGGTGTTGTCACGCAGGCGCAAGAACAACCCCGTGCTGATTGGGGAACCAGGGGTTGGAAAGACTGCAGTAGTCGAGGGTCTTGCTCAACGCATCGTCGATGGTGACGTTCCCGACTCGCTGAGAGATAAACGAGTCATTGCGCTCGATATGAGCGCGCTCCTCGCAGGGGCGAAGTTCAGGGGCGACTTTGAAGAACGCCTTCAGGCAGTGCTGTCTGAGATCAAAGAATCCGATGGTCGGGTCATCACCTTTATTGATGAGATGCACACGGTGGTTGGCGCTGGTGCAACGGGTGAAGGGGCTATGGACGCGGGCAACATGTTAAAGCCCATGCTGGCCCGAGGTGAGCTTCGTATGGTGGGTGCAACCACGCTTGATGAGTTCCGCAAGTACATCGAGAAAGACCCCGCACTTGAGCGCCGCTTTCAACAAGTGTTCGTTGGCGAGCCTTCGGTTGAGTCCACGATTGCCATTCTTCGCGGGCTACAGGAGCGCTACGAGGTGCATCATGGGGTGCGAATTCAAGACCCAGCTCTGGTTGCCGCTGCAGTTCTCTCCGACCGATATCTGACGGGCAGGTTCTTGCCCGACAAGGCAATCGACCTCGTGGATGAGGCTGCCTCGAGCTTGCGAATCGAAAACGAATCCATGCCGAATGAGATCGACATTGTGGAGCGCAGATTGCGTGGCCTAGAAATCGAGAAAGTTTCTCTAGAAAAAGAGACCGATGCCAACTCGCTCGAGCGCCTCAGCGTGCTCGAGGCCGAGATTGGAAACCTGCGCGAAGACCATGACTCGATGAACGCTCATTGGCAGGCCGAAAAAGAGTCGCTCGCTCAGATTCAAGAACTCATGGGTCGACTCGACAACTTGCGCACCGAGGCCGAGCGGGCTGAGCGCGAGGGTGATTTCACTCGCGCCTCCGAGATCACCTACGGGCATCTTCCGATTGTGCAGAGAGAGGTTGAGGCCGCCACGGCGGCTCTGGCTGGACTTCAGTCCGAGAAGAAGATGCTCAGAGAGGAAGTGGAAGCCGAGGACATTGCCGCAGTGGTATCGAAGTGGACTGGTGTTCCCGTGTCTCGTCTGCTCGAGGGCGAGATGGCCAAGTTGCTGCACCTTGAAGAGGAGTTGCATCACAGAGTGATTGGCCAAGACGAGCCCGTCTTGGCTGTGGCCAATGCAATTCGCCGCAGCCGCGCTGGATTGAGCGACCCCAACCGGCCGATTGGTAGCTTCTTGTTTCTGGGTCCCACAGGAGTCGGTAAGACTGAACTCGCTCGAAGTCTGGCGGATTATCTCTTTGATGATGAGCGTGCCATGGTGCGCATCGATATGAGCGAGTACATGGAAAAGCACGCAGTGAGTCGCCTAGTTGGTGCTCCCCCTGGATATGTGGGCTACGACGAGGGCGGTCAACTCACTGAGGCAGTAAGACGGCGCCCCTACGCCGTTGTGCTGCTCGATGAAGTCGAAAAGGCACACCCTGATGTGTTCAACATTTTGTTGCAGTTGCTCGATGATGGCCGACTCACTGATGGGCAAGGTCGCACCGTGAGCTTTGCCAACACGGTGCTCATTATGACTTCAAATCTGCCCGGTGACCCAGCGGACTTCTTCCGGCCGGAGTTTATGAATCGCGTAGATGAGATTGTGCGCTTCCGTGCACTCGAGGAGTCAGACCTTGAACCCATCGTGGATATTCAACTCGCCCTCCTTCGCAGCAGGCTCGGTGAGCGACGCATCACGTTGGCAGTGACCGAGGCAGCGACAGCAAAGCTTGCTCATGATGGTTATGACGCTGCATTTGGTGCTCGTCCGCTCAAGCGCTTAATCCAAAAGCAAGTAGGGGATCGTCTTGCCATGGCAATCCTCGACGGCTCGTTGGTCGAGGGTGAGCTGGCAACACTTGATGTTGTGGATGGCAGCTTTGCGCTGATCTAGTTGCGCTGCGCTGCCTTACTGAGCAGCGCGGCCGGATTCTCGGTACAGCACGGCAATGCGCTCGCGGAACACCGCCCGGTCAAAACGCTGCACTGCCAGTGCTCGATTCGCCTGCGAGATCTGCGAGCGGCGCTCAGGGTCAGCGAGCAACTCAGAAATAGCCTGCGTAAAACCTGCTGTGTCATCCACCGAGATCATGCGGCCGTTGACACCATCTTCAATCATGTTGGAAATGGCTTGAATATTGCTTGCAACAATGGGTACTCCGGCAGCAAGCGCCTCGATCACCGTAAAGGGTTGCCCCTCGGTGAAGGTGGGAAAGACATACAGATCTGCCTCAGACAGGTGCCGGTACACTTCGCTTCTTGAGACCGGCCCCGTCATGGTGGCGCCGCGACCCCGAGCCGTGATCTCGTTCACCATCTGATCTTTCAGCGGATCTAGCCCTGGGCGGTTATCGCCAAGAATCCGCAGTTCGTAGTTCCCAACTCCCTGCGCATCGAGTTGATCAAGGGCATCAAGAAGGATCACGATTCCCTTGCGCTCAAGAATCTCGCCAATAAAGAGAATCACGGGCGGATCATGTAGAGCGCTGCTCTGCGGGACGGTTTCGACGACCACCGAGTTGGCAATGACTGGTAGCGCGACGGTGGGCATGTACTGGCGAATATTTGGCTCTCCCGCAGCGGCAATCAAAATATTCGCGTCCACGAGTTTGTCTAAGAGCGCAAATGCCCAGCGGTTGAGCCGGCTGATTTGGTACTCGCCCGGCAGTTCCATATACGGAGCCTGATTGTGATTGTGCAACAGCACGCGCGCGCCACGAGCCCGAGCAGCCACAGCAATACATACCTGCCTCCAAGCCACGAGCCATGGGTCTTGCACAGCATGCGAGTGAACCACGCTGCCTGCGCGAGCTAAGCGAAAAGTGTTGAACGCATCAGCTGCGGCGCGTGTGAGATTTTTTACAGCGAACTTGCCGCGCTGGCTATCATTTTGTGCAGTGTTTTGGAACACCATCTCAAACTCGGCATTCAATCCTGGATCCTCAACAAGGTCCAGAGCCACGGTTGCAATTCCACCTTTCAGCGGTGGTCCGTGCGCTACGACGATCACGCGTATGCCGGTAAATGCGGGTTGGTCCGACTCAGTCATTGCTCAGATGTGTCTTTGCTCGGCAGGATTCTGCCCGGGTTGCCCACCACCGTCGCCCCTGCGGGCACATCAGTCACGACCACGGCGCCGGCCCCAATAATTGCGGCATCACCAATCTGATACGGCCCCAAAATAATTGCGCCTGCACCCACGCTCACCGAATCTCCAAGCACGGGCGCGGCGCTGAGTTCATCCTCGCCCAAGGTCCCGATGGTGACTCCATGACGCAGCGTCACATTGCAGCCCAGTTGCACATCCTTGTGCAGAACCAACCCCGTTCCATGCCAGATGCAGAGGCCAGGACCGGCTTGAACGCTCGGCGGAATCTCGATTCCAAGAATCCAGTCCACCAGCAGTCGATACAACACGATGATGGGCAGTGACCAGATAGGTGGTCGCCCAGTTCCCCGAACTTGATGCGCAATACGGAACGCCGTGATCACGACCAAACCCTTGGGGTTTGACCTGTTTGCAGCCCAATCGGTGCGTAGCAGGGGGAGAAGTGGCGAACGACGCATCATTTGAAGGTAGCCCGTATCAGCACAGTTTCGGCAGAATCCCCGATCATTTCAACCAAAGGTAACGAGCGGGTATCCTAAAGCGTGCCCGATTTGGGGCCTAACCGAGAGGATCTACGTGCCAGCGACCGTCGTGGTAGGCACCCAATGGGGTGATGAAGGCAAAGGAAAGCTAACTGACCTCATCGCAAAAGAGATGCAGTTAGTTGTGCGCTATCAAGGTGGCCACAACGCTGGTCACACCTTGGTCGTCAACGGAGAGTCCTTCGCTCTGCAACTTATCCCGTCTGGGGTGCTCTATGACCACATCACCCCGGTGATTGGCAACGGTGTAGTGGTGGACCCCGTAGTGATGCTCGCCGAGATTGATGGCTTGCAGGCGCGTGGAGTGGATTGTTCGAACTTGCGCGTATCGGGTAACGCCCACTTGATCCTGCCGTATCACCAAGAACTGGATCGCCTGATTGAGCGGCACCTAGGAAAGAACAAGTTGGGAACCACCAAGCGAGGAATCGGACCTGCCTATGCCGATAAAGCCAGCCGAGTTGGACTGCGGGTTCAGGACCTGCTCGACGAAGCGATCTTTAGAGAAAAGCTGTCGGCAGTGGTGGCCGAAAAAAATCTGATCCTTGCCAAGGTGTACAACCGGTTGGGCTTCGACGCCGACGAAATGGCCGATCGATACCTGACCGAGGTCGCCCCTCGCATTGCGCCCTATGTGACCGACACCGTCACGCTGATTCATGAGTCACTCGAGCGCGGCGAACACGTGCTGCTCGAAGGTGCACAGGCAACCTTCTTGGATCTTGATCACGGCACCTACCCATTTGTGACTTCATCCAATCCGATTGCGGGCGGGGCTTGTGTGGGTGCTGGCGTGGGGCCACGTCACATTGACCGAGTAATTGGCATTGCCAAGGCCTATGTCACCCGCGTTGGCTCTGGTCCAATGCCCACTGAACTCTTTGATGAAACCGGTAACAAAATTGTCGATCTGGGTCACGAGTACGGGGTGAACACCAAGCGCCGTCGTCGGCCAGGCTGGTTTGATGCCGTCATGCTCCGCCACGCAGTGCGGTTGAATTCGATGTCTGAAATTGCGATCACCAAGCTCGACATTTTTGACACCTTCGACACCCTCAAGGTGTGTGTGGCCTATGACGTCAAAGGTGTCCGCCATGATCACCTGCCGTATCACCAGTCAGACTTGTTTGACGCAGTGCCGATTTACGAGGAGTTCCCTGGGTGGAACACCGACTTGACTGCAGTTCGTGAGCGTCACGAGCTTCCAGCTAACGCAATTGCGTACTTGGAGTTTTTGCAAGAGCAGGTTGGGGTTCCGATTGGTGTAGTAGGTACTGGTCCCGGCCGAGATCAGTATGTTTATTTTAATGCCCAGAACTAGAGGAGTCTCATGACTGTTGTAAAGATCAATGCGATTTCTGTACCCGAGGGTGCAGGCCCAGAACTAGAGAAGCGCTTCGCCGCTCGAGCAGGAGCTGTAGAGAACTCCCCTGGGTTTGAAGGGTTTCAACTGCTTCGCCCGACCGAGGGCGGGGATCGTTACTTTGTGATGACTTGGTGGGAATCCGAGGATGCATTTCAAGGTTGGATGAATAGCCAGGATTTTGCCAAGGGCCATGCAAATGCTGGCGGCGCT
>JBAXCX010000147.1:0-6138 GCA_037141255.1 Actinomycetes bacterium | reverse complement strand
CACTTGCTGAGTGGAAGTTGAGGGCAAGGGTGCGCACCAAGCGTCGCTCGTTGTTTGAGTTGTTGAGTCACCCAGTCCGCCGCCGCTCGCTCCGCCAGAAGTCGAACCAAGCAGGCCAGTGGTTGAGCCGCAGGCTAAGGAGGTTTTTCCTGCGGCGGCCACACCGGCTGCAGACTCATCTGCCGCGGTACCGAATTGGTCAGTTGATTTGAGTGCTCCGGCGGAGTCAACGCTGACGCTCAAGATGTCAGTGCCCCCAACTACGGGTTGTCCGATTCCTTGACTCGTTGACCCAACAGCGAGCACCGAGTTTTGACTTCCAGTCACCGCGTTCAAGAGATCCTCACCTGGCCCGCCAACCTGCACTGCCCAAGCCAATTTCGGTGGAGCTTCCTCTGCGCTCCTTGCGCCTTGGTTGGGCGGCACGCTCGACGAGGTAGTTGAGGTGGTGGTGCCATGTTCGGGCAGCGTTACCGTGGCGGGCTCCTCTGAGTTGAACGAGCATGCGCTCAGGCCAAGGAATGCAACCGCGGCAACAACGATCATGAACAGCTGCAGCCCGGACCTTGACTTGCGGCCGAGGAATCGCACAGGTTGGGACTCAGTTCGCTTTGCTCTCACTGAATTGAATTCCTCTCAGCGTTTGGGACTCTCTGCGGAAGGTGGCGCTTTGCTTGCAAGAAGGTTACTTCGCCAGGCTGAGCATTATCCTTGCCGCTTGTTGGCCACTGATGTTGGCGCTCTGCTGAAACGAATTGGGATTGCTGAGGAAATCCGTAGGCAATCCCTCGCATCATTGGGCCGCATTGTGCGAAGCTGATTCGATGAGCAGCCTGCCACCACTTGAAGATCCCGTTGCCTACGTAGTAGTTGGCCCGAATGACCAACGGGGGCCGTACACCATCGAACTCCTCGTGAGCGAGGTTGCTGCTGGCAGGCTCGCCGCTTCTACTCCGGTGTGGTGGCCCGGGCTCGCCGACTGGACAACTCTGGAGATGCACCCAGAAACTGCAGTATTAATTGCCGTTCGCAGTCAGCCTGCTCCGGCTCCGGGATGGGCTCAGCCCGCACCGCAACCAGCACCGCAGCCCGCACCCGCATCGCAGCCCGCACCCGCACCGCAACCAGCACCCGCTGCGAATGCCTTTGCTGTACCCGCGCCGGCACCAGCACCCGAGCCACTGGCTGAACCCGCCACAGCCCAGGTGTACGAAGTTGCTGAAACCGTTGCTGTCGGTGAGCTTGTCACTGAAGATGGCACGGTGGTGACCGAGATTGTTGACGTCACTGACTTCCTTGCCGAAGACGGAACACTCGTTGCCGAGATTGTTGATGTCACCGAGATTGTAGAGGTGGACCCGCAAACTCTGGCCGATTATGAGGCACTCGTTGCTCGCAGTTCACAGCGAGCCAAGCTTCATGAGCGAGTCGAATCCGCTGACGAGTCTCTGGTTCTTGCGGTGATTGGTGCTGCTGCTGAGCTTGGATTCGGTCTTGATGACCGCACTGACTTGGAGCGCGGCCACGAGATGCGCTTTGGTGAGGCCGGTGGTGACTTGCTCGAAATTGAACTCGGCCGAGTCAACGCAGATCGCCCCGAGGATGTTCGCTACGCGCACGTGCCGCTCATGGTCTCGTACCGATCTGGATCATTCCAAGGTGAAGCAGACCCAGGTGATGGGTCACACGGCGAGGTCACCGTTTCTGCCGATGAGTGGACGGGGCAGTCAGCGAGCACAACCTCACTCTTCTTGGATTTGCACACCTATTTCAGCGATGAACTCATCGTGGACGCTGCGGCAGTGCAGCGCGACCTGGGGGCAACCATTGCCGTGGTGCGCGGAAAGCTCAGCTAAATCCGCCAACCTGTCAGCCTCTGCCCGAGGATTCTTTGGGATATCGGGTAGGGTAGGATACAGCAAATGGGCTTTGGCCCTTTGGAGGGGAGTACCTCTCAGCGTTGGCATCGTCAGCACGGTTAACTCGTTCAGTTGAACGATAAAGACCCGGTGTCATCGGTCGGTCCGATTTGTTCGGATTGGCGAGGAAGACCTCCGCCGCAGAACGTGGCTTTTCGCGCCGCCGAACCGACGGAGACAACCTCATGCTTCAGCAACAGCCGAGTACCGAAACGGAGTGGTTTCGACTCCCCGTCGAGCAGGTCACTGACCTACTGAACGTCGACCCGTTCAGCGGGCTCAGCAGCACACAAGTGGAGCAACTTGAAGTTGCCTACGGAAAGAATCAGCTGGACGACCCGCCGCGCACACCTGCATGGAAGCGATTCCTCGGGCAATTTCGAAATCTGATGGTCTACATCTTGATTGGTGCTGCCGTGGTTTCCGCAGCCGTCGGCGACTACAAAGACCCAATAGTGATTGGGATTGTGTTGCTCGTGAATGCAGTCATGGGGTTCATTCAGGAGAACCGGGCAGACAATGCCCTTGCGGCACTTCAGGGCATGCTGCTCACTATTGTGCGAGTGCGAAGAGATGGCGAGGTTCAAGAACTTCCGGCGGCCGATTTGGTACCAGGTGACATGGTGCTCCTCGAGGCCGGGGATCGCATCCCCGCAGATGGCAGGTTTTTGATGACTGCCGCCACAGCGGTTGATGAGTCGATGCTGACGGGGGAGTCGACAGCTGTTGATAAGCAATCCGGCGAGGTGCTGACTGGTCCGGACGGCTTGGGTGAGATTGCAGTGGCAGATCGCGTCTGCATGGGGTACATGAACTCCACGCTGGTGCGGGGTCGCGCCGAACTCGTCGTCACGGAGATCGGCATGCAGACTCAGGTGGGCCGTCTAGCGGACCTGCTGAGCGCAGCCGAGGAAAAGCCAACTCCGTTGCAGGAGCAGATTGATCAGCTCGGCAAACGTCTCGCAGCGATTGCCATCTTTGCAGTGCTAGTGCTTTTTGCCATCGCCCTCTGGCAGAGTCGGCCGCTCACCTCGGACGATGTGAGCGAAGCGATGCTCAACGCAGTTGCGCTTGCCGTAGCAGCAATTCCTGAAGGCCTTCCCGCCGTGGTGACGGTCACCTTGGCCATCGGCGTGAGCCGGATGGCCAAACGAAACGCAATCGTCAAACGCTTGGCATCGGCCGAGACGCTCGGATCGACCAGTGTCATCTGTTCTGACAAGACGGGAACGCTCACGCTCAATCAGATGACTGCGACTCATTTGCTTGCCGATGGGAAACGCTTTGAGGTGTCGGGACTTGGCTATGAGCCCGTCGGTGAGATTGTTCCTCAGGCAATGGTGGCTGAGTCAGATCTGACTGAGGAGGACCAGACTGAGCAGGACCAGACTGAGCAGGACCAGACTGAGCACGCCCTAGCTGAGCACGCCCAAACTGAGTCGGCTGGAATCAGTCCGGCACTTCTCGCAGGACTGCTCTGCAACGACGCCCACCTGCGAGTTGAGAACGGCTTGACGCATCTTGTGGGGGACCCGACCGAGGGAGCCTTACTCGTGCTCGCCGCCAAGGGTGGCTTTGACCCCGAGAAAATGCGACAGGAGTTACCTCGGGTTGAAGAAGTCCCGTTTGATTCCAGCAGCAAGTTTATGGCCACGCTGCATCCTCACCCAGAGGATCGAAACAAGTCGTTGCTCGTGGTGAAGGGCGCACCCGATGTTCTCATTGCGCGATGCTCAACCTCTTCAGTCACCGCTGCTGCAGGCGTCATGTCCCCTGCAGATCAGACCTCGTTTGCACCCGGAAACACGGCGGTGATCGACGAACAGACCCGAACAGCACTCTTGCAATTGAACGAGGGCCTTGGAGCACAAGGCCTGCGGGTGCTCGCCCTCGCAACACTTGAACTGCCCGTGGCCCCTGGAGATTATGACGGTGATCTGGTAACCGAGGTTGCTGACCTGCACCTGGTGGGTCTTGTTGGAATTCTCGACCCGCCTCGGCCTGAAGCAATTGCTGCAGTGGCACAGTGTGGCACTGCAGGCATAGGCGTGAAGATGATTACGGGAGATCACGCCTCTACTGCTGCTGCGATCGCTGCCGTGCTTGGGATTGAGGGCCGGGTAATAACAGGAACTGAACTCGACGGCATCTCTGATGCGGATCTTTCCACCCAGATCGACGAGATTGGGGTGTGTGCTCGGGTCTCACCCGAACACAAGGTGCGTGTGGTGAAAGCCCTGCAGTCCACCGGCAAGATTGTTGCCATGACTGGTGATGGAGTGAATGACGCTGCATCACTGAAAGAAGCCGAGATTGGCGTGGCCATGGGCATCACCGGCACCGAGGTGACCAAAGAGGCCGGCGACATGGTGCTTACGGATGACAATTTTGCCACCATTGTTGTTGCCATCGAAGGTGGCCGAGCGATCTACGACAACATCTTGACCTTCGTTCGCTTTCAACTCACCACAAACATTTCGGCAATCTTTGTGATCCTCGGTGCGCAGCTTGTTGGTATTGGCGCCATCTTCAATGCCATTCAGATTCTGTTTGTCAACATCATCGCTGACGGTCCACCGGCAATTGCCTTGGGGGTTGATCCGCCAAAGGACGGCATCATGAAGCGCAAACCGCGGGAGCGTAATGAGGTGATTCTGAATCGGCAGAGACTTATTCGGGTTGTCTTTTCCTCGGTAGTCATCATGGCTGGCACGCTCGGTCTGTTTTATTTCTTCAGGAAACAAGATCAGGCTTTCACGATGGCGTTCACCACCTTCGTCTTTTTTCAGTTCGTGAACTCATTTTGTGTGCGCACTGGCCATGACACGGTGTTCTCTCGCTACACCTTCTCCAACCGTCCGCTGCTCTACGCACTCGCTGGGGTGCTGGTCATTCAGATCATGGTGGTGCAACTGCCGTTCCTGCAGAAGGTCTTTGAGACGGTCCCGCTGAGCTTGCAGCAGTGGGCTTGGGTGCTGGTCACCCCGCTGCTGTTGCTCCTCGTTGAAGAGATTCGTAAAGCGATTTGGCGCGGCCGGCAGAACCAGGTCGGGTAGGTACACAGCGAGCCTGTAGGGTCCGCAGCACCTTTGCAGCGATCCCCGAGGAGCAGTCTGATGCGTGCAGCTTTATTTTCCCAGGTGGGAGTTCCGCTCGAGGTTGTTGACGATGTGCACCTTGATTCCCCCCGCGCAGGAGAAGTGCGCGTGCGTGTGGTGGCCTGCGGAGTCTGCCATTCAGACCTGAGTGTGATCTCGGGAACATTCCCCTCGATGGGGCCGACTGTGCTTGGTCATGAAGCAGCAGGGGTTGTGCTCGAACTCGGTGAAGGCGTCACCACATTAGAGGTAGGTGACCACGTGATTCTCACCCCAAACGCGGCATGTGGAACCTGTACCTATTGCATCAGAGGACTGCAGAGCGTGTGTGCGAGCTCAATGGTCATTGCAACTTCCATGTTGCCCGACGGCACATCACGATTGTCTCGCAAGGGTGAAACGGTTTTTCACGGCCTCGGCGTGGCAGCTTGGGCTGATGAGATTGTGGTGCATGCAAACGGTGCGATCCGCATTGATCAGGACCTGCCGCTTGACGTGGCTTGCGTGATTGGCTGCGCCGTGCAAACCGGTGTGGGAGCCGCTCTGAACACCGCCGACATTTCACCGGGGGATTCGGTACTCGTACTCGGCGCTGGCGGAGTGGGTATCTGCATCGTGCAGGGCGCAGTCATCGCTGGCGCAGCACAGATCATTGTTTCTGATCCTTCTGAGTCGCGCCGCGAACAGGCCATGCGCTTTGGTGCAACACATCTGATTGACCCGACCGAGCAAGATGTTGTTTCGGCCACCATGGGATTGACCGGTGTGGGCGCAGATGTTGCCTTTGAAGCGGTCGGGTCAGCGGCGCTCGTCGAGACCGGGATTGCTGCGGTGCGAAGTGGTGGCACGACGGTAATGGTGGGTGCAGCACCAGTGGATGAGACGGTGGCGTTCAGCCCCGTGTTGGCTATGTTCTCGGAGAAGAAGCTTGTTGGATCGCTCCTCGGTTCATGTTGGGGTCCGCGAGACATCCCGCGCCTTGTGGCGCTGTGGAGAGCAGGCAAACTCGATCTGGATGCCATGGTTACCTCTCGCCGCCCCCTAGAAGAAGTGAACGAGGCGTTAGCTGACCTTGAAGCTGGCAACGGTCTGCGCACCGTGCTCGTGCTGAGTTGACACGC
>JBAXCX010000146.1:0-6164 GCA_037141255.1 Actinomycetes bacterium | reverse complement strand
GCCAGGCTCGGTGGTATGTGTGCAATCCGCAAAGCGGCACTGCTGCACGTACAGGCTCAAGTCTTCGAATGCCTTTTCGAATCCATCATCAGCCGACCACAGCCCGACCCCGCGAATGCCCGGAGTGTCGATCAGGAGTGCGCCATCTTCTAACTCAATAATCTGTCCGGCGCTCGTGGTGTGGCGACCTCTTCGATCGTTGTCGCGCACTTCGGCGACGAGTTGAACCTGGTGGCCAGCAAGGGCATTGACCAGCGAGGACTTGCCAGCCCCCGATGCGCCAAGCATCGCAATCGTGTGGCCCGCCAAATGCAAGGAGCGCAACTCGCTCAGCCCATGAGTGCTGCGAGTCGAGATCACATGCACCTCGACTCCAGGTGCAAACCTTTGAGCCTCCGAACGCTCCTTTTCGGCCCATTCCGCTGACACAAGGTCTGCTTTGGTCAGAATCACCACGGGCTGCGCCCCGCTTTCCCAAGCCAGGACCAACTCGCGAGCTAATCGCGTCAGATTGACTCCCGACTCAAGTGGTTGCAACACGAACACTCGATCCATATTGGCAGCGAGTGGCCGGGACTGAAGTTGCAGTTGATCCCTAGCAACGCCGGGGGAGCGGCGTTCGAATACGGTACGGCGCGGCAGGATCAGTTCGATCCGGCCGGCGGCTAAGTCAAGGCCACAGAGATCTCCAACGACCACTCGGCGAACGGCCTTAGCCGCAACAACTAGGTGTTCCTCGCCAGAGGAAGTTGCCGCCATGATGCCGCCCTTATCAATGCGCACCACACGGCATGGGATCAAGCCGTCAGCCTGAGAAGTCGACCACTCTTGTTCCCAGTGATTGTTCCATCCGGGTGGTTTCATCTGGGGTTGGTCAAGCACGGGCGACATCCATTCCCACCATGTTTGCACGGCCAGAGCGACGCCCGGGTACCTAGCTGGCGCTGGCCTAGGATTACTCCATGCCTCTGCGATCCCCCAACCTTGGCGAGCGCCCAGATTTGGGATCCGTCGGCTCAGTCATGAGCACCGCTCACCCGGGGTCTCATCCAGCCGCCGGGGCTCGGCCGTTACCCGGCGCACTAGCGGCGATTGACATTGGAACGAACTCAATCCACATGCTGATTGCGCGGGTTGCTTCGAACGGCAGGTTCGAAGTGATCACCAAGCAGAAAGAGATGGTCCGCCTAGGTTCAGGACGAGGAGAGATGAAGCTGCTTGAACCCGCTGCAATCGATCGCGGGGTTGCAGCCTTGGCTCGATGTCGCTCGCTGGCTGACTCCTTTGATGCCCCCGTGTATGCGGTGGCTACCTCGGCCGTTCGTGAGGCGCTCAACGCCGAGGAGTTCCTTGAACGTGCGCTGCAAGATGCTGGAGTTGAGGTACAGGTCATCTCTGGTTTCGAAGAGGCCAGGCTCATCCTTCTGGGGGTCTTGCAAGCTTTGCCGGTGTTCGACAAGCACCTTGCGTTGATTGATGTCGGCGGAGGTTCTACCGAGATTCTCTTTGGCTACAAGGGGTCCGTCTCGTACGGTCGCTCAGTCAAATTGGGATCCTTGCGTATGACGAACCGGTTCTTTCCGGGGGGTGCTGTCCAGGGCAACGCCGTTGAGGAATGCCGCGACTATGTGCACGGACGGCTTGCTCCGCTGGCACATGAAGTAGCGCAACTCAGCCAAGAAGTTGCCATTGCATCCTCGGGCACGGCAGAGGCAATTGCCACCATGATCTTTGCCCGAAGGGCCGAGCAAGCGCCTCAACAGCTCAATGCATCCAAGGTCACTACTCAAGAAATCTCTGAGATTGTTGACCTATTGGCTTCGGTGGAGAGCCCCGAAGAGCGTCGCAAGCTGGAAGGGATTGACGCAGCCCGAGCAGATATTTTGATTGGTGGGGCGATCGTGCTGGAACAAGCCTGCAGAGCTATTGGGGCGACTGAGATTGTCATTTCGGAGTTCGCGTTACGAGAGGGTGTGTTGCTCGATGCCTTGCACCGCATCGGTGGCGGCACGTTGCATCACTTGTCTGACCTGCGTCGTACCTCGGTATTTCATCTGATGGAACTCTGTGATGATGACCCTGAGCACTCGGTTCAAGTGGCCCGACTAGCGCTTCAACTGCATGATGCACTTGCAGCAGACCTTGGCCTTGGTGACGAGGAGCGAGAGCTGCTCGAAGCCGCTGCGCTGCTCTCTAACGTGGGCCTGTTCATTGCGCATTCGGGCCATCACAAGCACAGCTACTACGTGATCCGAAACTCCGAACACTTGATGGGGTTTACTGATCAAGAGATTGAGCTGATTGCGCAGGTTGCCCGCTATCACCGTAAGAGCCCGCCATCGGTAGAGAAGCATGCTGAGTTTGCCGGCCTCAGTGAGGCCGACCAACTTCGTGTGCGGTCCATGGCGGCAATTTTGCGAGTGGCAATTGGATTTGATCGAAACCACGATGGAGCAGTGGAATCAGTTCAGGTTGACCACCTAGGTGATCACGTTCTGATGACCCTGCACGGGAGCGAGGACTCCGCCGAGCTCGGACTGGAGCAATACTCGGCATCTTCGCGAAGCGGTCTGTTGGCGGAGCGCCTCGGCAAGGCAGTTGTTGTGCGGACCGCTGAGAGCCCCGAGCAACGGGATTTTCAGTAGAACTAGATTCCCGCAAGTTCCTGAAGCTGCCCGTCGAGCATGGTGAGCCGGCGATTCGGGTTGAACCGTTCAGCCAAGCGTCGGTCGTGGGTCACCAAAAGGATGGTGCCATCGAAGGAGCCCAGCGCCGATTCGAGTTGTTCGATTGCGGGCAGATCTAGGTGATTCGTTGGCTCGTCGAGGATCAACAGGTTCACGCCACGAGCCTGCAGCAGGGCTAGACCTGCCCGCGTGCGTTCGCCGGCAGAAAGGGTTTGTGTGGGTCGCACAACATGTCCGCCACTCAGGCCAAACTTTGCGAGCAACGTGCGGACTTCAGAGGTCTGCAGGTCGGGTACCTGATCGCAGAATGCATCAAGCAGGGACCCTGCTCCAACGAATGCGCCCCGGGCTTGGTCGATCTCGCCAATCTCTACGCCAGAGCCAAGCGAGGCATCACCGGAGTCGGCAGTTAGTGTTCCGAGGAGGAGTCCGAGCAGTGTGGACTTGCCGGCGCCGTTTGGTCCGGTCACTGCAACTCGGTCGCCGCGGTCGATTTGTAGTGTCATAGGACCAAAGTGGAATGCTCCGCGGGTCAGGCTTGCTTCGCGTAGCACTACAACGACTTGTCCAGAAGGCGCTGCTGCAGAAATTGACATCTGCAATTCCCATTCTTTGCGTGGTTCGGGAACTACCTCGAGTCGTTCAACCATGCGGTCAGTCTGTCGGGCCTTTGAGGCTTGCTTCTCTGAGGACTGCACTCGGAGTGATTTTCCGATCTTGTCTCCGTCGGGAGGGTTGCGTCGCGCTGCTCGAACTCCTTTGTCAGCCCAGGCTCGCTGGGTTCGGCCACGTTCTTGAAGCCCGGAGAGGGTGCCGGCGTATTCCTCGTACTGCTCTCTGGCGTGCAGCCGGTCGCGCTCTCGCTCAACTAGGTAAGCGTCAAAGCCGCCGCCGTAGAGGTGGATGGATTGTTGGTGCATGTCGAGTTCGAGCACCTTGGTCACTGTTCGGCTTAAGAATTCTCGGTCGTGGCTGATGATGACCATGGGTTGCTTTGAGGACAAAACAAATTGTTCGAGTTGATCAAGGCCGGCAAGGTCAAGATCGTTGGTGGGCTCGTCGAGGAGCAAAATGTCGAACCGGCTCAGGAGTAGTGAGGCTAAGCCTGCCCGCGCTGCTTGCCCACCTGACAGCGAAGTCATCGGTTGATCGAGTGAGGCATCAAGACCCAGCTGAGTAACAAGGATCCGCGCACGATCCTCAAGATCAGCAGCTCCAAGAGCAAGCCAGTGCTCAAGGGCATCGGAGTAGGAGTCTGCGGCGGTGTCGTGAGCCTCAGCCAAGGCTTGTGTGGCCGCGTCGAGTGCTTCTTGGGCTGCAGCTACCCCCGTTCTGCGGCTGAGGTAGGCAAGAATTTCTTCTCCTTCTACGCGTTCGGTTTCTTGGGGTAGCAGGCCAACAGTGGCAGTTGAAGGCGTAAGGGCCCGAGTTCCGGTGTCTGTTTGGTCTAGTCCTGCGAGGAGGCGGAGCAGCGTTGATTTTCCGGCCCCGTTTGGTCCTAACAGGCCAATGACATCACCGGGAGCTACAACCAGATCTAGCCCTGAGAACAACACTCGTGATCCGTGGCTGGCTTCTAAAGATTTCACTACGAGCTGTGCAGTCACCCCTCAAGAGTACTGACTCTCAGTAGCAGCGTCTGAGGGGACGTCTGAGCCTGCCCTAATTGACCGCTGCGTAGCTGGCCCGATTGACCGAGCGGTCAATCAGGGCGGTCAATCAGAGCGGTCAAACCGGGCCGGAAAATCCACGCCGCTCCGCCTGCTAGCAGAACTAGACCACACCATGCACCAAACCCCAAGTGATTCACTCCAGTTCTACCAGGACCAACTCGACTACGACCCCGACATAGCTGATGTGCTGGCGGGGATCCGGGCCACGTATCCGCACAACGTGCCGGGGGTATGATCCGTGATGTGCACCAGACGGACGGGCTCACCACCACTGGCGAGGGCTTCCCTGTCTGCATTGAGTTGAGAGGTAGCGATGGCCAAGCAGCGGCACCTCCGCTCTGACGACGACCTGGACGATGACGACGTCGTTGTGGTGCGAGGTGGGGACCTCGACCCGAAGGCCCTGCGGCTCGATGCCGAGCGGTACCACGCCATCTACGGCGACTACGGCATCTCGGTGTTCGCTGCCCGAGATGTGGCAGTCGATGAGCTCGCACAGCAGGCACCTCTCGTCAGGTTCGAGGTGCTGACCTTGGTACGCGTGGGTGTGCTGCGATCTGCCGGGTTCCGCTTGGAGCCCACGGGTCGGAACCCAAGGCACTTCACCCTGGCCTTCGATGACCTCGCGGCCGGCATCGCCGAGTTGCGACGCTGCGAGCATCGCAGCTGGGTGAACCTGTATCATGAGGAATGACCAGAAGCGTGGTGACCCGATGGATGATCTCGATCTCGTAGCCGACCTCAACGCCCAAGACGACGACGGCCTCGGTTGGTCGACTTTGGCCGACGCCCACGCGCCCGAGAGGGTGCGGTCGGGTGCGATGCTGCTTGCTGGCAACAGCCAGGCCCAGGCTGTGGTCCGCGTCGTGGCCATCGACGAGGACGGTCAGATCCACTTCTCGATCCTGCCCGGCTCGGTGTCCAAGAACCGCCATCTGCTCGATCGCACGGTGGCCTGACTTCTACTGTTCCTTCTACTGCGCGAGCCGGTAGAGGACCGCATGCAGTGGTACCGACCGAGGGGCCAGATTCGCGAAACCCCAGCTCAGCGCCACTATCCGGTACGCAACGGTACGGGCCGCCAGCCTGATTTGTTCGCTCATAACCCGAAGGTCGTGGGTTTAAATCCCACCCCCGCCACCATCGAAAAGCGTTGCAAAGAGCGGGCCTCCGGGCCCGCTGTGTGCTGTTTCGGGGTGCGCTGTTTCTACCGGGATTTCCGCCGTTAGTTCCGCCGGGCCGGTGGAATCGTGTCACGAGCGTTCCGCCGGAAAACCCGACGCACGGACATCAGTTCGATCAGTTCGATCTGGTCCTCGTGGTCGGAGTGATGGTGGATTCGGGGTCCCAGCCGAGTACAACGCCGGTGTCCCGCTCTGGCGCAGTCTCCTTGGTGAGCGCGGCGTGCCGGATCCGCTCGATTCGGAAGATGCGGCCATCGTCGCGGAGCCGGCACCATCCGATGCGATACCAGCCGTCGGTGTGGCCGTAGAAGCCGACAGGCTGCACTTGGCGGGCCGTTGTCACGTCGTGCCGGTCGGAGTAAGCGATGTTGATCACAGCGTTGGTCCGTTCGCTGACATGGGACCGGGGCAAGGAGCTGTCCGCCCACGCGCAGTTCACCATCGACTACGGCATCTCGGTGTTTGGTGCAGGGTGTGGTCTAGTCCTGCGAGTAGGCGGAACAGCGTTGATTTTCCGGCCCCGTTTGGGCCTAACAGGCCAATGACATCACCGGGAGCTACAACAAGATCTAGCCCTGAGAACAACACTCGTGATCCGTGGCTGGCTTCTAAAGATTTCA
>JBAXCX010000145.1:0-6308 GCA_037141255.1 Actinomycetes bacterium | reverse complement strand
ACATGGCTCGTAGGCAATGGCGGCAAGCGCCGCAATATCCTCAGCAGATAGATCAACTCCACCGTTGTTCAACAGCGCAAGAGTCTGCGGAACTGGAGCAGTCACAACGATGCCCTCGGCAGCAAGCTCTGTTCCATCGGCCATCGAAACAACCCAGCGGTCGCCTTTGTCGATGAGCGCAGAAACGGGACTCGCTGAACGCACATCCAGACTCTCGACAAGTTTCTTGGCAACAGCATTCATCGATACCTGGCCACGAAAGCGCAGGTGACCGTCTGGATCCGTCTCGCCATCGGGACCGATACGACCCCGGAACCAGTCAGTGACCACCCCGTCAGCTACCCATCGCTGAACCATCTCGGCGAACTCAGAGGTGTGCGTGGTGATGAACTGCGCGCCATGGTCAAGAGTCGCCTCGCCGATTCGGCGGGTGGCGAGCCGGCCACCAACTCCGCGAGCTTTATCGACAACAGTGACTTCGCAGACGGAAGAGAGACCGTGCGCAGCCGTGAGCCCTGCCATGCCCGCGCCGATTACTACCACTCGTGGGCGACTCATCGTGCAGACATCTCAGGGGCTACACAACGCTGAAGGGCAGGGGCAACCCGAGGCAGGAGTTGAAGAGGTATCACCCGCTCAGGATTCCACACGCAGAGCTGAAGAAGCATTCGGGCATCGCCGGGGCAGCAATCACCTCATACCGTGAGGGGTCCCACACCTTCAACGCAAGGGTTGCGCAACTCGCCAATTACATCGGCACCCGAGTGCAGTTCATCTTGGGGAGCTAAGAATCTGCCACGGGCAAGGCCGACTCCCGAGGGCGTGCCGGTAAAGATCAGATCCCCGGGGTACAAGGTACAGATTGATGACAGGTAGGCAACGAGCGTTGGCACCGAAAAGATCAGGTCAGCAGTACGACCCTCCTGCATGCGCTCTCCCGACACATCACACCACAGTCCAATGTCGTCAGGGTCATCAAACGCATCCACTGACACTAAGGCTGGGCCGGTTGGACCAAACCCGGCGAAGCTCTTTCCGAGTGAGAATTGCGGGGGGCTATCGCTGAATTGAACGCCTCGATCGGAGATGTCCTGACCCAGCGTGAGTCCGGCCACGGCGCCCCAAGCCTCAGCTACGGCTACGTGAGAGACCTCGGTTCCGATAACGGCAACGATTTCAACCTCCCAGTCGACCATTGGCCCAGTGATCGGCAGGTCAGTTGTCGGCCCGGTGATACAACTCGGAAACTTGGTGAAGGTGAGTGGAACCTTTGGGAGCGGCTGCCCAGACTCCCCGGCATGCTCTGCGTAGTTCAACCCGATTCCGAAGACTTGCCTCGGCGCAGGCACGGGAGCTCCCAGCGTTACTCCGGCCAGTTGGCCGCTAGCGGTAGCGCTCGCGCACCCTGCAGACAGTTCATGCAACTCGGCGTGACGCTCTACTGCGACTATCGGATCGGCCAAGGTTGGGTCGCCCGACAGCGCAGCTAGATCAAAATAAAAACCGTCAAACTCGAGTGCGGCGCGTCCGGCAACATTGATCAGTCGAAACATCTTGAAAGCCTCCTGAGAAGGGGTAGTGAATTTTCAGTTGGTGACGCGTTGGTCTGTGTACTCAAGCCAGCGGCTGTCGATGTGTTGATCAGGGCGCACCAGCAACGCTGCAGAATCGGGTAACTCCAGCACGGTGCCCCACCAATCATCAGGGTCTTCAAAGTGCTCCCCGACGCGAAGCGAAATCTCTGTGCCCTGCCAAGTTCGACCGGCTATCAGCACATACTCGCCCAGCGGGATGAGGTCGAGACTGGAACAGGTCTGGCCATCACGCTGGATCCACCCGTGTGGCAGTCGACCGCCGGGCTGACTAGATGGCTCATACTGACGCACCGAGTCACGCTCTTCCTGAGTCTGTGCCGGGGGCCCATATGAGAATCCGAGTTGCAGTCCGAGCATGTCGAAATGGGTCGCTTGGTTCAAGATGGCGGCAGCAACTTCGGAGCGACCCTCTTGGGTGGCCAGAACCCCAGCCATATTCAAAGCAAAGACTTCAGGGTCCTTATCCATACCAAGAGCAAATGGAACCTCAATAATTTTGAGTGCGTTTTCAAGACTCACCTCGGCATTGCGGAGGGCAACGGGTCGTCGCTCTAACTCGTAAGTATCGAGAAGGGAATCGGTTTCAGTTCCTTGCAGCACAGCGTTGAGTTTCCATGCCAAATTGTGAGCATCCTGAACCCCGGTGTTCAGCCCGAGTCCACCCGTCGGGGGGAACCGATGAGCGGCATCGCCGACAAGAAAGATCTGCCCGTCACGGTAGCGATCAGCTACCTGTGCAGTCATCGTCCAAGTGGACACGCTCTCTAACCCGAAGTCGATCTCTGGGTCATCGAGCGCGCCGCGGATCAGTTGCTCGCAGCGCTGGGGTGGATAGTCTTCGACGGTCTCGCGGGTTGGGTCGAAGCTGCACATGTAGACCCATTCGCTGTCGATCCCATGGGACACAAAGTTGCCGCCACTTTTTGGATCACAAACCCAAAACAGAACTCCCAAGTGTTTGCCGAGTAGGCCGCGCAGGTTGGCAGTTATGTGCATAGTGATAAAGCTCTGGATGTGGTGAGGACCCTCTGGGAGGATGCCGCATGAACGCCGTATCGGGCTAGATGCACCGTCGCAGGCCAAGAGCCATCGACTCGTTACCGACATGTCTCCCCCGGGGGCAGTAATCACTGATGACACGGCGGACTCGGTCTGAACACAGGATTTCCATTGATGGGAGTACCGCACAGACATGGCTCTTTGTGAGAGTTCAGCCCCAAGTAATGGCTCGAGGTGGTGCTGCGAGAGGTTGCGCAATGGGGTCGGTGTGATAGCAAGCATGTCGTCGCCCTGCTGTTCAAAGGGCAGACTCCCTAGCACCTCACCCCCAAGCTTCGTCACCCAGTGCACCGAGCCAGCATCTGCGGGATCCTGCGCGTGCTCAAGCAGGCTGTCAACATCAAGGCCAATCTGACGCCAGATCTCGAAAGTACGTGCGTTGATGACGTGTGCCGCCGGCGAACGTAACGGCCCATCTCGCTGCTCAACGATGACAACCGAGAAACCCATCTTGTCGAGCAGCAGCGCAGCAGTTAATCCCACCGGGCCAGCACCAACGATCAGGACGTCAGTTTCATGAACCTCCATCACCAGACTCCGGGATAGGAGCCACCGTCTAGGTGAAGATTTTGACCAGATATATAGCTTGCCTGAGCGCTACAAAGAAAGGCACAAGCATCGCCAACTTCCTCGGGCCGTCCTAGCCTGCCTGCGGCGATGGTGGCAGCGATTTGCGCATAGGCCTCCTCCAAGGTGATGCCCTTAAAGGCCACTGCTAGTTCGGCCATCTCGCGCTGCCGGCCAGTGTCGATGCGCTCGGGAAGAATGTTGTTGATCGTCACATTCGCTGAGGCCACATCACGAGACAGGCCCTTACAGACTGATGTCAGCCCGGTTCGCGCTGCGTGCGAGAGCGACATTGCAGAGTGCGGCGTCTTCACCATTGCCGAGGTGATGTTGATGATCCGCCCAAAGCCGCGCTCGACCATTCCATCAAGGACATCACGGATGAGTAGGAGCGGGGCCAACATGTTGGCATCGACTGCTGCTATCCAATCGTCTCGTTCCCACTGGGAGAACACACCCGGCGGAGGGCCGGCGTTGTTCGTGACAAGTATGTCGGGTGCGGGGCATTCGGCTACCAGCGCTGCACGCGTAGCAGGATTGCCAATGTCGCCAGCGACTGTGGCGACCCGCACCGAGGTTTCGGCTCGCAGCGCGTCAGCAGCAGCTTCAAGTCGCTGCTCATCGCGGCCATTCAAGACCACGTTGACCCCCTCACGGGCAAGCGACTGGGCGCACGCAAGTCCGAGCCCACTGCTTGATGCCGCAAGAATTGCATGTCGGTTGGCGATGCCCAGATCCATCAGAAATCCAGATCCGAAGGTGGTTCCGGACCCCATTGGTTGACTGGTTCGATAAGGCTGCGCGTTCCGACAGTTGCGCTGGCGGTCAACAGGTCAGAGTCCGTCCAGTGCTCCACGGTAAAGCCCAATGGATCCTTCCAGTAGTCGAAGATCTGGCCGCCGAGTACATGGCGGCCGATGCCCCAGTAGTGGCGGTTTCCCGCTGATTGAAGGTGATCGTGACCGCTCATCAGATCGTCGATATCGGCAACCTCCCACGCACAATGCCCAAGGCGCGCTTCGCCTGTGTCCAAAATAAGGAGCGAGTGATGATCGGCTGCCTGGTCGCCACGGTCGCAGCGCATAAATCTGCCAAGCGGCTCGTCAGGGCCGCTCAGATACATATCGTCAGAAATCAGCAGGCCCAACGTCTCGCCGTACCACTGCGATAGCGATGTCAGCGAGGTTGTCTTGATCGCCGCATGCCCGAAGCGCTTCACCTGCGATGGCCCAAGCGGAACCCGCTGCAGCTCATCAACACGGACGCGGTCCGTGCCCGTGTTCAGCGAAGCATGGACAAAGAGGTCGAGTGCGTCGATGGGCTCAATCTCTGCGACAACATCAACGATGCGGCCATCTGGATCAGTCAGATGAACTACGTATCCACCCCCCGGTTCCTCGAGCGACTCAACCACCGTTTGCGTGGCTTCGGCTAGGACAGCGAGTTCATCCCGAGTTGCTTGAAAGGCCAGCCCGAGAAATGCCGGATCGCCAAGATGAGTGACATGCACATGGTGTTGTGTATCCGTGCCTCGCATGTAGAGGGCCTCGCCGCTCTTGGCAACGGTGTGCATGCCAAAGGCCAGAAGAAACGCCTGCATGACATCAAGGTCCGGTGCAGAGAAGCGAGGGAATGCAACGTCATGAACACGAATGATCGGCGCCGACATCTCAGCACAGTAGGAGAAATTTACTTTGAGATCAAACTATTTGATATCGGACTACTCTAGAGACGTGGAACTTCGCGAGATGCTCGATGAGACAATCTCGAGCTGGACAAGAGAGCGTCCAGATCTTGACTTGGATGCAATGGCGACGGTCCTCCGGCTCAATGCATTGGTAACCGTTGGTTCGCGATTAATCGAGTCAATACTGGCTAGCCACCAGATCTCCCTAGGCGAGTTTGACGTGCTGGCCGCACTTCGCCGAAATGGCAGCGGCGCCGAACTCACCCCGACCACGTTGGCCCGGGTGGCAATGCTCTCGCCGAGTGGCATGACTAATCGGCTGGATCGCCTAGTAGCGGCCGGGTTTATCGCCCGACGGGCTGATCCTGCAGACCGGCGCGGCTTCTTGATCTCGCTAACTCGCTCTGGAGAGACGGTCACAAACCTCGCTGTCAAAGATCTCGCAGCAGCCGAAAGCGAGCTTTTTGGCACGATCACTGCAACCGAGCGGCTCCGCTTTGACCGCACCCTCAACAAGCTCCTTGATCAACTGACAGCGGCCGCTACAGCCGCTGGAACCGTTGCGACTGGGTGAACTTGCTACTTGTGCCGACCGTCACTTACAGGCAGACTCTAGACATATCTGTATTCAGACCACCGGGGGGTCATTTCAATGCGGGCAACAAGAAGAGAATTTCTGATCGCTGGAGCTGCAGCGGCACTTGCTGCCTCAGCTGCAGCGTGCGCACCAACCCCGGCAGGCACAGGGCCTGGTCGAATCTGCCTGCCGCCACTTGCGGGCGGGCGATCAACACTTCCGGCACCGGGAAGCGCCGGGCTTGTTGACGAATCTTGGTTCCAAACCCGCAGCGCCGAGTACCTCGCACTGAGTACAGCTTCGCTCGACGGAGGTAACATCAACAGCGTTACTGCTCACCTGCTGCGCGCCCGGCAAGACCCAACCTTCACCTGGGACCCATCGCAAATCCCAACCACTGTTGTTGGCGGCGACCCCTTCCACGACACCGACGACTTTGAACTCATGCATTGCCAGTGGGCGCTCTACTTGGGCCGCGGCATTCTGCCAGCCGAGATCATCACCACCATCGAAAACAAGATTGCCGGTGCCCGTTACCGCTACGACGACCCGATTCCTGCCGGCCTCATCGACAACAAGTGGTTCTGGTCAGAGAACCATCGAGGCATGTTTGCCTGCGACGAGTACCTCGGCGGCTTGGCGCTACCCGATCGAGTCTTTACATTCACTGGCCTAACAGGAGCTCAGCACGCTGCTCGCACACGGCAGATCGTCATTGATTGGCTGCAGGAACGGTCTAGGTTCGGCTTCTTTGAGTGGCACTCAAATACCTACCTCAAGTACTCCTACTCGCCGGTGTTTACACTGCTCGAGTTTGCCCAGG
>JBAXCX010000144.1:0-6333 GCA_037141255.1 Actinomycetes bacterium | reverse complement strand
GTGTTCCTGTCTGCCACGCCAAGTAAATGGGAGATCGAACATAGCTCTCGAGTGGTTGAACAGATTGTGCGTCCTACAGGCCTGATTGATCCGCAGGTTGTCATCAAGCCAACCGAGGGTCAGATCGATGACCTCTTAGGAAACATCAATGAGCGAGTGGAGCTAGGCGATCGGGTCTTGGTCACCACGCTCACCAAGAAGATGGCAGAGGATCTGACGCAGTACTTGCTCGAGATGGGTGTTCGGGTGCGCTACTTGCATTCAGACGTTGACACGCTGCAGCGCATTGAACTGGTGCGGGACTTGCGACTTGGCGAGTTCGATGTGCTCGTCGGCATCAACTTGTTGCGAGAGGGCCTTGATATTCCAGAGGTCTCGATGGTGGCGATTCTTGATGCTGATAAAGAGGGCTTCCTGCGCTCCGAAACCTCGCTGATTCAGATGATTGGTCGCGCTGCACGCAACGTGCGCGGTCAAGTCTTTATGTATGCGGACCGCGTGACCGACTCAATGACCAAAGCAATCTCCGAGACCAACCGGCGCAGAGGTTTGCAAGAGGCGTACAACACCGAACATGGGATCGACCCCAAGACGATTATCAAGCCAGTGACAAACATCTTGGATCAGCTGCGGGGAACCTCGAATGAGGCGCCGTACCCGGGCCAAGGCAAGCGTAAGCAGCGACCCGGCGAGCGTGCTCGAGCTGAACAGTTCAAGGACCTGCCTCCCTCTGACCTTGGCAAGTTGATCTCCCTGCTCGAGGACGAGATGAACGCAGCATCTGAAGAACTGCGCTTTGAAGAAGCGGCTCGACTGCGAGACGAGATTAAAGACCTGAAAAGGGAACTTCGCACTGCCGGCGGGGCCTAGCAGCACTCGGTCTAGGACAACCCAGCGCTAGTGCGAATCGACTCTTGGCGTAGCCAGTGATCAGCTAACACCAACAGCATGGCTGCTTCTACGAGTGGCACCGCACGAGGCAGCACGCATGGGTCGTGGCGGCCCTTAGCTGCCAGAGTGACGGCATTGTTATCTCGGTCAACCGTTTGCTGTTCAGAAGAAATTGTGGCGGTTGGCTTAAAGGCAACACGAATGTTGATCTCCTCGCCGTTCGAGATACCACCTTGTATGCCACCAGAGTGATTCGTGAGTGTGCGCGGCTTGCCATCTGCACCGGGAACAAAAGCGTCGTTGTGTTCTTTGCCCGTCATGGCAACTGCGCCAAACCCACTCCCCAGTTCGAAACCCTTTGTCGCGGGTAGCGACATGACAGCCTTTGCAAGGTCGGCCTCGAGCTTGTCGAATACGGGCTCCCCCCAGCCGGCGGGCACACCTCGAGCAATGCAAGAAACAATTCCGCCAAGCGAGTCGCCATTTCGTCGGGCCTGCTCAATGGCTGTAATCATGAGTTCGGCTGCTACTGGATCTGGGCAGCGGGTGGGAGTGGCCTCGACCTGGTCGAGTTGTACCAGGCTGGCATCAACGGCCGACATGATTGTGTGGATCTGCGAGACCCAGCCAAGTACCTCTACGCCGCAGCTCTGAGCGAGAAGCTTGCGCGCCACTGCCGCCGCAGCGACTCTGCCGATGGTCTCTCTTGCAGATGCCCGCCCTCCGCCGGCCACTGCTCGAATCCCGTATTTGGCCTCGGTAGTAAAGTCTGCATGCGAGGGGCGGTAGCTGCTCTTCATTTCCTCGTACGCGCCAGAAATCTGATCGGCATTGCGGACGAGCATGGCAATCGGCGATCCGAGTGTTCGACCCTCGTAGACCCCAGAAAGAATCTCGACTTTGTCCGACTCATCCCGCTGCGTGACTAAGCGGCTTTGTCCAGGCCGACGGCGGTCTAGATCTGGCTGGATGTCTGCCTCTGAGAGTTCCAGCCCAGGAGGGCACCCATCAAGAACCACGCCAACCCCGCCACCATGAGACTCGCCAAAGGTTGTAATGCGAAAGAGGCGACCGGTGCTTGAACCCATATCAGGCAAGTATGGCAGTCGCTGAAGGCCGCCCCACGCCTTGTTTCGGCAGATCTGCAAATCTTTCTGGCATCTACAAGCTTGAACCACGAACACCTGTTCGCCAACTAAACTAGGGAATCATGTCGACACCCAAGGTGCGAACGAGCGCCACTCCCCGCAAGGCAGCTGCAAGAAAGACGGCTGCTGCACCGAAGGCCGCTGCACCCAAGAGAGCGCAGTCGCATCATGCGCTCGATCGCATCACGATTCGAGGCGCTCGCGAACACAACTTGTGCGATGTCTCGCTTGACCTTCCCCGGGACCAGCTCATTGTCTTTACTGGGCTCTCTGGATCGGGCAAGTCTTCCCTTGCATTCGACACCATTTATGCCGAGGGTCAACGCCGTTATGTCGAGTCACTCTCTTCGTATGCGCGTCAGTTCTTGGGTCAGATGGATAAGCCCGATGTCGACGTGATCGAGGGCTTGTCTCCAGCAATCTCGATTGATCAGAAGTCGGCCTCTCGCAATCCCCGCTCAACAGTTGGCACGGTCACCGAGGTATACGACTACCTACGACTGTTGTTTGCACGAGTCGGTGAACCTCATGATCCCGAAACTGGCGAAGCACTGGTTCGCCAAACTCCACAACAGATTGTGGATCGCATTTTGGCCTTACCCAAGGGCACACGCTTTCAAGTGCTTGCCCCAGTCATTCGTGGCCGTAAGGGAACCTACGAGCAGCTTTTTGTTGACCTTGCCAGCCAAGGATTTGGTCGGGTGCGCGTAGATGGCGAGGTACACGAGCTTCCGGTAGAACTCGACCTTGCCCGCTATGAGCAGCACACCATCGAGGTCATTGTCGACCGCCTGGTGTTGCGAGATGGCATCGAGCGGCGCCTCACCGACTCCATGGAAACAGCACTGACATTGGCCGAGGGAGTGGCACAGATCGAGTTGCTTGCCGCCAAAGATGCCGGTGCTGATGCGGAGTCAGAGACGCTGACGTTTTCAGAGAAGTTGGCTCGTCCATCTGATGGCAAAAGCTTTGAAGAACTGGCTCCACGAAACTTCTCTTTCAATACCCCCTATGGCGCATGCACGGCCTGTGACGGCTTGGGAACCTTGTTCGAGGTCGACCCAGAACTGGTGGTTCCAGACCCCGAGGTCTCGGTGGCCGATGGCGCACTCGCTCCTTGGGCCTCGGGCCACGCAAAGTACTTTCACCGTTTGTTGGAGTCAGTCTGCGAGGAGTACGAGATTGAGATCAACACTCCTTTTGAGAAGCTTCCGAAGCAGCAGCAATCGCTCTTGCTCTTTGGTGTTGAGGGATCAACTCGCGTAGCCGTCAAGTTCAAGAATCGTTACGGCAGAACACGTAGTTACTCAGCCAAGTATGAGGGCGTGATTCCGTATCTCAAACGTCGTCATAGCGAGGCCGAAACTGACTCCTCACGCGATGCCATTGAGGGGTATATGCGTCTTGTGCCGTGTGCTACTTGCGACGGTGCCCGGTTGAACCCGTATGCACTTGCAGTCACTGTTGATGGGCTCAACATGCATCAACTCTGCAGCCTGTCGATCGCAGAGGCCACAGACAAGCTGCTGCACTTACACCTAGATGAGCGTCAGACTCTGATTGCTGAACGCATCCTGAAAGAGATCAACGTTCGGCTCAAGTTCTTATGCGATGTGGGCTTGGATTACCTGTCCCTTGCTCGTTCCGCGGCCACGCTGTCGGGCGGTGAGGCTCAACGCATTCGCTTGGCTTCACAGATTGGCTCCGGCTTGGTCGGCGTGCTCTATGTGCTCGACGAGCCATCCATCGGCCTACATCAACGCGATAACCATCGCTTGATCGAGACGCTGATTCGGCTTCGAGATTTGGGTAACACCGTCATCGTGGTGGAACACGATGAGGACACTATTCGCATTGCCGACCACATTGTTGATGTCGGCCCGGGTGCAGGCGAACATGGCGGAAGAGTCGTGCATTCAGGAAGCTTTAAGGGGTTGCTACGTGCAAAGGAGTCGGTCACGGGGCAGTACTTGTCCGGCAAGCGTTCGATTCCGTTGCCCGAGGTTCGACGGGAGCCAGGCGAGCAGTGGCTAAAGATTCAAGGCGCACGTGAACACAACCTTCGTAATGTAAATGTTGACATCCCGCTCGGATGTTTTGTTGCAGTCACGGGGGTGTCCGGTTCGGGAAAGTCCACGCTGATCAATGACATCCTCATGCGTTCGCTGATGCAGCAGATTTATGGATCCAAGATTCCACCTGGATTGCATAAGCGCATTGAGGGCCTAGATCAGTTGGACAAAGTGATCGACATTGACCAGTCGCCCATCGGTCGAACACCTCGATCTAACCCAGCCACGTATACCGGTGTGTTCGATCACATCCGGAAACTGTTTGCGCAGACCTCTGAATCAAAGGTGCGCGGATACCTTCCCGGCCGATTTAGTTTCAACGTCAAGGGTGGCCGTTGCGAAGCCTGTTCCGGTGACGGAACAATCAAGATCGAGATGCACTTCCTGCCAGATATTTATGTGCCCTGCGAGGTCTGCGGCGGTGCTCGCTATAACCGAGACACCCTTGAAGTGACCTTTAAGGGATTGAATATTTCCGAGGTACTCAACCTGCCTTGTGAAGAAGCCTTGGCGTTTTTCTCGAATCAGCCCACCATTGCTCGACACATGCGCACCCTTGTAGATGTGGGCCTGGGCTATGTGCGGCTCGGCCAGCCCGCTACCACGCTGTCGGGGGGCGAGGCACAGCGAGTCAAGCTGGCATCGGAGCTTGCCAAGCGATCAACGGGCCACACGATCTATCTGTTGGATGAGCCAACCACCGGCCTGCACTTTGAAGATATTCGCAAGCTGCTGACGGTGCTGTCTCGGCTTGTTGATCAAGGAAATACCGTTTTGGTGATTGAGCACAATCTGGATGTGATCAAGACTGCAGACTGGGTTATTGACCTTGGGCCAGAAGGTGGTCGCGGTGGGGGATTAGTGGTGGCCGAAGGAACCCCCGAAACAATCGCTGCAGCCAAACAGAGCTATACCGGCCACTTTCTAGCGCCACTGCTCACTGGTGAGCTCAGGTGATTTCGAGCATGCGCTCAAGGGCGACCCGCGCCCAGTATGCATCCTCTGGGTTCACTGTGATTCGGTTTCGCACTGTTCCTTCAACCAAGCTCTCCAAGGTCCAAGCTAGGTGCGGGGCGTCAATTCGGAACATCGTTGAGCAGGGGCACACCAGTGGGTCGAGCGAAATCACTGTTTTGTCTGGAGTCTCGTTATTCAGACGCTGCACCAGATGAATTTCGGTTCCGACTCCAATTACCGAACCCGAAGGAGCAGCCTCGATGGCACGGATAATAAAGTCTGTTGACCCGACCTGATCGGCAAGCTCGCAGGCCTCGTGTGAGCACTCAGGATGCATCACCACGATGCCCTCGGGGTACTGCGCACGAAAGGCCTGAATGTGTTCTGGCTGAAAGCGCTGATGTACTGAGCAATGCCCCTTCCACAGCAGGAATGTGCGGTTTTTCAGCTCGGCTTCTTCAAGTCCGCCGAACTCCTTGCGGGGGTTCCAGACCGCCATATCGGAATCATTGAACCCCATCTGAAAGCCAGTATTTCTGCCAAGATGCTGATCGGGGAAGAACAGAACCTGCTTGCCCTGGGGGCCATCCTCACGGTGCAGAGCCCAGTCGAGAACAGCGCGAGCATTTGTCGAGGTGCAGACAGCCCCGCCTTGCTTGCCCACAAAGGCCTTCAGGTTTGCAGCTGAGTTCATATAGGTAATTGGTACGACTCGCTCAATGTCAGTGACCTCTGCAAGGGATTCCCAAGCCTCTTCCACCGAGTCAATATCTGCCATATCCGCCATCGAACAGCCGGCGTTCAAATCGGGAAGGACAACCTGTTGGTGGTCTCCGGTCAAAATATCGGCGGCCTCGGCCATAAAGTGCACCCCGCAAAACACAATGAACTCAGCCTCGGGGTGTTCCTGTGCCAGCACCGAGAGCCGAAACGAGTCTCCTCGCGCATCCGCCCAGCGCATGACCTCGTCACGCTGATAGTGATGCCCAAGAATAAACACACGCTCGCCAAGGGTTGCCTTGGCACTCGCTATGCGTTCAGCCAATTCTTCTTGCGTAGCTTGTAGGTACTGCTCTGGTAGTTGAACTTGCAGTCTGAGCATTCCGGTGACCTCCTATATGTACGGATTCGCACCCGTACACGATGAAGACTTTCGAGAATCATCCAGTGGGGACAGCCTGGTCGCCACGCCTCTGGTAAGTCGGTCTCGAAAAGTGATGGTGCCGGAGACCAGGCCGACATAGACATGTTACCCGGTTCTGGGC
>JBAXCX010000143.1:0-6397 GCA_037141255.1 Actinomycetes bacterium | reverse complement strand
GGCTTCAACACCGCCAGATGAATCTCTAGGTCGCCAGGCATATCTGCAGCTATGGCTCGCAGAGCATCCGTTGTGGATTCCTCACTGCCGCCCACCACGCCCGGAACCAGCCAAGTCAGGTTGACCAGAACGCGAATCGGCTGAGCTGCACCTTGATCTGATGCTGTGCTCACGCAAGCACCTCGGTGTAGGCACTCATTGTCAACTCAGCGGACCTCTGCCAAGTAAAAATCTTTGATCGTTTTTGTCCACGCGCGCGCAGTGCTGCTGCGAGGGCATGATCATGCAGGAGCGTGTCAAGAGCAGCAGCAAGATCCTCGGCGCTGTGCGGATCGATCAACAGCGCACCGTCCCCAGCCACTTCGGCTGTGGCGGTGCCCAAAGATGTGACCACTGCAGCGCCCGCTGCCATAGCCTCGAGCACGGGCAGGCCGAACCCCTCGGCAAGTGAAGGAAAACAGAACGCCTCTGCACCACGTTGCAGTGCGGCCAAGTCTTTTTCGGGCAAGAAACCGAGCCGTAACACCGTGAAGGGCAGATTGGCCAGCGACTCGGGCCCAGCAGATCCAAATGCCTCGCCCCAGCCACCGGGGCCGACGAGCACCAGAGCCAGATCAGGCTCGGCTAATTGCTGCATAGCTTGAACAAGAAGTCCGAGGTTCTTGCGCGGCTCAACGGTCCCGACAAATAACACATACCTCTCGGGCAGTCGGTAGCGCTCACGAACCTGCTCGACTGCGTCTTCGGCAAGGTCTACCTGCTTCACTCCCCAGGGCACCACTCGAACGCGATCCGGACTCAAGCCTTCTGCGACACAATCATCTGCCACGCACTGTGAGGGCACCATAACGAGTTGAGCTCGCAGCAGAATCTGCTCAATGCCAGCACGCATCATTTTGGCCCCGCGGGCAGTCATGAGTTCTGGGTGAGTGAGGGCAAACAAGTCGTGCACCGTTGCCACAAAGGGAGTCTTCTCCACCGGGGGACGAATTGGAACCGTCAGGTGAATGAGGTCGACCTGCTCGGCGCGAGAGGCAATCTTGAACAGATCGCTATGGGTCCACGCGTCATAGAGAAGCGGGAGCGGCAGCGGCATCCGCACAAATTCGATCGGAGCGTTCCAATCCACCGGCGGCGCTGGGTTCAGAAGAGTTTTGGGGCGACGTAGGTCCCCAGCAGCACCGACCCCAACGAGTTCAACCCGACCGGTCTGCGCAAGTGCTTCCACGAGTCGCTGACTAGAGGTTGCGGTGCCTCCGGGAACCTGATGCCACAACTGTGTGAGCGTGATGGCCACACGTGGCGTCTCTGACATCGCATAAGTCTCGCGCGGCTACTGCCGGCCCTTGGGTGCTTTCGCTCTTCGAGCTGCTCGGCCAGAAACCAAGTAACTCAGCTTCGGCCGATGCCGCGGTAGGCAAAACCGCGTCGGCGAAGCGCAACACGGTCAAGCACATTTCGAGTATCGACCACTCTGGGAGCGATGAGTTCTTGAACCACACGGTCCAAATCCAGGCGGCCAAACTCTGGCCATTCCGTCAGCACAACGAGGGCATCTGCGTCGGTACAGCACTTGTACGGATCAAGTGCAATCTCAATGCCATCAAGAATGGGCGATGGTCCACTGACCTCGGGGTCGTAACCGCGAATATTGGCTCCCTTTGCGCGCAGTCTGCTGATGACCTCGAGTGAGGGCGATTCGCGCAAATCATCCGTTCCGGCTTTAAAGGTGAGCCCCCAGACGGCAATGGTTGTTCCCTCAAGCGAGCCACCAACCACCTGCTCAGTTTTTTCGACCACTCGATCAAACTGGGCATTGTTTACTCGGACAACCTCATCGAGCATGGTGAAGGAGTACCCCACCGATTCCGCGGTGTAAATCAACGCGCTGGTGTCTTTTGGCAAACAACTTCCACCCCACCCTGGACCGGGCTGCAAAAAGCTCGAACCAATCCGGCTATCAAGGCCCATACCAATCACTACGTCATCCATGTCGGCCCCAACTGCCTCGGCCAGTGCGGCAATCGAGTTGGCATAACTGATCTTTGTAGCGAGGAAGGCATTCGACGCGTACTTGATGAGTTCGGCAGATTCTGGGTCGGTAACGAGCAGCGGAGCAGAACGGCGTAACTGCAGTCCCGCAACTCTCGCGGCCACATCGGAATCATCGGCCCCAATCACAACCCGCTCAGGCTTGAGGAAATCAGCTACCGCTGAACCCTCACGCAGGAACTCTGGATTCGACACCACATGCACGTCAGGGCGATCGAGGGCGTCGGCCACAATGTGGGTCGACCCCACGGGCACGGTGGACTTGTTGATGACAATCGAGCCGGGCTGCAGGTACGGCTTGAGTTCAGCAGCGGCTTGCACCAGATACGACAGGTCAGCGGACCCATCTTCATCTTGCGGAGTGGGAACACAGAGAAAAATAAACTCGCGGTCTTTCACGCCTTCTTCTCGGTCCATCGTGAAACGAAGGCGCTGAGAGCTCAGGCCCTCCTCAACAATCTCGGCTAACCCTGGCTCGCTGATCGGAATGCGGCCTGCAGAGAGCATCTCAATCTTGTCGGGGTTGGACTCAATGCAAGTCACGTCGTGGCCGAGGTGAGATAAGCACGCTCCCGTCGTCAGACCCACGTACCCCGCACCAACAACTGCAATCTTGCGCCCCATTGACTCAAACTCCCTCGACTTGATCGAACCTGTTGTTCAGGATACGGCCTGAACCTAGGTTTTTGGTCAAACTTTGAAGATCTCTGCACCAACAGAGATCTGAGTTGCGACAGCGGCGCTCAATCATGCTCGGTGTCGCAGGAGCGCGATCGTGCAGACTCGCCTACCGACACAGGGCTGCCGCAGCGGGATCCGTTGGCACCACGCCCGGCACATTGACCTCATCCGGTGCGGGCGCGCCGATGGGTTCGCCATCAACTGGCGGTGCGGTTGAAGCCGACCCGGGAACGGCAGCTGCGGGTGGCGGAGTTGCGTCTGCTGGCGGGAGCCGATCGGCCGGGAGTGAGTCCACGGGCACTCCTTTGTCGGAGACCCCCGAGAAATCTGATCCGACGGTCAACACCACGCGATACCCGCGGATGTCTTCGCTGCGTTCAAATTGCGGAATCGTGTTGAGCTGAGCTGCAAGCAGCACCGCGGCATCGCGACCGAGTGGGCCATACTGAATTTTGGTTACGTTACCGGCAGTTCGATCTTCAACGACCTCAGAATCGAATCCGGCGGTATCAAGCTGAGCTGCGGCTGCAGTCGCAGGAGCAATCTGCGGCTGACGGGCAACAACATCGACCATGACCTGCTGCTTGGTGGGCGCAGTACCTGCTTGCACTCCCCTGAACGGTTGCAGCAACGGTTCGGCCGCTGCCCATTCAATATCTTGATAGGCGATGCCTCCTCGAGGGGCTGCAACGGTTGGAACCTGAACCGACTGCAAAGCATCAGGATTAAAGCTCTGAAACTGCGTTGCTAGCGAAAGCAGCGTTCCAACATCGAGCGTGGAGTCCATCTTGACCGAACTTGCCGCTGCGTTAATGACCCCGAGTGCCGTGCTTGGGTTGCGCATTCCCTTGTCCGCTGCCCTGCGAAGCGCCCGCTTCATAAAGTCCTGCTGCCTACTGATTCGCCCCAAGTCGCCGGTACCGTCTGGGCGCCACTTGCCATCTTTGTAGAAGTAAAAGTGACGAGCCCTTGCATAGGAGAGAGCTTGCACGGGGTCGAGCAGTTTGCAGCCGGGTTCGTCGATCGCCAGACCAGAATTCTCGTCTCGAACGGGAGTGGTGAAGTACACCGGCACACCTCCGAGGACCTCAACAAGATCCCGGAACGATAAGAAGTCCACCTGAACGTAATTATCAATCTGAATGCCAAAATTACGTTTGATGGTCTGCACAAGATTGGCCTCGCCATCAACCCCGCCCATGGCAGCGTTGATGCGTTCCATTTTACCGCTTGGCGACAGCTTCACGCGACTGTCACGTGGGATCGACAACAGCCGGACCGACTTATCTCGGGGATCGACTCGAAGGATCATGATGACGTCGGCGAGTTGACCGCCGGTGGACCGCTTGTTCAGAACGGGATCGCCTTCAGCCAATCCAGCGGCAGAGTCAGTCCCAATAATCAAAAAGTTGCGGGGCTCCGAGACCTCTGCCACAGGGGCCAAAGCAGAGCCAATGTTCACCACCGGTACGTTCTCGATTGTGGAGCGCAAGCGAGTCAAGGCCAGAGCACTCATCAGACAAGCAAATACAACAAACACATTCATCGCAATCAGGGCCCGTTGGGTCCAGGTACGATGCGACTTCGCAGGTCTTACTTTGGGCACTTCGCGAAGGTATCAGTCCAAGCCGATTAGGCCGACACATGATCCTGCGCATTTCTTCAGGTCTCTAGAAGTTCTTCAGCCAAATTCAACGCCGTAGGATCATGGGATCGTGACTTCTGCACCCCTTTCTGGCCAGCATGGACCAGCCGAGCCGTTGGCCGTGCTCGGCGGCCGCCTATGCACTGACCTCGTCGATGTCACCACCGATCTAACGGCACTCGACTCCCAAGGATTTTGGGCGGTGGTGTTGCCCTTCGAAGGCACCCCAACTTGTGCCAGATTCGCCTCCGTCAGACCTGCTCGCCCTTGGCCCGGCCGGCCGTGGAGGGGGCCTGCTCCGAGCGCTTGGTCCAGCAGCCTTGACCAACAAAGTTTTGTGCACGGCGTAGAGACGGTGCGAGACGAGATCGCCCATGGGGATGTGTATCAGGTAAACCTGACGCGCCATCTTCAAGCACACATGCCAGATCACAGCAGCGGCGAGTCTTCCTCAGATGACATTGCCGCACTTGGTGCTGCTCTTGCCCTCGGCAACCCCGCTCCGTTCTCGGCTGTTGTGCGCTTGCCGGCCCACGGAGTGCAGTTGGCGAGTGCGTCACCTGAGCGTTTCTTGTCTCGCGACGGCCAGCGAGTCTGGTCATCTCCCATCAAGGGCACAGCCGCCACGGCCGATGGATTTCTCGCCAAGGACCGCGCCGAAAACATCATGATTGTTGACCTTGTGCGTAACGACCTTGGTCGAGTCTGTGAGTGGGGATCAGTCACCGTTCCCAGCCTGCTCGACGTGGAGGAGCACCCAGGGTTATTTCACCTTGTCAGCACCGTTGAGGGAACTCTGCGAAAGGGGCTGGGCTGGGCCGAGGCCATTGAAGCCACCTTTCCACCCGGGTCAGTGACCGGTGCGCCCAAGCTGGCTGCGTTGGAGTCCATCGCTCGCCTCGAACCGGGCGGCCGAGGTATCTACTGCGGGGCCGTCGGATGGGTAGATGCCGACCGAGTCATGGGCGATCTCAATGTGGCTATTCGCACCTTCTGGATTGAAGATGACTACTTGCACTTCGGAACGGGTGGTGCCATTACCTATGACTCAGACCCAATCGGCGAGTGGCAAGAAACTGAGCTGAAGGCACGACACCTGCTGCAAGTGGCTGCAGGCATAGATCAGCCAATCCTCCCCGAGGAACTGCTAGCGATGCTCAATCCTTTATGAGTCCGGCACCACCAATGAGTCTGGCAGTAGCAGTATTTGAAACCCTCGAACTGCGCAATGGGAAACCCTTCGCTCTCAGCCGACACCTGCAGCGACTCAGTGACGCTGCTGCGAAGCTTCAGCTTGGGTCCATCGAGAGTGCCCCGGTGCGCACAGCAATCCAAGATCTCTGTGCGGAATGGGGCAGCGCTCCGGGCCGTCTGCGAGTCACTTGGTCGAACAAACTCACCCTGGCTGCTTCGGCAATGACGGTTCAGCGATCACCCATCGCTGTCAGCAGCAGTGCGTACCGACTCGATCCAGCATCCCTCACAGCAGGGCTCAAAACCTCTTGGTATTCAACAAACTCAGCGCTGCTTGCGGCACACCCAGAAACTGCCGAAGTGCTCTTCGCAAATCTTCAGGGGCAACTCTGCAGCGCAGCAATGAGCAATGTCTTTGTGGTTCTCGATGGGATCCTTCACACCCCTCCCCTTGATTCGGGGTGCCGTGCGGGCGTGACGCGTGAGCTTCTCTTAGAGGCTCTCGCAGATGCTGGACATCCAGCGAAGCAGACACCGATTGCATTCTCAGAGCTTCAGCGTGCAGAAGAACTGTTTCTGGTTTCCACGGCCAGACAGATCCAACCAGCTCACCAACTAGACCAGCGAGAGCTGCCTGCTCCTCGACCACTCACCGAGTTTGCTCAGGCCTGCTTCGACGATCGGTACCGATTACTGATCGACCCCTGACTGCGAAAGGTCTTCCTTCTTCAGCGCTCTTCAGCGCTCTTCCTTCTTCAGCGCTCTTCAGCGCTCCGGCCGGAGGTGCACCACATCACCCACGGTCACCACGTGATCATGGCCAGA
>JBAXCX010000142.1:0-6505 GCA_037141255.1 Actinomycetes bacterium | reverse complement strand
GGGTTCGGTCTTGAGGGTTGGGCTAGCTCCACAGGGCAGATCAGCGTGTTCAACGCAGCTCAGTTCGGTTGTCCCATCGCTCGGGGAGGTGGATTTCGTTTTCAGCAAGACCTTGATTCTTTCCGAGATGATTGTGACTGGAGCAGGAGGATTCCGAACTGGCTCAACGAGTTTCAACCCGATGTTGTGCTGCTTTCTTCGAGTATCTGGGAAGTCGTGGATCGGCGATTCTCGGGAGATGATCGATTCCGCCATGTTGGTGATCCTGTCGTTGACCAGTACATCCTCTCGGAGTTCCTTTCTGCGATTGACCTACTCGGCAGCACGGGTGCCAGGGTTGAAGTGCTGACGCAGTCGCATTTCAGTGCTGGCCTTGATCAGGGATTCACCAATCTGCCCGAGTCTGATCCGGGCCGTACTGATCGACTCAACCAGCTTCTCACCGAGGCGGTGTCACTGCGACCGGGTGTTGCTTCACTGTTGGAGTTTGGCAGTTGGCAGGCCGCGCAGCCCGGTGGCGAACTCAATGCAGAAGTTCGGCCCGACGGGCTTCATTTCACCGATTCCTACTCTCGCGTGATTGGCGAATGGCTGGGTCCAGAACTGCTGCGAATTGCGCGTGACGGTCAGGTTTAGCCCAACCGTGAGCTGGCCCGAGCAGCGTCGCGAGCGATGACCGGAGCATCTCGACCTGTGCTAGCAGAGCCATTTTGGCCCTCTGACTGCTCGTGGTAATCCTCGTCCACATTCACAGTCCAAATATCGTGATCGCCAGTACCCAATATGTTCTGAGCGGATAGCAATGCAGTCAGCATGGAGTGATCTTGGTTGTTGTACTTATGCATTCCGTTGCGTCCCACAGGGTGCACGTTCGGTGTGTGTTCAACAATCCAATCGTTGAGGACCGCCACGTTAGCGGCGTAGAACTCGTCATAGACCGGGTAGGCCTTGGGCTGCCGAACCACATAGCCAGCCTCGACAATTGAGGGGTCACCAAGACCCAGGGCAGCAAGTTCCCGGGTACCACGAGCGATGAGTTCTTCATCGGTGGCATTCCAGAGGTCGTCGCCCTCAAAGACGAAGTACTCCAACCCCAAGCAGGTTTTGCCATCTTTCACCAGGTACGGCGACCAAGAACCGAAGTTCTGAATACGTCCAACCATCACATCAGGGGAGTGAATGTAGATCCAGTTATCTGGGAAGCCGGCCGACTCTGGCACGACGAGCGCAACTGTTAGAAAGTCTCTGAAGTGAAGATCCTTAGCAGCGCTCAGCACCTCTTCGGGCGGCTGGGGACTCATAGCCCGAAGCAACAACGGAAACGGCATCGAGGAAACAACATGATCGACTGGGTACTCAGTTAGTTCGCCACCCGTGGTTCGAGCCCAGACGGAAGTCGCTGCACCATCTGCATGATCGACCCTCTCAACCCGGGTCTCCATCTCAACTGTTGATCCAGAGGCCTGAACCAGTTCGGTGCAGCGCTCCCACATCATTCCGGGGCCATATTTGGGGTATTGGAACTCCTCGATCAGGCTGGTAACTTGCGCAGAACCCTTACGGCGACCAGCAAATTTTGAACGAATGGGTTCCCAGACTGCAGCAAACAGCGACATGCCCTTAATGCGCTGGGCACCCCAGTCAGCCGAAAGTTCAGAGGCGGGAACTCCCCAAACCTTCTCGTTGTAGGTCTTAAAGAAGTGATCAAACAGCCTGCGACCATAATTTGCGACGATGTAATCCTCAAGGGTCTTTTGCTCTTTGGGCGGACGAATCCGAACCCAGAGCGCTGAGGCTATACATCGCAGTGCTTCGATGGGGCCTAGGTTGACCAGTGCATTTACCGGCTTGATGGGGTAGTCGTAGTACTTGCCGCCGTAGTAGATCCGACTCATTCGCGGACGCAGCAAGAAGTCCTCATCTGGCAGGATCTCGTGCCAGAGGGCCTCAACTTCGGGCACCTTGGTAAAGAAGCGGTGGCCACCGATGTCGAAGCGGTAGCCGTCACGTTCAACTGAACGCGAGATTCCCCCGACGATGTCGTCAGCTTCCAGAATGGTGCTGTGAACTCCACCCTTTTCGAGTTCAAATGCTGCTGTCAGGCCTGCCGGACCAGCCCCAATCACTAGGACGTTTAAGTTGGCGGCGGTGGGTGAGTTTTCTGGAGTGGGTTCTGTCATGAGTGGGTGGCCGACTGCTCGGAGCAGCCCGCACTGGAGATTACCGCGTGGTGGTCCTTGGCTGGTATTCACATGCTTGAGATTTCGCTGCGTCGAGCCCAGGATTCGTTAGGAACACAAGCTTGAGATGAATGGCTCCGTCATGCAGGCTTCAAGTGACGAACCTCTGCGGCCACGGCCTCAATGCGCCGAATCCACAGAATTCCGTCCGTGCGAAAGCTGGCTACGCGAACCGACCAGCAATCCACCGTCTGCCGACCAGCGTTGCTGCAAAAGAATGTGGTCATTGATTGCTCCTGCTGGAAGGCATCGGCGCCCTCAACCCGTTGCACTGTTCCATCCGCAAGGTGAAGTTCAAACTGGGTTCCTTGGGAGCTGTTGGATGCTATGGCGGAGTTCATAAATGGATTTTAGAATGTTGCCCCTGTGGATCGCTAGAGGCCTAACCATGTGAATTCAGCAGTATTTTCGGGGGAAATCCAGTTGAGATCAAGGGGATGAGCTGGGGATGGGAGTGAGGGTTTCCACAGATAGACAATCGAATGAGCTCGACATCACCGGCAGTAGCGCCCGAGGTGCGCACTTCGTGGCAAGCTCACAGGGTGACCGAGAATGAAGCAGCCACACCTGACGCCCATGGTGAAACCCTCAACTCGCAGTCTGCCGAGGACTCAGTTGATGTCGGTGACGGACAGCAACTTGAGTTCACTTGTCCTCGCTGCCGCTTAGAGGTGATCGAGGAGTTCTACGGGCCTTGTACTTCATGCCGAACGACTCTGCGCGTGCAGGTTGGTGGAGAAGCTCGTGAGGTCGAGTCGACGGCCTACGAACCAAAAATGAACGTCACCCCAAACGCAGTAGCAACCAAGGAATAAAGCCCACAATTTGCGTTTCCAAGTTGGCAGAATCGGCGACCGGATTACTCGAGCTACACCTGCTCGGCAGCCCACCGGTAATCGGCCTTCCCTGAGGGGGAGCGGAGAATCTGATCGCGCCGCAAAATGGCCCGTGGCAGTTTGTAGCGGGCGATGTGCTCAGCCGCCACTGCTCGAATCTGTTCATCGCTCGCAATCGCACCGGTTCGAAGCTGAATGATCGCAACAACTTCTTGACCAAAGCGCTCCGAAGGCCTTCCGCATACCACCGCATCGAATACGGCAGGATGTGCCTTGACAGCAGTCTCGACTTCCTCGGCAAAGACCTTCTCGCCACCAGTCGTGATACAGGCTGAGTCCCGACCAAGCAGTTCGAGCGTCCCATCTGCAGATAGACGTGCTCGATCACCAGGAATTGCGTATCGGGTTCCCTCAATTGTCGGAAATGTTGCCTCGGTCTTTGTCTGGTCGCCGAGGTAGCCGAGTGGGACGCGTCCAGATTGGGCAAGCCAGCCGGACTCATCTTCGCCAGGTCTCAGCAGTCGACTGAGGTTCTCGCTCAGAACCACCGAGGTAACGGCTGGGGTGAAGCGAGTAGCAACGCTGTTCGACGAAGAGCGACGCGCAACGCCTTGCCTTCCAGATTCAGTGGATCCTAAGACATCGAAAATCTCCACCTCGGGTAAGAACTCTAGGAGCTGATTCTGGATACCCGGCGAAAGAACTGCACCACCGGACAACACATGTCGTAGGGAACTCAGGTCTCTTATGCAGCCGGAATCCCGATCTCTGCCAAGCTGATCCAGGAGCGGTCTAGCCATGGGGTCACCCACGAAGAGCAGGGAGGTCGCAGCAGTCTGCTCGATAGTCCTCAGCACATCTTCGGGGTCGAAATGGTCGACCACGCTTTGGATGATGACAGCCCCGCCAGCTACCCATGCCGACAGAGCGTTCCAGTGCGCTGCGCCATGCATGAGTGGGGGAGCCGGAAGTGCTCGAACTCGACCGGTTGCTTCGGAAACAACCTGCTCAAGACTCTCAAACTCATGGCCGGTACGACTGCGGACTCCTAGGGCAGCAACCAAGAAATCTGCCTGCCTCCACATGGCGCCCTTGGGCATTCCCGTAGTACCACCCGTGTAACACAGGTACATGTCATCCCCAGACCAGCCTTCAGTCAGAAAACTCGGCAAGGTGGGACTTGCATCTGCAATCGCAGACTCGTAATCAACTGCCCCTGGCAGAAGGCCGAAGCCCGAGCTGTCGGCAACCTGCAAGATGAGTTTCGGCTGGTTCTTCAGGGTTGGTAGAACAGTTTTGAGCACGGGTGTAAACCGTTCGTGAACGATGATTCCTTCTGCTGAAGAATCCGTGAGCAAATAGCGCAGTTCCTCGGCCACATAGCGGTAGTTCACGTTGAAGGGGACTGTTCCTGCCTTCCAGCAGCCCAGCATCGACTCTAGGTATTCGTTGCCATTGAGCATGTACAGCGCAACGTGATCCTGAGCAGATTCCCACTGCTGAGACCCTCTGAGGCTTGGCTGACTGATCGCCGTGGCCTTGGGTCCGATTCCTGCATCGTGCAGAACGAACGCCAATCTGCGCGTGCGGTCCTGAACCTGATCCCAACTGAGAACGCGATCACGAAAGATCACGCAGTCAGCCTCAGGCTGCTTTGCTGTTATGGCTTCACAGATGCTTGAGACATTCAGTTCCACAGTTAGCAATAACTCTCGGGCCAGCGCATCATTGCAAGAGAGTGACTGGGACCTCAGAAACGGTTTGCAATGGAAAGTGACACGCAACGTATTGATCGCCCGCAACATGTTGCATCTGCGGCTCAACCTGAGCACAGATATCTTGAGCGAGCGGGCAGCGAGTCCGGAAACGGCAGCCACTTGGGGGAGAGATCGGCGAGGGTAGATCTCCCTCTAGGTGATGTTCGGTATCGAGAGATGCATCTGGATCAGGCAAGGGGATAGCAGCGAGCAACGCCCGCGTATAGGGGTGTGCTGGGGCGGCATAGAGGGAGTCGGGGCTACCGATTTCACACATCTTTCCGAGGTACATCACTGCAACTCGGTCTGAAACATTCTTCACCACAGCCAAATCATGGGCAATGAAAACCAACGTCAAGCCGTAGCGAGCCTTCATGTCTTCGAGCAGATTCAAGATTTGCGCTTGCACCGAGACGTCAAGTGCAGAAACGGGCTCGTCGCAGATGATGACCGAAGGCTCGGTGATCACTGCCCGGGCGATCGAGATTCGCTGGCATTGACCTCCAGAAAACTCGTGCGGTTTCCTCTCGGCAGCCGCATCTGGGTCGATGCCCACAGAGGCAAGAACTTCCATGACCTTTAGGCGGCGCTCTTCGGGGGTGCCAATCTTCCAAATATTGAGCGGCTCCTCGACAATCTGCAACACAGTTCGCCTTGGATTCAGCGAACTGATCGGATCTTGAAAGATCATCTGCAGTTTGGGCCGCGTATTGCGAAGGGGTTCGCCTCGTAGCGTGCAGAGATCGGTTCCATCAAGGGTGACCTCGCCACGAGTCGGCCGTGGAAGCTGCATGATTGCTTTTCCAGTAGTGGACTTCCCGCAGCCAGACTCACCCACGAGCCCCAGCGTTTCGCCGCTGGCGATGTCAAAGGAAACATTACTGACTGCGGATACCTTCTTGCCTCGGCCCGCCGGAAAATCCACCACTAAATTCTCGATCCGCAGCAAGGTCTCTGCACGGTCTCGCAGATGGGCAGTTCCGCTTCCGGCCATATTAGAGACCCTCTGTCTGTTCTGGGGTTGGCGGGGCTGGCGGTGCTTGGGCAGGCGGAAAGCTATCGGTCGAGGCTGCAACAAACTCTGGCGCCGTGGACATCAAGCGCTGAGCAGCTAACCGCAATCGCACCTCCTCGGTTTCGGGTGAACCAATAGGGTAAAAGCAAGCAAACATATGTGCAGGCGCAGTTGGAGAGGGGGTCAATGTTGGGGCCTCTTCATGGCACCGCGGTTGCACGTAAGGGCACCGGGGGCTGAAGGCACAACCCTTTGGCGGATTGACAAGGTCCGGTGGTCGGCCACCGATCGCCGCTAGGCGCGTATGTGAGGCATCCGTGAGCTTTGGAATAGCTGCCATGAGCGCCTCGGTATAGGGCATCTTCATTTCGCTAAAGAGCAGAGCTGTTGGAGCCTGTTCCACAATCTGCCCGGCGTACATCACCGCAATCTCATCGGCGCGCCCAGCAACCACTCCAAGATCGTGCGTCACCAAAATAATGCCCATGTATCGCTCGCGCTGCTGCTCGGCGAGTAGGTCAAGAATCTGGGCTTGTACGGTGACGTCGAGCGCAGTGGTTGGTTCGTCAGCGAAGAGCAGCTTTGGGCCGCAGGCAAGCGCAACCGCGATCACGACTCGTTGGCGCATTCCACCCGACATCTCGTGAGGGTACGAGG
>JBAXCX010000141.1:0-6685 GCA_037141255.1 Actinomycetes bacterium | reverse complement strand
GCCATCCCTGAGTGTCGTCTGGTCGATGCCGGACACCACCACGGAGTTCATGCTGTTGATCGGCTCACCGGAGCACCGGGTGCTCGTGACTACTGACATCCCGACCTCGCAGACGCCTGGTGCGAACTCCACCGACAGCATCGTCTGGCGTAGCGCCGCAACTGGAGCAGTTCTTGCCACATCGGCGCAGTTGCCGGCCATGACACAGGGAACCCAGATCCAGCCGTTCTACGATGGCAACGTTTTCTGGGAAGGCGAGCTGGGCACGCTCTCGTTGGTCGCTCCTCGAGCCAGCCACCCATCGGGGCGGTCGGACGGCTAGGAACTGGAGGGGTCTTCACGCGGTTGGCGTCTAGCTACTGGCTTGTCGGACCGGGACTCATGGGAGTCCCGGCCCGAGGCCGTCACCCTGGTCGGGTGGCACCGGAAATGTTGGCGACTGTCAGACTGGCGCCCATCAGGTCGCAGCCGTGTAGGTCAATACCCGATCCTCTCCGAGGACGACTTCACTGATTGCAGGGGCGCTGGCTGTGGCTGGCCGCTACTGTGATTGAAGTACTGAGGGGGTGCGATGACACAGGAAACGGCAGAGAACTCAAAGAGGGTGGGGCAGGTGTTCGCTGTCCTATTGGCACTCGGCGGTCTCTGGCTCCTACTAGGGCGTTTATTTCCGGAATGGAAACAAGTTATTGGATGGGGATTGTTCGTCGTCGAGAGATGGGGCCTGATTTTTCTAGGCATCGTCATGTTCGCTGCTGGCGTAGCCCTCTTCTTGAAACTGCGAAATGACCTCAAGAAATCAAACGAAACAAAGGGTGAACTCGAGGTTCACACCCAGGTGGCTCAGTCTTCACAACTCGGAACTCCAGCACCCGGCCCGGCTGACTGGTACCCCGATCCTTCCGGAGTCGATCAGCTTCGCTATTGGGACGGAATGGCGTGGACTGACCATATTCATATTTCGGGCGCCGCTTCGGCATCCCTCACCTAGTCAACTAGCCCAGGATTGCGCCGCCGAAACCACAGGCCGCGGTTGGCATGACAGTCTGACCGTAGTGAGGACTCATAAACCCGGTTGGGCAATTTAGGGCGCCTGAAGAAGCAGTTCTGCAAGTCTCGCTGGCTCGGTGACCATAACGTCATGTCCGGTGGCTATAGCGAGCATCTTGAAACCCTCCTCGCGTGCCCTCTCGGTTGCCGGCACCGTTCCTGCGTTCTTCGGAGCCGTCAGGTCGATGAAGGTGCGTGGCAGAGATCGCGCGGCGTCGCGCGGCGCTGATAGCGGCTCAGTCGAAGCGAGCAGGGGCATGTCGGTGAGGTTCTCCCAAACCCACTTGCGGTCAGCGGGGTCGGTGAGGCCCCAGCGATCGAGAAAGCTTTGCTGCGGCGGCAGCCGCCAGCCGTCACCCTGATCGCGCGCGAGCGCTAGGAACGCCTCGCGCGATTGCGGCGGCTCGATGTCCAGCACCGATTCGCCGTCTCGGGGCAGGAAGGCATCCAGATAGATGAGTCTCGAGATCCGCTCAGCGACAGCCTCGGCCGCGCCGGTGATTACTGCGCCCGCGTAGCTGTGGCCGACGAGCGTCACCTCGCGCAGATCCTCGCGCTGAAATAACTCGGTGATGTCGGCAACGTGGGTTGCCAGCCCGACTTGCTGGGTCAGCTCGTCGGCGCGCTCGGCGAGGCCGGTGAGCGTCGGTGTGTAGACGCTGTGGCCTGCCGCCTCAAGCAGCGGAGTTACACGCTCCCAGCACCAGCCGCCATGGTTGGAACCGTGGACCAGGACGAAAGTGGAGCCGGTCGAGCCGCCGAGAGTCGGTTGATCCATGAGGGGCAGGCTATCTGGGTCCGGCAGACGGCGATTGCCCGAACAATCTCCGCACGCCGCACTACTGGTTGAGGATGAACTGCCAAGGGATCCTGATCCCTCCGGTATAGATAGTGACAACGGCTGGAATGAGGAGTCCGAAAAGCATCAGCGCTGCGCTGCAGCTGAGTACCCATTCGCCCTCTCGTCGAGTGGCCATCTGAGCGAACCACAGCAGTGCGAGCATCAGGGCGATTCCGCCGACTGCTGCAAAGACTCGCGATCCGTCCAACGTGGTGATCGTGGCCGCTGCGGGGATCGCAACCAGTCCGATGCCTGCCGCCACGCAATACCGTGGGTGAGCACGGAGCTGCCAAAGTGCTGCGATCACGATCACCCAACCAACGCTCAACCACGCGTAGACGCCGGTGACTCCCAGCGACGTAGCGTTGCGCAGCGAGTCCAACAGCAGCCGTCTAAATGCGTCGGATCGTCCTTCGACATGGGCTCCTACAAGATGAAACCAGACGAGGACCAAGATCCGACCGGCAAGGAGGCCAGCCAGAGCCGCGCCGAATCTTGAGGCGAGGTTGCGTAGTGAGGCGTGCACTCCCTCGGCGTCTGGGATTGCCCAGAATGCGAGTGCGCCGCAGAGCACTGCAATCCCGCCCTGTTCGACGTTTGTCGCTCCCATGATGGCACCGCCAAAGAGTGCGGGCCATGGTGTGGCCGGGAGAGCAACGAGAGCGACTCCGATTGCGGTGAAGACGTCGTACGAGCCCAGGCGGCGGAGCATGGATGCGGGCGCGGCGAAGAAGGTCAGCCAGACCAGTCCAACGCGCCATGCCCGGACAGATCCGACTCGCCGTTTGAGCAGCCAAGCGGTTAGCACGAACCATCCGATGCTGAGCCCAGCATGCAACAGCACCCAAGACGTCCGTGTGTGGATGCCGGTTGCCCATCCGATCGTGGGGCTCAGCACCGAGTTGCTGCGAAACGTCGTCCCTGGGTGTGGGAAGTTCCGGGCGAAGCGTTCGAGTTCGCCGGTGCCTCCCCAGCTCAGCCCGGTGCGCAGGATGAGCAGAGTAAGGATCCACCCGATGAATACCCAAGTTGGGAGCTCCTCAATGCGAGTCCATGCTCTCAAGAGCGGCTGCCGTGAAGGGTCCTCAGATGGCGCAGCGCTTGTCATACGGTCTCTACTTCTGCCATCAGGCTGGTTCCCTCTGTGTGACAGTCTAGAACCGATAACCTGCTCGGGTACCGAGATTACGAGCCCAAAGGAGCCCTGACATGATGGCCGACGGTTCTCTAGTAGCAGCGATCCACGTTGGCCAGATTGACTGACGAGCGTGGTCTCCGCTCGGCCTTTGGTTGGGGGGAGACAGGCAGGGCGTGCCGGAACGCGGAATTCAGAGCGCCACTGCGAGTACCGTAGGAATCTTGCGGAAAACCATTCTCGTTCTGGTAGCTGCGTGTGCCGTATTGCCGCTTGCGGGTTGCACGTCTGAGACTAACGACGACCCCGCAGTGATCTTGTCGATGGACCTTGCCATGGGGCTGACATCTGGCAACGCAAATGGAACGATGCCTACACCGTCGGACTATGACGACACCTGGGCGCTGCCGCTCCTGCGTGATGCTCCAAACGTCAATCTTCTTGGCATCGTGGTGACCATGGGTAACGGCCCACTTGCTCAAGAGATGGTCGTGGCCCGTCAGTCGTTGGACAAGTTGAAGATGGACGTGCCGCTGTTAGCGGGGGCTGCTACATGGCTTCCGATGGTAGCCACGGAGGACTATGCGGGGGTCGACCTCTCGTCGAACTGCGTCAACGACGGCGTCCGGTTCATGGCGGAAGCGCTGGGCAAGAATTCTGATGTCACCATCCTGGCTACGGGTCCAATGACTGACGTGGCTTGCTTGATCTTGGCCTACCCAGATGAAGCCTCGAACATCAAAGAGATCGTCGCCTTGATTGGAGGCAAACCAGGCCCGGTCATCTATGCAGGTAAGCCTGCCCGCGACTTCAACTACTCACTCGACCCACGGGCCCTCTCCGTAGTCTTGGACGAGTCAAAGATCCCGTTCACTGCTGTGACTTTTGAAGCATCCTCCTCGGCTGCGATGCCAACCGACATCGTCGACACGCTCGCCGCCAGTTCGGATCCGATGGAATCGTATTTCGGGCGAGCATCTCAGGCCTACACCGACTGGTGGGAGTCCATCTTCGGTCCAACCAAGCCAATTTGGGATGCAGTGGCCGTCTGGAAGTACCTCCACCCCGAAGACTTTGACTGCGCTCCTGCTCGATATGAGTTGCAACTGGGACCACCCAATCTGGGTTCAGACAAGACCCATGACTGGTTCATAGCGGACCCAAAGTCGGGCGGGCGGGTCACGGCCTGCATGTCCTTTGTTGATCAGGCTGCGATTGACCGCATGAACGATGCAGTGCTGTCTTCGCTCGGCGGAGACTGACCGTCTGGAGCAGGCCTCAGCAGAATCGGGGCATGCGCCTAGCGATTTGGTGTGTGTGTCAGCCCGCAGATGTGCGTGGGCATTCGGTATCTTGCACAACACCATTCGGACAGGTTGTGTTCGACCAGATGACGCCGGTCAGGATGGCGTCGGTAAGGATGGCATTTTCTAAGTGGGCACCAGTGAGGTTGGCGCCGGTCAGGTTGGCGCCGGTCAGATCTCGGTACTGCAATGCTGTGTTTGTCAGGTCGCATCCGTGCAGATCCTGCCCAGGGTCGGCTTGATCGCAAACGGCTGCAACATCTGTGGCCGAAGCGGCTGCTTCACGGCTTACGGTGGTGGTCGGTTTGTCGGTAGTAGAGCTTGCGGCGCTGTCGCCATCGCCGCTGCTGCAGGAACCGAGCGCAAACGCACCTATTGCCATGAGAACTACCACGACTGAACCATATTGCCGCACTGACGCTCCACCTTTCAGAGATCCCACCTTGGGTTGGCTTACGCAGACTATCGCCCCCAAATTGGATAAGTTATCCAATTAATTGCCAGCCGAGGCAGCCAGTATGCAGGGATGAACCAAAAACTAAAGAATCCCCTGCCGTAGCGGCAGGGGATTCTTTCGTATCCATCGCTTTTATATCAACGCTTAGCGTGCAAGATCGTTGCTAATCCGGCTGCAGGCGCTCCATAGTAGGTATGGAAGAACATCCGTGCGCTCTTGCCGGGCCCGCTTACGGTTCCACTGCGTGTTGTCATCGTTCCATCAGGTCGAGTGAATACCAGATAGAGGCCGCCATCAGGCCGAACAGATCCAGTTACGGAGAAGCGGTTGATCCCGATACTAGATCCGAAGAAGTAGCCATTCGAATAGGAATTGATCCTGAACGCTGCGGGCTGCCCGCTCGTGAAACTTGAGTCCCGAACGGACCAGTCAGTCGCAGCAAGCCAAGAATACTGAGGCGAATCCAGAGGGTCCGTTGAAGGCTGAGTGTTGACCAGACTGCCGAGATCTGTGTACGAAGGTGAGCCAGGAATCGTTTCGCCGTCTCGCAGCTTGGTCATGTTTGCCCACTGCAGAGCATACGGGGCCACATCGCCGCTAATCGGAAGATCCGTTTGCATTGTCATGCGCCACTGGCCAGAGACAAAGATCATGTGGCCGATCGCGTGGGTTGACGGGAGCCCAGGCGAAGTTATGAGCATTCTGATGGTGCCATCGGTTGATATATCGCCTGACATTGTGCCCGCAGGTGGGAAATACGGCGCTCCCCATGCACCATCTTGATAGGCGCTGATGGCTGACTGCGTTGGGCCCGAGTAATGGCCATTAAGAATTTTGAAGTCGTACCAGTTCTGCCATGCACCGATGACTCGCTCTGCGCTGTTTGGCCCGAGTTGCCAGGCCTCAAGGTTTTGGCTCGGTACGTACCATTCGCCGGCAACGATCTTGTCCCAGCGAGAGGAGCCCTGCCCTGCTGGTCGAGCGCTGCTTGAGTCGGAGTCGGTGTGTGTCGCTCGGCCTGCTTGTGGGGATTCCGCTGCTCCAGCGCTCCCCGCAAGAGCCGCTACAACCACAAATATGCCCACGCCCATCAGTTTCATGCGAGTGCGAGATTTCATAGCAAGTACCCTCCCGATCGTATCTGCAGAGAATCTGCAAATATGCTTCTTGCAAGCAGTGTGCAAGTTTCTCAAGAATCTGTCAAGCATGATCCACGCAATGCCCATGCACATCAGCAGGCTGACCCGAACACCGAACAACTAGGCGAAGACCCGAGCTCTGTGCAGAAGTGCCATGTTCAGTACCAGAAATGGTTCTGATAGCAACCGGTGCGAAACCGTGTCAATCTTTGCGGGTGGCGGGGTTCTGCCATCTGAGCATGAGGGAGACGATGAGGAAACAGGGTTCGGTTCTCGTTGTCCTAGTTGCGGCGTGTGTGTGTCTGCTCGGAGCTTGCAGCAGCAGTGAAAGCGCATCAAGCACGACTACAAAATCTACAGACAGCCCCACGACTACAGTCAGCCGCGAAGCTGCAGCCGAGACAGCGCCTGTGGCTGCAGACTGCGCCGCACGCGGACCGGGTGTCGACCTACACGGATGCGACCTAGTCGGCGCGGACCTGACCGACACCGACCTGACGGGCGCTGACCTGACGGGCGCCAACCTGACCGACGCCACCCTGACCTTTGCCAACCTCACGGGCGCCGACCTAACCAACGCCAACCTGACCGGTGCCACCCTCGGCGTTCTCATTGTGGATCGCATTGAGGGGAGCCCCATCTGGTCCAACACGACCTGTCCAAATGGTGTTGTGCAATCCACGCAATGCCCACGCACATCAGCGGGCTGACCCGCACACCCACTAACTAAGCGAAGGCCCCGAGATTATGTTGGGGCCT
>JBAXCX010000140.1:0-6940 GCA_037141255.1 Actinomycetes bacterium | reverse complement strand
GGGATGCTCGTTCAGACTGAGGGGACCAATCGGTGGGTGACGGCATCGTACGCGTCGAACAATATCCCCAGTCGCCACGATCGGATCGAGAAGTGTGCGAACGCGATCCCTGCGGCAGAGGTTGACTTCAGCCGGTACGACAGCCTCCTCGTACTAACGAACGCCGTCCAAGACTCCGGAGCGTGCGCCACAGGGCCAACTGACTTTACCATCGGCGGGACCAAGTACTCTCTTGGCTGCGCGATCATCGATCCCAACGGCACGTTCACGGGGTTTGCTGCGCATGAACTGCTTCACACGTTCGGCCTTAACCACTCGTGGGCAAATTTTCCCCCAACATCCTGCGCTTTACCAACTGGGGAGTACTGCGACCAGACCGACATGATGAGCGCGCTAAAGGTGAAGGGGTTTATCTGGCCGAACTACCCATCCCCCTTTGACCCGGGCACATATCCGGGCGTGGGCGCCGGGCCGGGGCTGAACCTCCCCAACCTGCTCACGCTCAACGCAGTGCCGCAAAACCGGCTGTTAACGTACACGGTCGGATCAAACTTAGATCCAGCCCCACAGCCCGAGGCCGTCTGCCTCACCGCCCTGAGCCACCCCACAAGCGACTGTCGGATTGGGGTGACAATCGACAACAACCGCAACGCCCCGGACACCGGCGTGTCAACTGTTGAGTTCAGGACTAGCGACGGCTGGGACCGTGGGCTCTCATCGACCACGGACACCGTGTCGTGCGTCTTGATCCACGAGTATGGGAAGGCGAACGCGCCTTCTTCTGTGCTGATCCGCAGGTCAGGTGCCGACTCCTTGGGCTGCAGACAGCAGGGCGACGTCTTCTCTGACCCGTCGGGTTCATTCACGGTGACTGTGGTCGCTATAGACAACACACAGCACACTGCGACGATCCTCGTCACACCGATCAGCAAGGGGTAGTTCGTCGCCAGTGGTGTCGCAGAGGCGAGGTACCAGAAGCGAGAGGAATCGGTTCTCGAACCATGCGCTTGTTGTGATGAACACCTCGACAGGCCAAGTTGGACAAGGAATCGATATTCAGCAGGTCAGCATGAGACCGTTTTCTCGGCTTGAGGCTCAAGCGTATGCAGAAGAGTTCAAGCCTTTTGACTGTGCTGGCTCGTACCGCTTAGAGGACCAGAACCTGATGGCTGCTGGTAGCGAATTCGTGATTGACGTGCAGGGCGAAGACCCAAGTGGCGTGCTCGGCTGCTGGGGTGCTCGGCTGCTGGGGTGCTCGGCTGCTGAGGTGCTCGGCTGCTGGGCTGCGCGGCTGCTCGAGGGAGATCAGCGACCCCACCAACTCGTTTCGTCTTGCGCCTGACCCCCTATAGGGGGTCAGGCGCATAACAAAGCGGGGGTTTTGGCGTTAAGCGGAGCCTTCAGGGAAAGCCCCCTGCCGGGGTTGGCTTAGGCAGTTACCTGGAAAGCGGCCGTGCTGCGGGTATCCCGACTCGACCTCGAGAGCCTGAACTCAATCTCTCCGGCCTGAACCACCCAAGCCTGGCTGGGCTGATCCCAGACGGCGCAGCTTCGGAAGTTGAGCGGAATATCTACCGTTGCGGTCTGGCCGGGGGAGAGGTGCACTTTTACAAAACCGCAGAGCTCTTGTTCGGGTCGACCTGACTGCGCTTGGCTTCGTTGGACGTAGCACTGTAGGACTTCGTAGCCAGAGACATCGCCGGTGTTAGTGACCTCGGCAGAGAGTGAAAACTCGGCCCCGTCAAGCAGTTCGGCTTGGCTCAACCTCGAGGTTGAAAGTGTTGCACTGGACCAGTCGAAGCTGGTGTAACTCAGGCCGTGACCGAAGCAGAATGCAGGCTCTATCTGCTGCTGATCAAACCCCCGATAGCCCATGAACAGCTCCTCGCCGTAGAGCACTTCACCGAATTCACCCGGGTAGTTCAGGTGCGAGGACCAGTCCTGCACCTTCTTGCCAAAGGTGGTGGGCAGACGTCCGGATGCGTCAACGCTTCCGGTCAGGACAGCCGCCACAGCATTTCCGGTCTCTTGGCCTAAATACCAAGTTTGGGCAATGGCCGCTGCTCCTTCGGTTGCGGCTAAGTCCACTACCGAACCGGCGTTGACCAAGACCACCGTGCGGGGATTTGCGGCGATCACGGCGCGTAGAAGAGCGTCTTGTTCGCCTGGCAGAGAGATGGTCTTGCGATCCTCACCCTCTGTCTCGGAATCTTGGTCCAGACCAACGACCACGATGGCGACTTCTGCCTCTGCAGCAGCTTTGGCCGCTCGTTCGATGCCATCGGCAGCAAGAGGCTCCCGATGCCCAATCAAGAAGGCTGCAACGTCCATCCCCTCGTAGCCGGTGAACTCGCCGATGATTCCCCGTTCCTCTCCCTGCTCGAGGTACACCTCGGCAAGGATCTCACTCGACCCCAGACCAAAGAAGGCCGTGCCGGACTCTTGGCCGGTGTAGTTGTCCAAAATGATCTCGCCATCAAGGAGCACGCGACCGCCCGTGCCTCCGGTGACGAGTGCAAAGGTGTGCATACCCGTGCTGCGAGCTATGAAGGTGCCCGACACTCGAACAGACAGGTTGTTGGTGGCAACACCAGAGGCTGCTTCTGAGCCCATCCACACAAGTCGTGGCTGAGCAGCGTGTTCGACGCAGGCGGGGGATCCAGCAAACTCACGATTAGCGAAGTACTCCACATCGAGGCCTGGTTTGTCTGGTTGTACTGCTGAACGCAAGCATCGAGAATCAATTGGAGGAGCGCTGTGGGACGCGTGAACGCCGATCTCATGGGTGACTTTGACATGGCTAGGCAGAGCTTCTTGAAGCCCCTGCAGGATGCTTACTGCATAATGCGGATTCACTGCCGCGCTGCCTCCGCCGAGCACGGCGGCAGTGTCGGCGCTCGGTCCAATCACTGCCACATGTCGGAGCGAGGACACATCAAGGGGGAGCACTGTCTGCCCCTCAATGAGGCGGTTCGTGAGTAATACCACTGCTTGCTCGGCGGCAGATCGAAGAATTGCTTGATGAATCGGTAAGTCCTCTGAACGCTCCGCTGAGCGAATCGGTGTTGCAGTTGATGAATGGGCGAGCAGGCCTAAGCGTTCCGATACATGCAAAATGCGCCTGGCCATCTCATCAAGTGCTGCCGCCTCCAGAATCCCATCTGCAACCATCTGAGGTAGCTGTGGCCCCAGATACTTTGCAGGCCCAGGCATCTCTAGGTCGAGGCCCCCAGCAGCCGAAGCGCTGCTCATCGTTCCCCACCAATCCGACATGACTAATCCATCGAATCCCCACTCCTGCTTAAGAATCTGATTGAGCAGCCAATCATGTTCGGCGCAATAGGTTCCGTTGAGCCGGTTATAGCCAGACATGACTGCGACCACATCGGTGTCTCGAATCACCATTTCGAAGGGCAACAGATATAACTCGCGAAGAACGCGCTCGCTGACCTGCGAGGAAATCGTATGACGCTGGTACTCGCTGTCATTTGCCACAAAGTGTTTGACACACGCACCTACCCCAGCGGATTGGATGCCGTTGATGATGGCGGTAGCAGCCAAGCCCGTCAAAAAAGGGTCCTCGGAGAAGCACTCAAAGTTTCTGCCAGCGAGTGGGTTTCGGTGCAAGTTCACCGTTGGCGCCAACACTATGTCGACAGACTTCGATGTGGCTTCCTCTCCGAGCACAACCCCAACCTGCTCGATGAGTTCTAGATTCCACGTTGCGCCGAGCGCTGTGCCGCAGGGGGTACATGCAGAGGTGGTCCCGACCCATCGCTCGCCGCGCACACCAACGGGGCCATCGCTGACTTTGAGCCCGGGGATTCCCAGCCTGTCGATTCCGTGAGCGTTCCACATGTCCGTGCCGCTAGTCAGCGTGGCTTTCTCCTCAGGGGTGAGCTGCAAGATGAGATTTTCTACTAATTCAGACACGTTCCCCCTAGGAAACCAATCAAGCTGGTTCCAACTTCCGCTAGCCGATTCCCCAGAATAGGGCCCGGGTGTCCAATCGTCAGAAACGATCCGACCCAAGGTCGAGACATACCGATACAGTCTGGACGTTCACGGTGGATGAGTTGAGATCGCGGAGGCAGCAGCTTGCGTTACGAAGTGATTCGGATGGCTCAGTTTCTGTTCTCTTTGGCGCTCATCTTTGGCGCCTTTGCAAGCGGGCTCCTTCTAGGTTGGTACTGCTGGGGCCCACGTCGCTCAGCGAATCACCAAGGCATGTCTGGGGCTGATGACGCTTCGGGTGATGAGCGAGAGTGGGCGGGCAGTACGCAAAACGGTCGAGGGAGATTATTCTCGCCTGAGGGCGATGCTGCTAGTAGCTCAGCTATGGAGAGCCCAGCGCTTGACCTGACAGAATTGTCTCCCGTGGATCTTCGTTTTGGAGTGAGTCCACGAGGTGAGCTGACCCCAGGTGATGAATCACTTGGCCAAGAATCTGTCCCCCAATAAGCGTTAGTTGGAGACACCCCATGATGACCCTCGAAGAACTCTCGGACCTTGAAGAGATCAAGCGAGTCAAGTACACGTACCTTCGCTGCCTAGATCAAAAAGATTGGGCGGGCCTGGGTGCCATTCTTTGTGAGGATGCAACAGCTGCCTATAGCGGTGGCAAGTACAGCTTCGGGAGCAAGGCCGAGATTCTGGAGTTCCTTGATCGAAGCATGAGTCGAGAGACCTTTCACTCGAGTCATCGGGTTCATCACCCAGAGATCAGGCTGAATGGGGACTCCGCTCAAGCCACTTGGGCACTCGAAGACATTGTTGTAGATGATGAGTGGAAGTTCATGTTGATGGGTGCTGCGTTTTATGAAGATACCTATGAACGCCGAGACGGTACGTGGTTGCTGCTGCGAACCACCTACAAGCGCAGCTTTGAAGTGATGTTCCCTACAGCATCGCTGCCGGGCTTTGCGCTAACGGCAAGTTGGTGGGGAACAGACGGTCAAAGCACCCTTCCAGCTGGGTGACCGGCAGCAGGGTGATCGTGTATTGCCGCGCCGTTCGGCATACAATCTGACGACCCGTCAGATTTGGAGCGACCTATGGCGATGACCGAGGAATCAACGAGTTCTGGATACTCAGAAGATGAGTTCCCCATGATTGTCAGCGTTGATGATCATGTTGTTGAGCCGCCGCATCTGTGGACTACTTGGTTGCCGCAAAAGTTTCGCGATGCTGGCCCCAAAATTGAACGTCGCAACATTGGCCACATGAAACACATCGGTGGCGGCACGTATGAACAAGAGTTCACCGCCGATGGGCGCCCCGCCGACTGCTGGGTGTTCGAAGACTTGGTGTACATCCACAAACGTCATGTGGCGGCCGTGGGATTCAGCCGCGATGAGATGACGATGACCCCAATGACCTATGACGAGATGCGACCCGGCTGCTATGACCCAGTGGCCCGCATTCAAGACATGCTGGATAACCATGTTGACGTCTCGCTCTGCTTCCCGTCATTCCCTCGCTTCTGTGGCCAGACCTTTACCGAGGCTAAAGACAGAGCCCTAGGCGAAGCCTGCGTCTATGCCTACAACGACTGGATGGTTGAGGAATGGTGCGGAGATTCAAACGGTCACCTTGTGCCGCTCTGCATCATCCCGCTCTGGGACGCTGAGTTGGCAGCCGCAGAAGTTCGGCGAAACGCAGCCCGCGGTTGCCACGCAGTCTGCTTCTCAGAGATCCCTCCGCACCTTGGCCTGCCAAGCATTCATTCCGGCTATTGGGACCCGCTGTTTCAGGCCTGTTCGGACACACAGACTGTTGTCTGCATGCACATCGGCTCATCTTCTCGGATGCCCGCAACATCACCCGATGCCCCCGTTGCAGTTGCGGCCACGCTGAGCTTCAACAACTCCATGGCCAGCTTGGCCGACTTCTTGTTCTCTGGTGTGCTCGTGCGCTTTCCCGAGCTGCAGCTTGCTTACTCCGAAGGGCAGATCGGATGGCTGCCCTACATCTTGGAGCGGGCCGATGATGTGTGGTCAGAGCATCGCGCATGGGGCGGAGTAGCCGACATCATTCCTGAGCCACCCTCGAGCTACTACTACAAGCAGGTGTTCGGTTGTTTCTTCCGCGACCAGCATGGTCTCGATAGCATCGAGAAGGTCGGCGTAAACAACATCACCTTTGAAACTGACTATCCCCATACTGATACCACCTGGCCAAACTCAAAGGCAGTGGCTCAAAAGATGATGGGGCAGTTGCCAAAAGAGGTGCAGTACAAAGTGCTTCGGGGTAACGCAATCAGGATGCTCTCGCTCGACATCACATGAATCCGGCCGAACAAGAATCGGCATGCAAGCTTTTGGTTTCTGCCCCCGATTTGGGTGACGAGAACTTTGATCAAACCGTGGTTTTGCTTTTAGAACATGATGCCGATGGTGCGATCGGTTTAGTGCTCAATCGGCCAACCTCTAGTGAGGTCATCGAGCACCTGCCTGATTGGGCGGAGATGGCAGTCAGCCCAGCGTTCTTCTTTTTTGGAGGGCCTGTTTCGGTTGGGTCATTGCTGGCCATCGGAAGACGTCAGATGGGCGCAAGCTCGCGCAACGTGCAAACCCTGATCGGGCCGCTCGTGATTGTCGACCCAGCAGCGCTCATCACGGGCGAGGTAGAAGGAATCGACGCACTCAGGCTCTTTACCGGCTATTCGGGTTGGTCAGCAGGCCAGCTAGACGCAGAGCTTGCTTCAGGTGCTTGGCATGTTGTTTCGCCACTGCCCGATGACGTGTTGTGTAGCGACCCAGATGCTCTGTGGCGCTCCATCATGCGCCGCCAAGGCGGAAAGCTTGCCAGTCAAGGTTTGTACCCCGAGGACCTGAGTTCGAACTAGCTAGCGGCTTTGCTGGTGCCTCTGTTGGTGATCTCGATCGCGGGCGAAGTAGAGTTCCTTGGGGCTTGATCTAGGGAAGGATGACACGTGGTT
>JBAXCX010000139.1:0-6991 GCA_037141255.1 Actinomycetes bacterium | reverse complement strand
ACTGCTTCGGCCAGCGTGAAGAGAACAGAGTTGACGGCCAAACCAACCAGGCCAACCAGTGCGTACAACAAGAACGTGGGATTGATCTGCCGGCCAACACGCAGCTCCGCAACCCCCAGCAGGTACGAGCGGATGACGGATCGGTTGAGCTTGGTTTCTCCGTGTATCCGGTTGGAAAACTCGTAACCAACTTCGTCCACCCGAAGTTGGTGGTTACGACCAATAAATTCCAGCAAAATCTTAAATCCTCGAGGATTGATCGAAGGGGCCGTCTGCTCGTAGGCCTCACGAGACACGACGAAGTACCCGCTCATCGGGTCGCTCACCGAGACTCGCAAGAGAAGCTTCGCAATCATGGTGGCAACCCAGCTCACGAAGCGCCTACTCAATGACCAATCCCCGTAGCCGCCGCCAGCAGTGGACCGCGAACCAACGCATACGTCGACTCGCTTTGACAGCACATGGCTGAGCATCTCGGGTAGCACGCCGGTGTCATGCTGCAGATCTGCGTCGATGACTACGAGCACCTCGCCACGTGCAGTCGACAACCCGTCGAGCACCGAGGCCGAGAGCCCCGGATCGTGGAAGCGACGCATGACTCGCAGGGTCGAGTCCTGGGTCGCAAGGGTTTCTCCGACCTGCCAGGTGCCATCGGGGCTGTTGTCATCGGCAATGATGATCTCGTGCGGGAGAACACCAAGGGCCGTATGTAGTCGCTGAATCAGGATCGGAAGATTCTCGGCCTCGTTATACGTTGGCGTAACGATCGATACCAGAGGCCGCAGCTTGGAAGCGACGGGGGCTACGGAAGGCTCGGGCGGTGCAGGCATGGCCACGAGGATCCTACCGGCGCGGCTTGGTGGACTCAGGCTTGCTCATCATTTCTCTACTTGGCCGCCTAGATTGAGCGCATGTGCGGCCGGTTTGTTTCTACGTCCACCTCGCTGAGTATTGCTGATTTCTTTTCCTTGGATGCAGTAGAGGAGCAGTTGCTCGATGCTGGACCCCGCTACAACATTGCCCCCACTGCGCTAATCCGAGTGGTACTAGCACGGGGGGAGTCTCGGGTGTTGACATCTTGTCGTTGGGGGCTGGTGCCCTCTTGGGCAAAAGACGAGTCCATCGGTGCGCGGATGATAAATGCTCGAAGCGAGACTGTGGCTACGAAGCCCTCGTTTCGCTCGGCGTTTGCTAAGCGCCGATGCATTATTCCGGTGGACGGGTTTTACGAGTGGGTGAACCTGAAAGAGTCCAAAACGAAACAGCCCTACTTCATTTACTCCTCAGTAGGAGAACCGATGGCCTTCGCTGGCCTATGGGAGGAGTGGCGAGGTGACTCTGTTGAGGAGTCAAAGGATTCGATGCTTCGGACCTGCACAATTATCACCACGCAGGCAAACCAGAAAATCTCTGCGCTCCACGACCGAATGCCGGTCATTCTGCCCAGCGAAAGCTGGGAACACTGGTTGTCCCCGCAGGAACAACAGCGCGAACCGCTAGAGGCACTTCTTGTGCCAGCAGATGAGGATGTGCTCGAGTACTTCGCCGTTTCAACAGAGGTCAATCACGCCCGCAACCAAGGCGAGCTACTCATCAAAGCCCTGTAGAGGTCTGGCTCGGCAAAATCTGGAACTCGGCCCGCTAGTCAGAGCAGGGCTACTCAGAGCAGGGCTACTGAGAGCAGGGCTATTCAGAGACTTCGGGGTGACCAAGTTCTCGTAGTGCCGAACGGAGTCGCTCAGCGGCCTGGTCAAGGTCCTCGGCACTTGCGGCAGAGTCAGCGTTGGCAAAATTCAGGTCCGACTCATGGTCAATCGGCACCAAGTGAACGTGGCAATGCGGCACCTCAAGTCCGGCGATGATTGATCCAATTCGCACGCATGGGAACGAGGCTTTGAGCGCAGTCCCCACAGCAAGTTGAACCCGGGACAACTCTTGCCAGGTGTCTGCATCAAGATCAGTCCACTGGTCAACCTGTTGCCTAGTCACGACCAACGTGTGGCCGGGGCGAAGAGGAGCAATGGTCATAAAGGCGACTACGTCTGGCCCTTTCCAAACAAAGCGACCAGGGAAATCACCGCGAATGATCTTGGTGAAAACGGAATCCTCATTTGGGGACGAAGAGCTAGTCATGAAACCAACACTACGAGGGGCGGCCGAGCCGGGTGAATAATTTTGCCAATCAGAGCTGAATTACTACGCCGAACACCCTGTCTGGGTCATTGGTCTGGCCATAGACTGCAAGAGATGACAGACCCGGAAACAAAACATCGAGGACTTGCAGGGGAAGAAATCCCAGAAGGCGAAGACCGCCTTTTGACTGCACCAAATGCAATCACCTTGGTCCGGTTGTTGTGCATCCCGATCTTTATCTGGCTGCTGTTTAGCGCGGAGAACTACTTAGCAGCGGCCGTCCTCCTTGCAGCACTCGGAGCTACCGATTGGGTTGATGGATATGTGGCTAGGCGCTTCGGGCAGGTGTCGAACTTTGGAAAGATGTTTGACCCAACGGTTGATCGACTGCTGATGATCGTTGGCATTATCGGAATCATGTTGGTGCATTTAGATATTGCGTACTTTCAACTCTTTGCGTGGATTGTCGTCATTCGAGAGGTCGTGCTTTCAGTGTTTGTGGCGGGGACGGTTCTGCTCGGCGCAAAACGCATGGACGTGACCTGGGTTGGCAAGTGCGGCACGTTTGCCATGATGACTGCGTTCCCCGCGTTCCTAGCTTCCGCTGATGCGAGCTTGGCGGGTACGTGGCAGCAAACAGCACTCTTGGTCATAGCTTGGTGCGCAGCAATCCCCGGACTTGTCTGCAGCATGATCGCCTTTTTCGGATACTTCCCCAAGGGAGTGACGGCCCTCCGTGAGGGCCGAGCGCAACGTGACGGATCTGCCAAGACGGCATCGCCAACTGAGTCCAGATGAAGACGACCTCTCACCCGCCAATTCCTCAAAGGATGTACCAATTGTGAAGGCCGTGATCATGGCAGGAGGCGAGGGCACCCGCCTGCGTCCCCTGACCTCAAATGCCCCGAAGCCCATGTTGCCGTTGGTGAACAGACCGATGATGGAGCACATCATTGATCTACTCAAAGCACACGGAATCGAAGAGATTGTTGTGACGGTTGCGTTCATGCCGAATGCCATCCGTAATCACTTTGGTGATGGCTCTGAGTTCGGAGTCAAGATGACGTACGCCTCGGAGGAACACCCGCTTGGCACAGCAGGTTCGGTGCGCAACGCAATGACTGAACTCACCGAAACATTTCTGGTGATCTCTGGAGATGTGTTGACCGATATTGACTTGTCGGCGCTTGTTCAATCCCACGTTGACCGGCAGGCGCTGGCCACGATTGGTTTGGTTCGCGTTGAAGATCCACTTGAATACGGAATCGTTATTTCGAATGAAGACGGCTCGATTGAGCGGTTCTTAGAAAAGCCGACCTGGGGTCAAGTATTTTCAGACACCATCAACTCGGGAATATATGTGCTCGAACCAGAGATTTTCGACTGGATCGCGGCCGATGTTCCCGTGGACTTCTCCTCAGATGTTTTTCCGGCGCTGCTAGAAGAGGGCAAGGCCGTATTTGGCTCAGTAGCCGAGGGGTACTGGGAGGATGTCGGAACGCTCGGTGCTTACTTGCGGGCACACAAAGACATCCTTGACGACAAGGTCTCGGTTCGGATCCCCGGATTTGAAGTATCGCCAGGTGTCTTTATTGGAGAAGGGGTTGAGATCAACCATGGTGTGGTTATTAACGGCCCGGCTGTGATTGGCGACAACTGTTTCTTGGAATCTGGAGCCGAACTCGGCGAGTACTCGGTGCTGGGCGATGGTGTGCGTATGCGAAGGGATGGTCGCATTGAACGAAGCGTGATCCACGAGAATGCCTACGTTGGCGAGAGCGTGATGATCCGCGGCACTTTGGTCGGGCGTGCATCAGACATTCGTCGTGGTGTGCGTTGCGAGGAAGGAGTGGTGCTTGGAGATGAGGTATTTGTTGGCGAGAACGCAGTGCTCTCTTCTGAGATCAAGGTGTATCCGTTTAAGACCATTGAAGCTGGTGCAGTAGTCAACTCCTCGGTTATCTGGGAATCGCGAGGCGCTAGAAGTCTCTTCGGCAATGGGGGAGTGACTGGTCTGGCAAATGTCGATATGACCCCTGAGCTAGCCGCCAAGGTGGCACTCGCGTTTGCAACCTCGCTCAAAAAAGATGCCACGGTGGTGGTGTCGAGAGACTCAAGTCGAGCCGCTCGCATGTTAAAGCGAGCGATGATTGCCGGACTCAACGCCGGTGGGGTCAACGTCTTAGACCTCGAGACGGCAAGCGTTCCTCTGACAAGGTTTCATTGCAGGTCAACGCTGGTATCTGGTGCCATCACGCTTCGATTGAGTTCGAATGACCCCGACTCAGTCATCATCCGCTTCTTTGATCGCGGCGGCTCGGACATTCTTGAAGAGCAGCAGAGAAAGATTGAGCGACTGTTTACCCGCGAGGATTTCCGAAGAGTGAGACCAGCAGACATTGGCGACATTGACCTAGTGCCGCGGGCATTAGAGCAGTACGCACTTGCACTTGAAAACACCATCGACGTCAAGAGCGTTGCTGCTAGGCGATTCAAAGTGGTGATTGATTATTCTTACGGTTCCACCAGCTTTGTCATGCCGAATGTGTTGGCAAAGCTGGGTGCTGAGGTGCTCGTGGTTAACCCCTTTGCCTCAACCAAGGGGACCTTGGGATTTGACCGGGATGAGCATGCGGCTCAGGTAGCGTCGCTCGTGAAAGCCTCGGGAGCCGACCTCGGGGCTCTGCTCGACCCTAGTGGTGAACAATTGCTGCTAGTTGATGATCATGGCACTGTGCTCTCGTTCGATCAGTTGCTCTTTGTGTTCCTAGACCTTGTCTGCGACAACCTTCTTGGCGACACCGTTGCGCTACCAGTGACCGTGAGCCGAGCAGCGGCAGCAATTGTTGAATCCCGGGGCTACAAAGTCTTATGGACCAAGACCTCTGCTGCGGCGCTGATGGAGGAGGCGAACGATCCGGCAGTTGGCTTTGCATCCAACCTTGAGGGCGGAATCATATTGCCCGGATTCCTCCCGGCCTTTGATGCTGCAGCAGGACTGCTCAAGATGCTTGATCTGCTAGCGGGCAGAGACGTGAAGCTGTCTGAACTGGTGGCTGCCGCACCATCAGTGCATCTGCTTCACGAACAGGTGATCACCCCTTGGGAGCAGAAGGGTACCGTGATGCGAACCCTGGTCGAGCAAACTCAGGGCCGCGAGGTTGACCTGATCGATGGCATCAAGGTGCACCACGATTCAGGTTGGGTGCTCGTTCTGCCAGATCCAGAAGAGCCGATTACTCATATCTGGGCTGAAGGCGACAGCGCAAGTGATGCACGCACATTGTCTCAGGAGTACGCCCGACGTATTCGACAGATGCTGAAGTAGGTGCGTTGCCCTACTGTGCACCTGATCCCGAGATCCATCCCCGTTGGGCACTCATCTGTAGGTCCGTGTCGGGTAGCTTTGACACCATGAACGTGCCAGAAGAACTCAGATATTCATCCGACCACGAGTGGATTCGGATTGAGGACGGAAAAGTGCGGATCGGTATTACCGATTTCGCACAGGATGCACTCGGAGACGTTGTCTTTGTTCAGGTGCCAGAGATCGGAGCTTCCGTTGGCGCCGGAGATTCCTTTGGTGAGGTTGAGTCAACGAAATCCGTCTCCGAGATTTACGCTCCCATTAGCGGCACGGTCGTGGAGACCAACTCGGAGCTTGAACTCTCTCCGGAACTAATCAACTCGGACCCGTACGAGGCGGGTTGGATCGCAACGATTGAACCAACCGACCTTGCTGCAGTCCAGGAACTCCTCGACGCAGCCGCCTACCGGCAGATCACCGAGAGCTGAGCCCAGAACTTATGGGCGCCGATGGAGTCATCTGCCCGGTTTGCAGCATCTTGAATCAGCTGGGAGCAAATTTTTGCTCAGCCTGTGGTGGCGAGTTACCCGAGGTGACCGAGCTTGCTACTGGCAGTTACCCGATTGCGGGTATTGATGTTGCAGGTGAGGGCGAGGTGGGGCAACTCATCATTACTCGCGGTTCCACTGCTGGCGCGCGCTTTGCTCTCACGGCCGATGTAGTCACGATTGGCCGTGATCCCAAGAGCATCGTGTTCCTTGACGACATCACCGTGTCGAGAAATCACGCAGAGGTGCGCAGAGACACGCACGGGCAGTTCGAATTATTTGACTCAGGGTCATTGAACGGAACCTATCTTGATGGCGAGCGAGTCGCTCAAGCAGTCCTGCGAGAGGGCGCGCAAGTTCAGGTCGGCAAGTTCAGGTTTGTGTTTGTGATCGGAATTCTTGGAGGTCCAACATGAGTGATACTGCAACCGCAGGGCACTTATCAATCGGCGAGGTACTCGCCATGGTGCAAGCAGATTTCCCTGATGTCACGATCTCAAAGATCCGATTCTTGGAAAGCCAAGGTCTGATTGCCCCGGAGCGAACCAGTTCGGGCTATCGCAAGTTTTACGAGTCAGATATTGAACGACTTCGATGGATTCTTCATCAGCAGCGAGACAATTTCTTGCCGCTCAAAGTGATTAAGAACATGTTGGAACAAGGAGTGGATCGCTATGACCCAATGGGCGATCAGCCCACCTTGTGGTCAACAACTACAGACCTCGACCTTCTGGAACCCACACCCCTCGAGGATCATGAGGATGGCGAAGATGACGATGGCGAAGATGAGGACGACTTAGCGCCCGCCGGAAGCGCTGTAGGACGAACTGAGGACTCATCGACTCGTATGTCACCTGCCCATCCAGCTGTTGCTTCGGCCCCACCTCGACCGGACAGTCAACTTTCCCCACCCCGCTCCCGTGCGCTCCTCCCCGAGGCGCGAACTGCTCAGCGGGATGCGAGTGTCGCATCCGAGACCGATTCACCCGATGGAGATCCTGTG
>JBAXCX010000138.1:0-6992 GCA_037141255.1 Actinomycetes bacterium | reverse complement strand
ATTCCTGCTCCGTTAGCAGTACGAAGTTTGGATCAGCTCGAGGAGTTCACCCACGCCCATCGGCCTGGATTGCCGTTTTTGGCGTTTCTCTCGATGTTGGATGAGCGCAAAGTGCTACATCGCCAGCTCGTAGCTCAGGTTCGAGGTGACCGTCGCTTTGCTCTCGCTGCGGTTCCCTCTTCCTCTTCGGTTGAGCGGATGGGCATGGAACAGATCCCGGCTGTGCTCGCCTCGCCCAACAATCTGGCCGCAGTCGCGTACCGCAGATTGTGGGCAGAGGTGGAAGAGCGCATTGACCTAGAGCCTCAGCTGCCAAGTCAGCCCTAGGTCGCGTAACCGCCAGAGTTAACCGCCAGAGGCCTGTTTCGCTACGGCCTCGGCACGCAGCCTGACGGCCTCTGCGTCAAGCAGGTACCGCTGCTCGAGTGGCTTGGACTCAGCGGGATGAAAGGCCTGATCAAGCTCGTAGTGCAGCGGCACGCCAGTTGGAATATTGACCTCGGAGATCTCTTCATCTGAGATCCTCTCAAGGTGTTTAACAAGAGCCCGAAGTGAGTTTCCGTGAGCCACCACAAGCACGCGCTTGCCCGCTGCTAGGTCGGGAATAATTGCATCAAACCAATAGGGCATCATCCGCGAAACAACATCTGCAAGGCACTCGGAGGTGGGCAACAACTCGGGGGGCAGATCGCTATAACGCGAATCATCATTTGGGTTGAACTGGTTCTCTGCTGTGATCTCGGGTGGGGGCACATCGTAACTACGCCGCCAGACTTTGACCTTCTCTGCCCCGTACTTCGCTGTGGTCTCTGCCTTATTTGCGCCAGTGAGTTCGCCGTAGTGACGCTCGTTGAGTCTCCAACTCCGCCGAACGGGAACCCAAAGCCGTTGCAGGGAGTCCAAGGCAATGTTTGCGGTGCGAATTGCTCGCACCTGCAAAGAGGTATGAACGAGGTCGGGAGCGAAGCCGGCCTCGGCCATCATTTCACCCGCTGCGGCAGCCTCTGTGCGGCCATGATCAGTCAGGTCGCAGTCATACCAACCGGTGAACAAGTTGAGTTTGTTCCACTCGCTCTCGCCGTGGCGGAGCAGTACAAGTTGGTGCATTTGGGGACTTCCTCATGTTGGTGTCGAGCTTGCTGACTCAAGACGCTTGTGGAGCCAGACGCTACCGGCCCGGCTGTCGCCATACTATTGATGGTCGTGCAAGTCTCTGTGGTGATCCCCTGTTACAACTCGTTGCAGTTCTTGCCAGCCACCTTGGATGCTGTATTGGCTCAGGAACTTCCGTTGACCTTGCAGGATGAGTTTGAAGTGATCTTGGTGGATGACGGCGGATCGGATGAGTTGGGTGCCTGGGCGCAACAACGCGGCGATGACCGGGTGCGGGTGGTTCGCCAGGAAAACGCCGGTGTCTCGGCCGCTCGCAATCTAGGTATCGAATCAGCGAACGGGTCCTTTGTTGCTTTCTGTGATTCCGATGACATGTGGAACCCACGCGCTATGGCCGAGTTGTATTCCTGTTTTGATGCCGATCCCAGAATCGGTTTGGCCTACGGGTTCTATGAGGTCGTTAACGCCGCCGGTGAATCCACGGGTCGCATTCGCACCTCACAGATTCAGGGCGATGCGTGGGAGCAGTTTCTCACCTCGAATCCTGTGGGGGCCTCTGCGGTGATGGTCCGGCGGGAGGTCTTTGGCCAAGTCGGAAACTTTGCAGAGAATCGAGATCGATTCCGGGTCGACGTCGAGGATTGGGAACTCTGGATTCGAATTGCAGCAGTCTGGCGAGTGGGCCTAACGCCCACGGTGGTGGTTCGCTACCGCCGACACGATGGCAACTCCTCAACGGATCTTGACTCCCTTGAGGCCGCGTACCGCAACATGTTGGAAGTTGTGTTTGCCGGGGTTGGACCGAAGCGTGCTGCACTGAGACCACTAGCCACGGGCAAAATTGCCATGATCCTTGCCTGGCAATCACTCAATGATGCGCAAGATCCGAAACGGGCTGCTTCGTATCTGCGTCAAGCAGTTGTGGCTGCTCCTGAACTGCGAAAAACGGCAGAGTTCTGGAGGCTCCGAACCGCAGCGGCAGCACTGAGTTTGACCGGAGCGCGTGGCTATCAGTTGCTGAGATCAGCGAATGGATTGAAGCTTCGGCTCGGGCAGAAGCTTCGCAACTAACAGAAACAGAGAAGGTTCTCAGATCTATCAACAAAGTTGATGCAAGTACACTCAACTTTGTTATCATGATCGTCTCCGGGTTGCGAGGATAATCCGAAAGTGCCCTAGAATCAGTAATCCCCCCGGTCCGTTCAAACAGGAGAGTGACAGCATGGCAAAAGCAGTAGGAATCGATCTTGGAACCACCAACTCAGTAGTCAGCGTTCTTGAAGCTGGCGAGGCTGTCGTGATCCCCAACGCCGAAGGCGCTCGCACCACACCTTCAGTCGTAGCATTCGCAAAAGACGGAGAAGTACTCGTCGGCGAGGTCGCCAAGCGTCAGGCCGTCACCAACGCTGACCGCACCATTCGATCAGTCAAGCGCCATATGGGCACGAACTGGACAGTCGACATTGATGGCAAGAAGTACACCTCCCAAGAGATCTCGGCTCGCACCCTCATGAAGCTCAAGCGAGATGCCGAGGCCTATCTGGGTGATTCGGTCACCCAGGCGGTCATCACGGTGCCTGCATATTTTGATGACGCTCAGCGCACTGCCACCAAAGAGGCAGGGCAAATCGCCGGCTTAGAAGTTCTGCGAATCATCAACGAGCCAACCGCCGCTGCTCTTGCCTATGGCATGGAGAAAGAAGACGAGGATCAGACAATTCTGGTATTCGACCTTGGCGGCGGAACCTTCGATGTTTCGGTTCTTGAAATCGGCGACGGAGTATTCGAGGTGAAGTCCACCCATGGAGATACCAGCTTGGGCGGCGATGACTGGGATCAGCGCATCATCGACTGGCTGGTGGACTCCTTCAAGGGAGACCACGGCGTAGATCTGAGCAATGACAAGATGGCTACTCAGCGCCTTCGTGAAGCAGCGGAGAAGGCCAAAATTGAGCTCTCGCAGGTTGCGCAAACGCAGATCAACCTGCCCTTCATCACGGCGACCGATGCTGGGCCGCTTCACTTGGATTACACGCTTGCTCGGGCCAAGTTCCAAGAACTCACCGCAGACCTGATTCAGCGCTGCAAGGTTGCCTTTGATCATGCCATCAAAGACGCTGGACTGACCACGGGCGAGATTGACCATGTCATCATGGTGGGCGGTTCGACTCGTATGCCTGCCGTGCAGGAGTTGGTCAAGGAACTCACTGGCAACGAGCCCCATAAGGGAGTGAACCCAGACGAGGTTGTTGCCATGGGTGCAGCAATTCAGGCTGGCGTGCTCAAGGGTGACGTCAAAGATGTTCTGCTGCTCGATGTCACCCCGCTTTCACTCGGGATCGAGACCAAGGGTGGCGTGATGACCAAACTCATTGAACGCAATACCACCATCCCAACCCGCCGGACCGAGACATTCACCACGGCTGAAGACAACCAGCCCTCGGTCGAGATCCATGTGATTCAGGGTGAGCGAGAGATGGCCGATTTCAATAAGACGCTGGGTAAGTTCCAGTTAGTTGACCTTCCGCCAGCACCGCGAGGCGTTCCGCAAATTGAAGTCACCTTCGATATTGATGCCAACGGCATTGTGAATGTTGCTGCAAAGGATCGGGCCACCTCGAAAGAGCAGTCGATCACGATCACCGGGCAGTCCTCATTGTCCAAAGATCAGATCGATCAGATGGTTCGTGACGCCGAGTCGCATGCCGACGAGGATCGTTCTCGACGTGAAGAGGCCGACGCCCGCAACCGTGCAGAAACGCTGGTTTACCAAACCGAGAAGCTGCTCGCCGATCAGGGAGACAAAGTTCCTGGCGATCAAAAAGCTGCCGTTGAGTCAGCACTCATCGAAGTGCGTGCAGCGCTCAACAACAGCGATGCTGCAGCAATCAACTCAGCGACTGAAGCGCTGAACTCGGCCAGCCAGCAGCTCTCGCAGTCGCTCTATGACCAGGCTGCACAGAACGATGCGACTGCCTCTGCTGCCGGTTCAGACGGAGAAGCACCCTCAGATGATGAGGTAGTTGACGCTGAGATCATCGAGGAAGACGCCGCCGATCCAGATCAGCCACAGGACAACCAGTGAGCAGTGACTCAAACCCGCTCGAGGGAGCAGACCTCGGAGATATCTCAGCCGACCTTCCAGAAATGGATGACCTGCTCAAGGATCTTGGCATCGAGGTAGAAATCAATGATGCAGAAGCTGACCCAGAAGCTGACGCAGAAGCTGCAGTGGTCGAAGCGGTTGAACTTGCGGGCAAACTCGAGGCTGAGCGTGACGAGTATCTAAAAATGGCCCAACGGGTGCAGGCTGACTTCGAGAACTACAAGCGACGCGTTGATCAGCAAAACCTCGAGTTTCGAGCTCGGGCTGCTGAACAACTCGCTCGGGAACTACTCCCTGTTCTCGACGCCGGCGAAGCAGCCTCTGCACAAGGAATGCAGGATGCAGCAGCGATTTATTCGCAGTTGCTGAGTACGCTTGAAAAACAGGGTTTGGCTCGCGTGGCCGAGTCGGATGTGGAATTTGATCCGAACATCCATGAAGCGGTGATGCACGAGGAGGCCGAATCTGAAGGTGACACATCAGTCGTAGCCGAGATTCTTCGTACGGGTTACCTCTGGAACGATCGAGTGTTGCGTCCAGCCATGGTCAAAGTCCTGGGTTGAGTGAACGAATAGCAGAAGGGTGAGGTGAGTCGCGTGCAACGAGAGTGGTTTGAGAAGGACTACTACGCGACCCTTGGCGTGGCTCCCAAGGCAACTGCAAAAGAGATCACGGCGGCGTATCGCAAACTCGCTCGCAAACTGCATCCCGATGCCAACCCTGGAGATTCCGCTGCAGAAGACCAGTTCAAAGAGGTCTCGGCTGCGTACGAGGTAATCGGAGATGCAGACAAGCGTGCCGAGTACGACGAGGCGCGCCGCGTTGGACCGATGTCTCAATCAGGTGGCCCTGGTTTTGGGGGACCCGGTTTTGGGGGCCCTGGTGGAGCGCGATTCGACGGCGGCGACATTTCGGATCTGATCGGTAATCTCTTTAGTCGCGGCGGGAGGGGTCAACAGCAACCGCCACCTTCTGGACCCCGCCGAGGAACCGATATCGAGGCAGATCTTCACCTGGCTTTTGACGATTCGATTCGTGGAGCAACCACCACGGTGAACGTCACCTCAGACGTGCGCTGTCCGGATTGTTCGGGCAGCGGTGCATCAAAGGGAACGTCACCGAGAGTTTGTCCTGAATGCAACGGTAAGGGTGCAGTGGATGAGGACCAAGGCTTCTTCTCTTTTAGTCGGCCCTGTTCAACCTGTGGCGGTCGCGGTCGAGTCATTGACTCACCTTGCATGATCTGCGCTGGCACCGGAGCCGTGCGCCGGCCTCGGCAAGTCAAAGTCCGTATTCCACAAGGTGTTCGGGACGGTCAAAAAATTCGGATCAAAGGCAAGGGTGGCGCTGGCGCAAACGGTGGCCCCGCAGGCGATTTGTACGTGCGCGTGCACGTGGAATCGCATCCAGTGTTCGGACGAAAGGGAGACCACCTGACCGTGACCCTGCCGATCACGTACCCCGAGGCAGCCCTCGGAGCAGATATTGCTGTGCCCACCACGGAAGGTGAACCAGTCACGATTCGGGTGCCAGCAGGAACCGCAAGCGGCCGCACCTTTCGGGTTCGGGGCAGGGGAGTGGCTGGGGCCAAGACGCAGGGAGACCTGCTCGTTACCGTCGAGGTCGATATCCCCCAGAACTTGTCTGCCGAAGAGCGAGAAGCCCTTCAGGCCTATGCGGCACTCGCTTCGGACTCACCACGTGCACATCTTGGGGCAACTCATGGCTGATTTTGATCGCGCCGTTTATGTGATTTCGGTTGCTGCAGAACTTGCCGGAGTTCACCCGCAAACGCTGCGCATCTACGAGCGCAAGGGCCTGCTCGATCCGGGGCGCACACGCGGTGGCAGCCGCCGCTACAGCGAGGCCGATATTGCGTTGCTGCGCAGAATCCAAGACCTCACCGCACAGGGGATCAACTTGGCTGGCGTCAAGCGGGTGCTGCAACTTGAACATGAGGTCGAGGTGCTCCGCGAGGCTGTTGAACGAGCGCAGTCACAAGCTGTTGAAGATGTTGACTCGGTGCATCGGCATTACCGCCGAGATCTTGTTCCCGTGCAGCAAGCAGTTGTTCTGTATCAGCGGGACCGGCGCCGGTGAAACGCTTGTTGCCTATGAAACGCATGTTGGCACTGCTTCTCGCCGGCTTGATGACGGCAATCCTGCTGAGTTTTGCCGCACCCTCAGGGGCGCAACAACGAAGCGTGGTCGTGGTAGGCGACAGCATTATTTTGGGTGCTCAGACTCCGATGGTTGCAGCATTTAGCAACGCTGGCTGGGGGATCAATTTTGATGCGGTGGTCAGCCGGTCAACCTCTGCAGGTGCAGCTGCGATTGACGCTCACTGGATGGAACTGACGGACTCACTGGTTATCAATCTTGGTGCAAACGACGCCGGAAATACTGCCTCGTATCGCCAAAAAGTTGAGCAGATTCTGTCGGCTACTGCTGGTGTTCCGCATGTGTACTGGCTCACCATTAGAGAGGTTCGCGATTATTACCCAGCGGCAAACCAGGCCATCCGAGAAGTAGCCGCTGGCCACCCCAATGTGACCGTGTTGGATTGGAATGCGTACACCGCTGGGTCGACAGGACTGACCGCAGGTGACGGGTTACACCTAACGAATGCAGGGGCCGCTGCCATGACCGATCTGGTCGCTGGTGCTGTGGTGAATTCTGTTCTTCCGCAAGTTGGAGCAGTCCCAGCCCCCACTTCGCCGCCGGCCACGCTGCCCCCCGAGACGGTTCCCGTAACAACGCTGCCCCCCGAGAC
>JBAXCX010000137.1:0-7080 GCA_037141255.1 Actinomycetes bacterium | reverse complement strand
CTAAGAAGGCGCCAGCACGCAAGGCACCAGCTAAGAAGGCGCCAGCACGCAAGGCTGCAGCCAAAAAGCGCTGATCTGGCCTTCTGGTCTTATCTACGAAACGAGCAAAACGGCCCGGAGCGATCCGGGCCGTTCTCGCGTTTCTAGGTAACTGCTTCGTGCCAGTGCAAATGACGGCGCACGTAACAAGTATTCTGCCATCTCATGAGTGCTCAGTTCATCTTCACCATGCATCGCGTTACCAAATTCATCCCGCCCGATCGCGAGGTGCTGAAAGACATCACACTCAGCTTCTACCCCGGCGCCAAGATCGGAGTAATCGGTTCGAATGGATCCGGCAAGTCCACTTTGCTCAAGATCATGGCCGGCATCGATGACCAGTTCAACGGTGAAGCTCGGCTCACTCCAGGGTTTACTGTTGGCATGCTGGAGCAGGAGCCACAGCTTGACTCAACCAAAGATGTGATCGGCAACATCATGGACGGCGTGGCCGAGGTGTCTGCGCTGCTGACTGACTACGACGCACTGATGGCGAAGTGGAGTGACCCCGAAGCCGACTACGAGAAGCTCGGAGGGCAACAGGCAGAACTCGAGGCCAAGATCGAAGCGGCCGGCGCTTGGGATTTGCAGCGAACTATTGATATTGCGATGGACGCATTGCGCACACCACCGCAAGATGCTGATGTGACCACCCTCTCGGGTGGCGAACGTCGACGAGTTGCGCTGTGTCGCCTGCTGCTCGCCCAACCCGACCTTCTACTCCTCGATGAGCCCACCAACCATCTCGACGCTGAATCTGTTGCCTGGCTTGAGCGGTATCTGCAGGACTACCAGGGCACCGTGGTTGCAATCACCCACGATCGCTACTTCCTCGACAATGTGGCGCAGTGGATCCTCGAACTCGAACACGGCCGCGGTCACCCGTTTGAGGGCAACTACTCGGGTTGGTTGGCACAGAAACAAGAGCGCCTTGCCCTCGAAGACAAGCAGAACGATGGAAGACGCAAGAATCTTGAGCGCGAGCTCGAGTGGGTCCGTATGGCGCCCAAAGCTCGACAGGCAAAGTCAAAGGCACGGCTTCAAGCATACGAAGAACTCCGCGCCGAGGCCGAGACTGCGCGTAGCAGGGACGGCAGCATGGAGATCACGATCCCTCCCGGGCCACGTCTTGGAGATCAAGTGGTTGAGGCTGAGTCGATCAGCAAGGGCTATGGAGACCGTCTCCTGATTGAAGACCTCACTTTCACACTCCCCCGCTCAGGAATCGTCGGGGTGATCGGGCCAAATGGGGCTGGCAAGACCACACTTTTCCGAATGATTGTGCAAGCCCTTGAGGGCGGGCACTCAGAGGACGTTCCAGACAGCGGGGCGCTCACCGTTGGATCCACGGTTGACCTGTCTTATGTGGATCAGTCGCGGGACTCACTTACTGATGACAACACCCTGTATGAGGAGATCACGGATGGTCTGGACTTCATCAAGTTGGGTAATCGCGAGGTGAACTCTCGGGTGTATTGCGCAAGCTTCATGTTCAAGGGCCCCGACCAGCAAAAGAAGGTCGGCCAACTTTCTGGAGGAGAACGCAACCGAGTGCACCTTGCAAAGTTGCTTCGCACTGCAGGAAACGTCTTGTTGCTCGACGAGCCTACGAACGACCTCGATATCGATACGCTGCGCGCCCTCGAAGATGGCCTCGCTGCATTCCCAGGTTGCGCAGTCGTGATCTCACATGATCGGTGGTTCTTGGACCGGATCGCCACCCACATGCTTGCCTTTGAGGGCGACTCGCAGGTTCGTTGGTTTGAGGGCAACTTCACCGAGTACGAGGCGCAGCGCAAGAAGGAACTTGGCGCAGACGCCGCACAGCCGCATCGAATTAAGTACAAGCCGCTAACCCGCTAAAGCCCCGCTCTGTTATGCGCCTGACCCCTTATAGGGGGTCAGGCGCAAGACAGAAGCCTGGTGCGGTGGGAACTCATTGTGGAACAATTCACAGGCCAAAAATTCAGGTCGTAGCCTTCAGGCGCCGATACATACGGGCATGAGCACGACCACCGCAGCCACTCCCACCCCCACCCAATGCTCTACTCGCAGTCGTGCCGTGCAGCGCGACATCGAGCCAGGAAGCATTGTTGAATGCAGCCTCTGCGAGGAGCGCATCAAATTTCAGGCCAAGATCCGACCGAAGCAGATCATCTGCAACGTGTACGAAGGCTCAAGCTGGAATCGCGTTGAGCACTACCACACCGCCTGCTACTGCGAAGCTGGTGAACCGCACGGCCCTGCGGACACCACCCCAGTGGTGAAGGCCAGACGGGTAGCTGCAAAGAATAACCCGCTCATGCAGAGCGCCTAACGCGGCCGAGGGTCGGCGCTGCTGACCATCATTTCCGGGATCTGGGAGACTGGCCCGATGGCAAGCCAGACAACTCGCGAAGCATGGGACGTGGGCGCACAAGCTTTAGCGAAAAGCCACCCAGTTCCCGCACGCCTATTGGACCAACATGGACCGCCAAGATTGGGTGCAAAGCCACCGGCTGCTGACCGATTTGAGACACTTGGTTCAGCAATCGCTCATCAACAGCTTGCTGGCAAGGCTGCAGCCGCAATCTGGGGTCGGGTACAAGTTGCGGTCGGCCCCGCATTTACTCCTGCTGCCGTTCTTGAGATCGGTCCACAAAGGCTTCGAGCCTGCGGCTTATCCAGTGCAAAGGTGGCAGCGATCCTTGACCTCGCCCTGACCACCGCCGAGGGCGGGATTCAATTCGACCGAATCGCCCGACTCAAAGACCAAGCCGTGATCAATCAACTCACCGCTGTCAAAGGGATCGGCCCGTGGACCGCTCAGATGTTCCTCATGTTCGATCTACGACGGATCGATATCTGGCCATCGGCCGACTACGGAGTGAGGGCCGGATTCACCAGGGCATTTAAACTGGCCGAGATGCCCACCATTCGCGAACTTGACTGCCTCGGCGAGCCCTTTGCCCCGTATCGCTCAATTCTTGCTTGGTGGTGCTGGCGAGAAACCGATACGAAATCGTAAGCAACTCGCCACCACCTGACTTCGCCATCTCAAAGCTGAGCAGCGCCGGCCTCGGGGCCATGAGCAAGCAGTTAGAGCGCAGCAAGCACAAGGGCAGCTTGCCTCGTAGCGTCGCCATCACTAGGCAACAGTGCGAGCTCGGGTGAATCCGGTGGCTCATAGGGATCATCTACCCCAGTAAGACCCTTCAGAGTTCCGGCTCGAGCTTTCGCGTAGAGGCCCTTCGGGTCTCGCTGCTCACAATCCGCTAGCGAGGTGGCCATATGAACCTCAATGAATCGAAGTCCCGCCGAATTCACGCGTTCCCGCACAGAGTCTCTCGCTGCTCGATACGGCGAGACCAGCGGAACGAGCGCAACCAGGCCAGCGTCTGCGAAGAGCGCTGCAACCTCTCCGACTCGTCGAACATTCTCGTCACGGTCCGCAGCACTAAACCCTAAGTCTGCATTCAGTCCCTGCCGAAGGTTGTCGCCGTCGAGCAAGTAGGCCGCACGCCCCGCTCCCACGAGGAGTCGCTCAAGTTCAACTGCAACGGTTGATTTTCCAGATCCCGAGAACCCGGTGAACCACACCACCAACCCTGACCCACCGGTGATCTCTGATCTTGCGGGACGCTCAACTGCGCCAGGCTGCCATACCACTATGCGCTCAGCATCCTCGGCTGCAGTCATGTCTCACCAAGAATCATCCCCGCGCCCACCGTGGCGTTGGTCGCTTCATCAATCAAAATAAATGATCCAGTCTCTCGACTTCGCCGATACTCGTCGAAGAACAACGGCAGGGTGGTTCGAAGAGAGACACGCCCCATCTCGTTCAGTTGCAGCGTCGCAGCAGATTCGTCACGGTGCAGGGTGTTGATATCTAACCGATACTTCACGTCTTTCACAATCGCCCGAGCAGTTCGGGTGGTGTGCTTGATGGCGAGCTTGGATCCAGGTGACAGCACCGTGGCGTCAGCTAGCCAGCACACCATTGCATCAATGTCTTGTGCCGAGGTGGGCTGGTTCTGCGGGCGACAGATCATGTCGCCGCGAGAGATGTCAATCTCATCTTCCAACAGCATGGTGACCGACATTGGGGCGAAGGCGCCGTCTACTTCCCCATCAAAGGTCTCGATTTGTTTGATCTTGGTCGTAAACCCGGATGGCAAAACCATGACTTCGTCACCCGAGCGAAACACGCCCGAGGCAACCCTTCCCGCGTAGCCCCGATAATCGTGGAACTCGTCAGTTTGCGGACGCAGCACGCACTGCACGGGGAATCGCGCGTCAATCAAGTTGCGATCAGATGCAATGTGAACCCTCTCAAGATGATGTAGCAGCGAGGTTCCTTCAAACCAGGGCATGTGACTTGAACGGGCAACCACGTTGTCGCCGTTGAGGGCAGACATCGGGATAAAGGTCAGGTCCAAGATTTCAAGCTTGGCGGCAAATGATCCAAACTCGTCGACGATCTCGTTGAACCGACTCTCGGAATAGTCCACAAGATCCATCTTGTTCACCGCAATCACTAAGTGAGGAATGCGGAGCAAGGAGGCAATAAAGGCGTGCCGACGCGATTGCTCGAGGACACCTTTACGAGCGTCAATGAGCACGATTGCAAGGTCTGCGGTTGAGGCACCCGTCACCATATTGCGCGTGTATTGAACATGCCCGGGGGTATCAGCGATGATGAACTTTCGCTTTGGAGTTGCGAAGTAGCGGTACGCAACGTCGATGGTGATGCCCTGTTCGCGCTCAGCCCTCAAGCCATCAGTGAGGAGGGCCAGATTTGGTCCTTCAAAGCCCATTCGCTCGCTGGCATCAGCGACCGATGCCATCTGGTCTTCGAAGATTGACTTCGAATCAAAGAGCAGGCGACCGATCAGGGTCGACTTCCCGTCGTCCACTGAACCAGCTGTTGCAAAGCGCAGTAACTCACTCATCAGAAATACCCCTGCCGCTTGCGATCTTCCATTGCGGCTTCAGACGCACGGTCATCGGCTCGGGTTGCGCCTCGCTCCGTCACTCTCGTGGCTGAAACTTCATCAATCACTTGCTGCGTGGTGCGGGCCTCCGACTCAACAGCGCCCGTACACGAGGCATCACCCACTGTGCGAAAGCGCACCGTTCGAGTCTCGGGATGCTCACCATCCATCACGGTTACAAACTCAGTCACGGCCAGCAGCATGCCGTCACGCTCGAACACCTCACGCTCATGGGCGTAATAGATATTTGGAACCTCGATTCCGTCCTCGGCGATGTATTGCCAGATATCGAGTTCGGTCCAGTTGCTGAGCGGAAAGATGCGAATGTGTTCACCTCGAAGATGCCGGCCGTTGTAGAGACTCCACAGCTCTGGCCGCTGATTCTTGGGATCCCACTGCCCAAATTCATCTCGGAAGGAGTAGACCCGCTCCTTTGATCGGGCCTTCTCCTCGTCCCGCCGAGCACCACCGAAGGCTGCGTCGAATCCGTGCTCCTCGAGGGCATCGAGCAGCGTCATCGTCTGCAACTGGTTCCGGCTTGCTCGGGGCCCCTTCTGTTCGACCTGTTTGCCACTATCAATTGAGTCCTGCACCGAAGCGAGGACGAGTTTTACTCCCAGTTCCGCGACTCGCCTATCTCGATACTCGTAGACCTCTTCAAAGTTATGGCCAGTATCAACATGCATGACCGGAAACGGAATCTTGGAAGGCCAGAACGCTTTCTCGGCGAGTCGCAGCATCACAATGGAATCCTTGCCACCCGAAAACAACAAGACAGGCCGCTCAAACTCTGCTGCGACCTCCCTGATGATGTGAATCGACTCCGATTCAAGCGTCTTGAGATGTGAGAGTTCGTAATTCACTACACAACCGTTCCAAAAAAGTGGGATAAATGCGAGGTTGGCTCCACATGCCTTGGCAAGCTCTGCGACGACCACCCCACAACACTGCATGTGAAATATAGCGATTGATTCGTCGCAACCCACTCTCGACGGCTCATTCCACTCTGGTTCATTCAAATTTCTAGGGGCGATTGCCGTAGATTCAGGGCATGGCCAACCTTGATGATCACCTACTCGCAGCCGAACTTGCTCAATCGGCTGGGGAACTTCTGCTGCAGGTCCGTCAGGAACTTCAGCAGCAACAGGCTGCCCAATCCGAGATAAAGGATCGGGGTGATCAGCGTGCGCACGAGTTTCTGATGCAGCAGTTGAGCAGTAGAAGGCCAGCGGACTCGGTGCTGTCTGAGGAGTCATCCGAGGCGGACCGACTCGACCCCGCTCGCCTGACCGCCGACCGCGTCTGGGTGATCGACCCGCTCGACGGAACCCGAGAATTTGGCGAGGGTCGCTCGGACTGGGCAGTTCATGTGGCACTTGTTGAAGGTGGTGTACCTACTGCCGGGGCCGTTTCATTGCCCGGCTTGGGCATCGTGTTCTCCACAGATAACCCTCCGGCACTTCCTGCACCCGGGAATCCTCTGCGAGTCATTGTGAGTCGGTCACGGCCGCCGGAAGAGGCGCTGAAAATTGCCGAGGCCCTCAATGCGGATCTTGTCGAGATGGGATCTGCCGGAGCTAAAGCTATGGCGATTTTGCGGGGCGAGGCCGATATTTACCCTCATTCTGGTGGGCAGTTTGAGTGGGATTCCTGTGCGCCCGTCGCGGTTGCCACTGCAGCGGGGTTGTCATGCACCCGCCTAGATGGGTCGCCCCTTATCTACAACTGTGCAGACCCGTACCTTCCTGATCTACTCATTTGTCGACCCGCGAATACAGAACATGTGCTTGCCGTGGTGAACTAGGAGAATGGTAAGCCTTTCTCTTCCTGATCAACCCGAACGAACACCCGAGTCCGACAACGCGATCTCTCCCGATGTAGCAAAGTACTCGTTCTCAGACAACGGCCCTTGGGTCATTGACCGTACTGAACTCACTTGGACTGCTGGGATTGTGCTGCTCAGGGCCAATACTCGTCGTCTCGTGCCGCAACTCACGGCAAGGCGTCGCCTACCGCCTCCGGGCCGCCTGGCAGTAGTTTCAGCACATCTTGGCGCTGCAGTCATTGG
>JBAXCX010000136.1:0-7138 GCA_037141255.1 Actinomycetes bacterium | reverse complement strand
GCAGTACTGTACGAGCAATGGACCGACCAGAGCCGGGGACGATTCCCGATACCCCCGGTAGCTATCAGTTCAAAGATGCCCAGGGTCGGATCATTTATGTCGGCAAAGCCAAGTCGCTACGACAACGGCTTTCGAATTACTTCCAGAATCCTCGTAGTCTGCATCCTCGCACCGCTCAAATGGTGGCCACCGCAGAGACCGTCGAGTGGATCCAGGTGCGCAATGAGGTCGAGGCTCTCATGCTCGAGTATTCGCTCATCAAGCAGCATCGGCCTCGGTTCAACGTGCGCCTGGTGGATGACAAAAGCTATCCCTTCTTGGCCGTGACCTTGGGCGATGAATGGCCGCGAGCAACGGTGACTCGTGGCATGCGAAAGAAGGGCTCGCGCTACTTCGGGCCGTATGCGCATGCCTATGCAATTCGTGAGACCTTGGACGAACTGCTTCGGACCTTTCCCATCAGGACTTGTTCTGATCACAAGCTCCGACATCATCAGCGTGTGGGTAAGCCCTGCTTGTTGTTCCACATTGAGAAATGCGCTGGTCCCTGTGTAGGTGAGATCACCCCGCAGGCCTACTCCGGACTCGTCACCGAGTTCATGGAATTTCTAGAGGGTGATGTCGAGCCAGTTCTGCAGCGGCTCGAAACTGAGATGGCTGCTGCTGCCGCTGCGATGGAGTTTGAGCAAGCTGCGCGTACCCGTGATCGTCTTGCAGCTGTTCGGCGAGCAGTTGAGAGACAACAGATGGTGGGCGACACCACCGAAGATGTCGACATCATTGGGGTTCACGAGGATGACCTCGAGGCTGCTGCGCAGATATTTTTTGTGCGGCGGGGGCGAGTGGTGGGCCGACTCGGCTTTATCCTGGACAAAGTCATGGACTTGAATCCTGCTCAGACCATGGCGGCCGTGTTAGAGCAGGTCTACGGCGATCCCCCAGCTGTTGGATACCCAAAGTCTGTGTTGGTGCCGACCATTCCCGAGGACCCTTCCATGTATGAGGAATGGTTGACAGCGCAGCGTGGAAGCAGGGTTGAGATTCGCATTCCGCAACGCGGGACTAAGCGCGAGCTTGCAGAAACAGTGAAGAAGAATGCAGTCGACGCTTTTCAGCGACACCGACTCAAGCGGGCAGCGGATCACAACAGCAGGGCCAAAGCTCTCAATGACCTTGAGCAGTACTTGTCGCTGCCAGTAGCTCCGCTGCGCATTGAGTGTTACGACATGAGCCACTTGCAGGGCACTGATTATGTTGGATCAATGGTGGTGCTCGAGGATGGCCTGCCTCGCAAATCCGAGTACCGGCGGTTCAAAGTGAATGTGCCACAGAACGATGACTTTGCGGCAATGGAAGAAGTCCTCACCAGAAGATTCGCTGCTTATGTCGCAGACAAAGAGCTTCCGATTGCAGAGCGCGGCCGCTTTGCGTACCCGCCGCAGTTGTTGCTGGTGGATGGCGGCAAGGGACAGCTCAGTGTTGCCGTGCGGGTGCTTGAGCAACTGGGTCTGACAGATGAGATTCCGGTGGCTTCATTGGCGAAACAGTTTGAAGAGGTTTTTCTGCCGGGTAACTCGCAGCCGGTGTCGATTCCCAGAGGATCGGAGGCACTGTTTATGTTGCAGCGAATCCGTGATGAGTCTCATCGATTCGCCATTAGCTTTCATCGCGAACGTCGCGACAAACGCATGACAGCCTCGGTGCTTGATGGCATTGCAGGGCTCGGCCCCAAGCGCAAGGAGCGACTCATCAAGGAACTCGGCGGTATTCGGGCCGTGAAGGCGGCCGAATTGCAGGAGTTCACCTCGTTGAGTTGGCTACCGCATGATGTAGCTCAGGCAATCTACGAGAAGTTGAGATCCGCACCATGACTGACCCTTGGGAAGAACATGCCGACTGGTGGCAGCGAGAGTTCACCAACGGAGCTGACCCGGAATACACCGAGCAGATTTTGCCGCTGATTCAGCAGCATTTGCCGAGCAGTGGGCGAATGCTGGATTTGGGCTGTGGTGAGGGACAGGTGGCCCGACTCGCAGCCGAACTTGGCCTACAGGTAGTTGGGCTTGACCCAGCATTTACGCAGGTAACGCTTGCAGCGTCTCGTGCCGGGGGGCCAGCGTATTTCCAAGGCAGCGCCGCCGATCTGGGCTTGGCCACAGCTTGTGTTGACGCAGCAGTTGCTTGTCTAGTGTTTGAGCACATTGCGCTCATTGACCCAGCCCTCTCTGAACTTGAACGAGTGATGCGACCGGGCGGCACCTTTTTGTTGCTGCTGAATCACCCGCTGCTGCAAACCCCCGGTAGCGGCTGGATCGACGACCAGGTTCTAGACCCGCCTGAGCAGTACTGGCGGGTCGGGCCATATCTGTCCGAAGCCAACACGATGGAAGAGGTTGAGCAAGGCGTGTTCATTCGCTTTTACCACCGGCCGCTCAGCCGCTACATCAATGCCGCTACCGAGGCTGGCTTTCGCTTGGAGCGGATGGAGGAGCCGGCTCCCTCGGCGGGATTCATGGCTCGAGCCGATGAGTACGCGGCGGCCTCTTCGATTCCTCGATTGATGTTTCTGAAGTTCCTCAAGCTCTAGAACTGTCCCAAATTAGGCTGGGAACGCAAGAACGGGGTGGCGCTATGCGCCACCCCGTTCCCGAAACACTCCAAAGCGATCCCTCGCTTTGGTTCAAATCAACTCAGATCACATTGGGCAATCTGCGGAAGCAGCGGTGACCACACCGTCAATGACGTGGATGATTCCGTTTGAACCAGTGATGTCAACCTTGGTGATGGTTGCTCCACCGAAGGTCAAGTTGTCGCCTTTTTGGCCAATGAGCACTTTGCCACCAAGGGTCTCAACGCACTTGCCAACCTTTGCGGTGGCTGCCGCAGAGTCAACTAGGCCAGAAATCACGTGCAGCTTGAGTACGTCGGTCAGGGCGCCGGATGGGTCGGCGCTCAGTGCAGTCAGCGTGGCTGCTGGAACCTTTGCAAATGCTGCGTTGGTGGGTGCGAACACGGTGAATGGCCCTTTGCCAGAAAGAGTCTCGGCAAGTCCGGCAGCAGTCACAAGCTCAACTAGAGTAGTGAAGTCAGGAGTGCCAACGGCAATCGCGACGACTGTTTTGTCACCCGTCATGTCTTTTGCCATGGTGGTGGAGGTCTCTGCGGCCTTCGTGGTGGTGGTTGCTGAGTCGGACTTTGAGCAAGCTCCGGCAACAAGGCCGAAGCCCATTACCAACGCTAGTGATCCGATCATGAACTTGTTGCGCATGTGTTTATCCTTCGTTTGTGGGTGTACCAGAATGCTTCGCTCGAAGTGCAAGGTTTGGATGCACGAAGCGCAAAAAATCTTACCTTCTCTCGCGACAGCGATCGAAGATTCAGTCCTAGGCGGGACGCGGCCGGTACCCTGTGGTGATGATGGATTTTGTAATCGTCACGGGGATGTCGGGTGCAGGGCGCACCCAGGTGGGAAACACACTCGAGGATCTTGGCTGGTTTGTCATCGATAACCTTCCAAGCGAACTCATTCCAAAGGTTGGCGAACTCGCTCGATTCAAGTCTGATTCCCCTGCTCCGGTTGGCCTCATTGTTGGTTCGGACGGCAACGTTGACGGCGTCGCTCCTGCGCTTGATGAATTGCGAGCCTCTGGCGCCAAGGTCACGACGGTTTTCTTAGATGCCGCCACAGCAGTACTTGTGCGCAGGTATGGAGACACCAAGCGCCGTCACCCGATGTTGGGCGATCTTGGATCAGTGGTCAATGCGATCGAGCATGAGCGACATCAATTAGAACCGGTGCGTGAATCCGCAGACATAGTGATCGACACCACCGAAATGAACGTGCACGACCTTCGGCGTCGGGTGGTTGAAATCTTTGGCGAGGCCGGCGGTCGAGATACCACGCAGGTCACCATCATGTCTTTTGGCTACAAGCATGGGGTACCGCCCGATGTTGACATGGTGCTGGATTGTCGGTTTCTTCCCAACCCACATTGGGTAGAGGAATTGCGCCCGCTCACGGGGCTCACCCCAGAGATCCAAGATTTTGTGGGCTCGTTTGAACTGACAGAACAGTTCATGGAACGAATGACTGCACTGCTTGAGTTCTTGCTGCCAGCCTTTGTGGACGAGGGTCGCTCGGTTCTCACTGTTGCGTTCGGGTGCACCGGTGGTCGTCATCGCTCAGTGGCCATTGCGGAACGCACCGCCGATTGGTTGCGCGATCAGGGCATGACTCCGCAGGTCAGGCATCGGGATGTGACCAAATGAGTTGGCAGCCAATGAACTTGCCGGGTGGCCTCTCTAGCGCGGCTGCCCCGAGGGTTGTCGCCGTTGGCGGCGGCCATGGGCTTGCCGCAACATTGCGAGCCACGCGCACCTATGCGGGCAACATCACCGCAGTAGTAACCGTGGCTGATGATGGTGGCTCAACGGGTCGAATCCGCGCTGCAGCGGATCGTCCTGCTCCGGGGGACTTACGCACCTGTCTGGTGGCGCTCGCTTCTGAGTCCTCGGTCTTGGCTCGGGCAATGGACTACCGCTTTGCCGCAGGCGAACTTGACGGCCATGCGTTTGGCAATCTGTTGATCGTTGCCCTCGAGGACACCGAGGGCGACTTGGTTGCGGCTTTGGACCAAGTCGGAGAGTTGCTCGGAGCGGTTGGCCGAGTGTTACCCACAACTCGCCAAGCGGTAACGCTGCGAGCAGCAATTGCTTCGGGCGACGTGGTCCATGGGGAACAAGCAGTTGGTTCGCAAAGCGACGTGTCTCAGGTCAGCTTGTTTCCATCTGATGCAACGGCCTGCCCGGAAGCTGTGCAGGCAATCCTTGAGGCCGACCAAATTCTGCTGGGCCCCGGCTCGTTGTATACAAGCGTGCTCGCGGCAACCGCGGTGAGCGGAATTGCAGATGCGCTTGCACAGGCCCAAGGGCAATTCGTTTACGTCTGCAACCTCAATCCGCAGGTACCAGAAACAGTGGGCTATGCGGTAGCTGACCATGTACGGGCATTGCAGCGGCACGGGCTTTCGCCCGATGTGGTGCTCTATGACGCCGACCGTGCAGGATCTGCTACCCCGGAACTTGCTGCACTCGTAACTGCACGAGCCGTACCGGGCCTGCTCGCTGCTCAATCTGGCACTGCGCATGACCCAGCATTGCTTGGCGCTGCGCTGGCTGAGTTATTGGTTGAGCAACCCGCTGATGTAGGCGCCCAGAGCCGCCGCTAGTCGGCCGGCTTTCAGCCACTTTGGCGGTAGATTCGTCCGAAACTGTGTGGCAGGTCGCGCTTGCTTGGTCGCTGTGCGAAGATACTCAGACTTTTTAACCTATGTACACAAGGGATGGCTATGACGATTCGTGTTGGCATCAATGGCTTTGGCCGTATCGGGCGAAACTTCTTTCGTGCAGCAACTGCACAGGGAGCCGATATTGATTTTGTTGCAGTGAACGATTTGGGCTCGCTGCCCACGCTTGCTCACCTACTCAAGCGTGACTCAGTGGCGGGAACGTTCCCAGGCAAGATCAGCGTGACCGATGACGGCATTGACGTTGACGGCGACCTGCTGAAGGTTGTCTCACACCGTGACCCGGCAGAGATTCCGTGGGGTGAGCTTGGAGTCGACGTGGTCATCGAGTCCACCGGCTTCTTCACCGACCGTGACAAGGCTGCTGCACACCTTCAAGCAGGCGCACCGCGAGTCATTGTTTCGGCTCCGGCCAACGGTGCTGACGCAACCTTTGTTGTGGGCGTCAACGATGACACCTTCGATCCTTCCAAGGACTTCATTGTCTCGAATGCATCCTGCACTACGAACTGTTTCGTACCCATGATCAAAGTCCTTGACGACGCCTTCGGAGTGCAGAAGGGCCTGATGACAACCACGCATGCCTACACTGGCGATCAGGTCTTGGTGGACGGACCTCACTCAGATTTGCGGCGTGCTCGCGCTGCGGCAATCAACATTATCCCAACCTCAACAGGCGCTGCCCGCGCTACTGGATTGGTGCTGGAATCCATGAAGGGCAAGCTCGACGGAACCTCGCTTCGCGTGCCCATCCCAACCGGTTCGATTACTGACTTTGTGGGAATCCTTGGCCGCGATGTGACGGTTGAAGAGATCAACGCCGTGTTTGCCGCTGCCGCATCCGAGGGTCGCCTCAAGGGAATTCTTGAGTACTCCGAGGAGCCACTGGTGAGTTCCGACATTGTCGGCTCCACCTACTCAAGCGTCTTCGACTCTGGTCTGACCATGGCAATTGGCAACATGGTCAAGGTGTTCTCCTGGTACGACAACGAGACGGGCTACTCAAACCGCTTGGTCGACTTGGCCAAAATCGTAGGCGCAGCAAACCACTGATCCTTGATGCCCGGGCCCCAAAAACCCGGGCCCCAAAAACCCGCTTTGTCATGCGAGGGACCCCCTATGGAGGGTCCCTCGCATGACAGAAGTTGACTACACCGAATTGCTGAGGAGATGTTGTGAAATTTGGGGTTCCCGAACTTGAAGACTTGGGCGATGTCTCGGGCAAGTCCGTGCTGTTGCGGGCCGATTTCAACGTGCCGCTCAAAGACGGTGTCATCACAGATGACCTTCGGATCACAGCCGCACTCCCGACCATAAACTGGCTCGTCGAGCACGGCGCAAAGGTGACTGCGTGCACACACTTGGGTCGACCAAAGGGCGAACCCGACCCGCAGTATTCAGTAGAACCCGTTCGCCAACGTCTGTCTGAGCTCGCTCCAGGCGTGGAACTTCTCGAGAACCTGCGGTTCAGTCCTGGCGAGACTTCGAACGACCCTGCGTTTGTGGACTCGCTCATTGCCGGCCACGACCTCTTTGTCAACGACGCGTTTGGTGCATCGCACCGCTCACACGCATCAATCGTCGGCCCGCCAACCAAGCTTCCTTCGGCTGCTGGGCGCTTGTTGGCCAAAGAGGTCGACATCTTGCTTGGTCTGCGTGAAAATCCCTCTCACCCATTTGTTGCCATTACCGGCGGGTCAAAAGTCTCTGACAAATTAGGCGTGCTGACAGCGCTGCTCGAGATTGCCGATTCCATCATCATCGGCGGAGGCATGTGCTTCACCTTCTTTGCAGCGATGGGTAACTCCATCGGCAACTCACTGTGCGAGCCC
>JBAXCX010000135.1:0-7170 GCA_037141255.1 Actinomycetes bacterium | reverse complement strand
CTGCCGGCCTGCTACTGCTGCCGCTGCAGCTAGACCAAGAAGGATGAGCAGTCGGAGCAACAGGTGACTGCCACCGTCGTTGCTGTCTGCGCTGCTGAAGTCGACCACATTGTCTGCCATGGGCGAGATAGTAGAGGTTCTGGCTTTGAGGGGTAGCGCAGAAATCAGATAGGGTCTCTATTGCAGCCCGGGTGGCGGAATGGCAGACGCGGCGGATTCAAAATCCGCTGTCCTAACGGGCGTGTGGGTTCAAGTCCCACCCCGGGCACGCTGCAGATTGTTCAAGGGCTGTTCGTCCAGTCCGAGGCGAGTAGCTGCACTCAGGCGCAGCGCTGGAGACTCGACCTCAAGGGCCTCGCTCCGACAAGGATGAACTTGTTGGTTCTCGCGCAGGCAACTGCTGAGCCGGAGCAAAATTGGATAATTTTTCCAATTTTGAACGTGGTATGTTGAGAAATGTTTCAGCCGCAGTATGGCTAGTTTGGCCAGGCCCAAGGTGGTTGCGGCTACCAGCAACTTGTCTAAGGAGAACAAAAGTGCGGAAGATTATTGCGGTTAGCGGTTTGCTAGGCGGGTTCTTGGCGGTTGCACTGTTTGCTTGTCCGGTGGCACAGGCGATGCCTCCGGCGATTCCTCCAGCGATCGCGCTTAACTGCGGAAAAGATGTGACCGACGCAGGCAACTACAACGCCTGCGTGACGGTGGTCAATGAGACGTTGGGTTTTGCTGCACCCGGTGTGGTGAGCCATTCCGCGGGACTCGCTTTTACAGCGGATGGCGAAGCTGAATATTTCGGACCACCATCGCTGGGTCGTACTGCTCGCTGGGTACTCGGTAGCGCTGGCCAGCCCACCCAGTCTTTCCTTGAACCAGGTAAGGGTTGGGTGGCCTATAGCTGCCGCAGAGCGTGGCCCGACACAGCTGGATGCAGGGCACAAGTGACCACGACTGTGGCCCAGCCTGACAACGCCAACGTGAAGAGCCCAGCGATTCAAGCAGCGGTTCTCAAAGAGGACACCACCCCTACCAACCGTGCCAGCGGGCAGGTTGAGTACTACACCAAGCCACTCGAGTCATTGTATTCGTGCGAGAACCAGAGCAAATACGTGAACTGCTTAAAACTCAGGGCTCAGTCACCTCATCGTGACTACGCCCGGTATGACTTTGAGCTCCGCAACTTCCCCATGGCGATCAATGTCACCAACTTCCTTCCTCAGCGGCTCGTGCTCAACAAAAATGTTGTTGATTGGAACGGGGTCATTCCCGATTCACGCGGTGAGACCCCCACACAGACCTTAGCGAGCGGACAACAGAACTCGGCTCGGTCGATCGCCCCCTATGTTGACGGGTTCGAACCCCCAGATGCTAACTGGGGAGGTCTCCGTCCGATGACTAGAAGTGGAAGTGAAATCCAGATGACCTATGACGTGACTGGTCCCGGCGAGTATCAAGGGGTGAAGGTCAGAGTTCACATGCAGCCCAAAAGCGGCGGCTGGAACACCGAGGACGCGTGCAAGCTAACTGGTCCGGGAACGAATTTGCCGAAATGTGAGGCCACCATTACTGAGCCCAATGGTCAGGTCAGACTCGAAGTAACGATTAGTTCCTTCGCTGGCTAGTTATCAGTCTTGTGCAGGCATGCACTGCCGGTTCACGATCACAGGTTTCCACCGTCGCACGATCTCCCCAACAGGTATCAGGTTTCTAGGAGTTTGAAATGATTCAGCGCGAGCGTTCACGGTTGGTAACAGCTGTCGCCGTGGGTATCACGGCACTGTTGGTTGTCGCTACCGGGCCAACCACTCAGGTATCGGCTTCGGAGCGCTCATCTCGGGTGGCTAAAGGGGCAGCGTGGGATGCGCAAGCCCTGCCAGCCCTGCCCGGATCCTCGGGGTCGGGGCAGTTGTTCAGACCGTTGGTTGGAGTGGTGGTGCCGTTGCGATCGACGGGAGAGTCGACCTCGACCGAGCCGACCCTCGAAGTAGACAAACTCGATGTGTCCAAGGTGGTGTTTCGGGTCACCGCTCTGTCGAACGGTCAGGTGAAGAACTCTCCGGCGGTGGATGTTCGCGATGGCCAGGCGCGCTGGAAGGTCACACAAGGATTTCTGGTACTCGGTGAGACCTACCGGGTGTCGGTAGTTGAAAGCGGAAACACACAAAATGTGGTGCTCTCGGAACGCAACCTTCATGTAGACCCGCAGCGGTCGGCCGAACAGAAGCTCTGGTCTTTCGCCGGAATTTCTGCCGGCAAGGTGACCGGTGAGCCAGTCTGGGGTTGGTCATCGCCAACTCTCGAGACCATGGGGGGTGCAGCAGGATTCTCGCTACTCCATCGGCCAACCAACGGCGCTCAGGGGGGCTTGCCAAAAGGTTGGCAACTCTCGCCCTCAAGTGTGGGGTCTCGTTGGAAGACACTGACACTCACCCGTAATGGCTCCTCGGCACGCCTCACGGCTTGGGATGGTTGGACAGTTGCGTTCGAGCGCAGCAGTAGCGGAGCGTTCCTAGCCCAGCTCGGAGAGAACGACACCTGGCCTGCAGGGATGTACGCCACGCTCAACGCAAATCCCGCTGGCGGCGGGTGGACGGTAACCAACACCAATCAGTCCACCACTTCGTTCCCCGCTGCGGACGTTACTCAGAAGGTGACACTGTCCCCCTCGGCGGTTTGGACAGATGGGTCGCCGGTGCTGCAGCAGACCTGGGTAGGGGGCCGCCTTGACCATGTGACCGACCCCGTGAGCGGGCGGCAAATCCAATTCTTCTATGGGCCCTCGGAGCAGTGCATCGCTCCAGTTGAGGGGTTCATTCCAGTGCCAGACGGCATGCTGTGTGCGGCGCTGTCTTGGGATGGTGCAAAGCTGGCCCTGTCCTACGTCGCAACCGAAGCCGGTGTTCAGATCGGGCGAATCACGGGCCGTGCGGGAACGGGAACGAGCGCCCAAGTCACCGACTTAGCTTGGGATAAGTCGGCGAGGATCACGGGTATTCGTGCGCCGCTTGCGGCTGCGGCCACGGCTGCTGAAGTCATTGGTGGGCTAGGCCGCGATGATGCTCGCTCCCGCACAACAATCACGTACGACGGTTCTGGCCGCGTGCAGACCATTACGGCACCCGCCGGGCTTGTCTCTGGCGAGGAGCAAACGACTGCACAGTCTGCGCAGCCAGTACAAAGCTTGGAGTATTCAACTAACGGTGCTCTGGCCTTGTTCACTGTGCGCCAAAACGGTGTCTGGGTACCCTTCTTGCATCGGGCCGAGGCCACGTTCAATCGGATGAATCAGACCAAAGCCACTGCTTCGGACGGGCAATCAACGGTCATGACGTACAACCCCGAGGATCAGGCCGCCGAGGTTCTTGATGTAGCTAGTGGCACTCGTACGCGGACCGTGTATGACGCTCAAGGTCGGCCAGTCAAAGCAATCGGACCCTCTCGTCGGCCACTTGGAGAGCCCGGCGTGCCCGTGGTTGAGACCCGCTATGACACCGAAGACAGCAAGGCTGGTCCTGGCATACAGATGCGCCCCATCACCGGGCTCGTCATGATGACCTGGGACAACAACGGCTTTGCTGGCGCGCCTGCCGATCGTTCTATTGGGCCCCGAATCGCGGGGAAAGTCGCCCAGAAGATGCAGTTCGGCTGGACCTCGAACCCCTCGGGCAACGGTGGAGTCTGGAGCGGACGCCTCGCCGGAAAGTTCGTTGCCGAGACTGCGGGGACGTATTCGTTCCGCAGCGATGACCGAGCCCGACTCATTGTCAATGGGCGGGCATGCACTGTCAAAAACCCTTGCGAGGTGCAACTAGGTCGTGAAGGAGCGGCCGATCTGCAGGCCGAGGTGGTCTCGACCGCAGGCGGCGCAGCTTCGGTAGATCTGCAAGTCGCAACCGGCGCCGGAGCGAACCTGAAATGGAATCCAATCGGTGGGACGGAAACTAGCCCCGGATTGAATCAAGTCACCGAGCAGATCGTCAGCGATCAGATCGCCCCCACCCCGAGCGGCTCCAAGCGTATGCGTCAGATATCTGCTTATGACTGGACTACCGGTTCGGGCAACCTAGTGAGCCAGACCTCTGAGTCTGGGGCAACGGTTAGCCACACATGGGATACCTACACCGGCAGAGACGGCCACTATGGCCAGCATCTGAGCTGGACTGGACCAGGCGGCAAGACCACTACCTACGGCTACCACGATGCCAGTGCCCCCGCTGCTGGGTGTGACGGATCGGCCGTGCAGGGCGGGTTGCTAGCAAGCACGACTCGACCAGGTGGCGTCACCACCGAGCAGTCCTATAACGCCGCAGGCGGCACCACAAAAGCGACAGGCAACGGCACCGAGACCTGCATCAATTACCGGGCCGATGGTTCGGCCTCGGGGGGTTCTGTCACGGGAGGCGGTGCACCGTACTCGGCCTTCACTACGCCGCTACTCAGTGGCAACCCACTCGAAGCCGCATCAACGGTGGTGAGCCAAGGAGTGAGCAATACCAGCACACAGTCAGTCTCGATTACAGGCCAGGTTGTGCGCACTACCGATGCTCGCGGGACTACCACCACCTTTACCTATGACCCGTGGACGGGGAATCTCACCTCCTCGATCCAGGCCACTGCTGCGGGCGAAACCCGCACGTCTACCTTTGGCTTTGACAAGTACGGCCGGCCCGACAGTGTTGAAGTCAATGGGGTCACATTGAGCACCTCGACATACCGCTCGAACAGCACCGTTCTGCGAGTCAACTACGAGAACGGGACTACCTCGGAACTCGGCCTTGACGCCAACAACAACATCAACTCTGTTCAGTATGACGGGTTCGAAGGCGATGTCAGCGTGGGCGAGACCGATGTTTATTCGCGTGGTGGCGCCATCTTGACTCGGAACTTGCGCGGCACCGACGGCACCCTCCGCTTTGATGCCACCTATGACCTTGATCACCGTCTGGTTTCCTCGGTGGCAACCGGCAGCATTGAGCGCACCACGGATTCCACTACTGTGGAATTTGAGGGGGCTGTTGGAGCTAATGGCAATCGCACATCTCAGACAGCAGTAGGCGCTGATGGGCAGGCAATCACTTCGAGCTTTACCTACGACGAGTCAGACCGCCTTGTGGGAACCACGCTCCCAACAGCGGGCACGCCGAGCTACGACGTGCAGGGCCGCACTACGGCCATCGAAGCGAGCAGCACTGGCAGCAGTACGGGCAACAGTTCGGGTGAGACTGCCGACGCAAGACCGAGTTCCACAGCCACTGGCGCAAGCACCCTTGAGTATGATGCCGGCGGCATTCTGACCGAAGCGACTGGCCCGCGCGGCAGCATCGCATTTGCCGGAGATGACTCTGCTCTGTTCACACCTGCTGGCGGCGGGGAAGCGGTCACCCTGCGCCCCTCGGGCGACCTGCTACTTGACGCCGAGGGTGCCGTTGTTGGCCAGCTCGTAGATCTGCCACAGGGCGTGACCGTTGCCCTTGATTCGACCGGCACTCCGGTGCAGTGGCAGTACGCCGACTTGCAAGGCTCGAAGGCCTGGACTTCCTCTGGCAACAAGGCGCCGAGCGACACCACTGTGTATGACCCTTGGGGCACACAGATCAGCAAAAATGAGCGTGCTGTGCCAACGACACCGCTACAGCTAGCGCTGTCGATGAGCGGATGGAAGGGAACTGCCAGACTGCCGATTGGCGACGACTTCTACAGAATGGGTAACCGCGAATACTCGCCCGCCACTGGACGCTTCTTACAGCGCGACCCGCTGATTGGCGGTTCAACCAATAGCTACGAGGTCGCCATCGGTGACCCACTCAACAACAGCGATCCATCGGGCAACTTCAGCCTGGGCCAGTGGATCGGTCTAGCGGTTTCTATCGTGTTGAGCGCCGCAGTCACCATCGCTACCGCGGGTGCCTACGCTGCAATCGCTGCCACGACCATTGGCGCCACGTGGCAGGCATGGGCAGCGGCAGCAGCCATCGGAGCAGTGGCTGGGGCTTTCACCGGTTTTGCCACCAGCGTGGTTGAACAAGCAATCGACAACAACGGCGACGTGGACTTCGCCAAAGCGGGACTTTCGGCAGGAATCAGCGGTGCTATCGGTGTCTTGGGGATCAAGGCCAGCTTCGGCAACTTTGCGAAGCAAGCTGCTGCACGGGCGGAGCAGTGGGCCGTTGTCAGGCTGGGCAATCGAGACGCTCTGGGGATCGCGAGTGCGCTGACTGCTCAACAGAGGCAGAACTACAAAATCTTGATCAATAAGGAGTTCCCGATTCAGGGGCCGACCACATCCCGGATGGCCTTCCTTACCTCGGTGAAAGTGGTAGCGGTGTTTATTGTCAAGAGGGCCGTCTATGAAACTTTCCCCGAACAGATAGACCAGATCGAGGACGCCGTGGGTCTCGAGCCCGACGACCCCGATACAGGACCGCTCAGCGGAACCGCTGATGCTGGGTCAAGCGGTGCAGCGCTGATTACCTCGGCCCTAGGTGGGTAACCCCGGCGGGGAAGCATCTAGAACAAAGGTTTTCTGAGAGATTTTCTCAGACTCCACAATTTGAGTTTTCGCTCGTTACCCTGAAAACAACTCGCCGGAACTCGGTAGAACTCGGCAGAGTTGAACTCAATATCGCTAGCCCCCCCATATCTAGCCTGAGGTGACCCAGAAATGACCCGAAGCAGCCTGTACCGAATCAGTACTTCTCGAATGAATCCCGCCCGCACAAGTCCAGCTCGAATGAGCATCGCCATCGTTGCCATCGCAGCAACAGCGATGTTGTTGGCCTCCTGTGAGGCTGCGCCGGCTCCTGGCACATCCTCCTCTCCATCGGGATACGTTGATTCGGTAGTTGGCGGCGAAGGCAGTGTTCGGGTGCAGGGCTGGGCCTCTGACTGGAACACGCTCAACCCCATCAAGGTTGTCTTTCTGGTGAACGGAGAATGGGTGAAGCAGATCTTTACTGCCGACACCTCTCGACCGGACGTGGACCGGAAGTACGCCCGCGGTGCCAACTTTGGATTTGATGAAACACTGAGCGTTCCCGCCGGAGCAGTATCCGTCTGCGCCGTTGCGCTCAATGTCGGTCGCGGTGAGGACACGATCCTGGGTTGCGCTACTGCGAACAGCACGCCGAGTACCAGTCTCGCCCCCGAGGTCACTACGACCACGACCACGAGTAC
>JBAXCX010000134.1:0-7221 GCA_037141255.1 Actinomycetes bacterium | reverse complement strand
CTCCATAGGGGGTCAGGCGCATAACGAAACGGGGTTGTGGGGTGCGGTGCGCACTCCAGAATCGGCGGCGACATTACGTCAGCGCGCTAGGTTCTTGGCTTACTGGTACATGCCGTTCGTTCCGTCTCGTACTAACTGCTCCCTCGCACTCAAAGGACTCTGATATGTCGATCGATTTCACGCTCTCGCCCGAACTCGAACTGATCCGGGTGCGTGTTCGCGCTTTTATCGAGGATGTTGTCAAACCCGGCGAGGCGCTCATTGGCGACTCAGAGAAGATTGAGCGAGACGAGTACATCCGAATCCTCTTCGGCATGAGGTCACAAGCCAAAGATGCTGGACTCTGGCTGCCACATATGCCAGCAGAGTGGGGAGGCATGGGCCTCGGCCACGTGGAGCTCGCAATGGTTCAGGCTGAAGCTGCAAAGTCGTATTACGGACCGTTCGTCATGAACTGTCAGGCCCCAGATGAGGGCAATATGCACACGCTGTTGCACTGGGCCACCGATGAGCAAAAAGAGAAGTACCTCAAGCCCCTGTGTGATGGCATGGCCATGAGTTGCTTTGCCATGACAGAGCCAGAAGTAGCTGGATCTGACCCAACGTTGATTCGAACCACTGCCATCCAAGATGGCGAGGAATGGGTCATCAACGGCCACAAATGGTTTATCTCGAATGCACAGCGTGCAAGCTTTGCCATTCTGGTGGCGCGAACCGAGGACAATCCCGACCTACCCCAAGCAGCCAACTCTGCGTTTATCGTCGAGATCCCCTCTGAGGGTTGGAACCGGGTAAGAGAGGTTGAGACCATGCACGGCGGATCTGGTCATTCAGAGATAGTGATCGAAGATCTGCGGGTGCCCGCAGCAAACATGCTCGGCGGCAGAGGACAAGGGCATCTGCTCGGGCAATATCGACTTGGCCCTGCCCGCCTTGCTCACTGCATGCGCTGGATCGCCCAAGCAGAAACGGCCCTCGACATGATGGTTGATCGATCGCTCAATCGTTACTCACATGGGTCAATGCTGGCCGAGAAGCAGGGTATTCAGTGGATGATTGCAGACTCGACGATGGAGCTGTACCAGTCCAAACTCATGGTGCTGCACGCTGCGTATCGTATTGATAACGGCCTGGAGTTTAAGAGCGAAGTGTCGATGGCGAAGCACTTTGTAGCCAACATGCTCGGGCGCGTGATCGACCGTTCCATTCAGGTGCACGGTGCCCTCGGTTACTCAACCGACACCCCGCTCGCACATATGTACCAGCATGCTCGGTGGGCACGCTTTGCTGATGGGGCAGACGAGGTTCACCAGATGAGGATTGCTCAGCGCACGATCTCGGCATATCGAGATAGCGGAAGTACCCGGGCTGCAACTGGTGACTTACCTATCTGAGCTCAGCCCTAACCACTGCCGCACTAATGTGCGCAGGTTGTCGATCCCAACGTTCTTTGCCGCACTCACCCAGACAACCTCTCGCTGTTCCACTCCGGCTTTGGCAGCCAGTTCGCGCTTTCGTTTGTCACGAACGGCAGACTTCACCTTGTCATGTTTGGTAGCGACGACTGTGCAGGGCCGGTCGTAAGACTGCAACCATTCGAGCATCTGTACGTCAAGCTTGGTCGGGCCAATCTCTCCGTCCACGAGCACCAGAATCATGACCAGTTCCTCACGGCCGAGTAGATAACCCTCGATCATCGGTTGCCAAGTTGCTCGCACCCGTGCAGGAGCGTTAGCAAAGCCGTACCCGGGAAGGTCGACAACAGCGGCTGATTCACCAAGCGAGAAGTAGTTGATGAGTTGAGTGCGACCGGGAGTCTTCGATACTCGGGCCAGGCCCTTGCGATTACTCAGGGCATTGATGAGGGAGGACTTTCCGACATTTGACCTGCCGACAACCGCAATCTCGGGGACTCCAGTCTGCGGCAACTGGCTGAATTGCGCAGCAGAGGTAACGAACTGAAGCTCAAGTGGAGTGGACATAGGTCCCTATTGTCACCCAATTTCCAAAACAGATGACACTTAGCGTTGTCTGCGATGAAACTTCTCTAGGTCGCGACGGTCCTTCTTGGTCGGTCGCCCAGACCCAGAGTCACGAACCGCAATCTGTACCCGCAGCTCTGCCGGAGGAGCAGGTGGAGTCTGGTCGGAATAACACTCCACCGCTACGGCTGCCCCCACTCGTTTCTCAATGATCTGCTGTACAACCAGCACCCGATGAACCTCTCGGGAATACGCTTCAACGGAGTCTCCTACGCGTACCAAACTCGAGGGCTTAGCCGCGTGCCCGTTGATTTGTACGTGACCCCCGTTACAGGCCGCAGTGGCCTGAGAGCGCGTTGAATAAATCCGAACCGACCAAAGCCACTTGTCAACGCGAGTAGAGAGCATCGTGTGGGTGAATAAGCATGTGGACAGTCTGTCCCAAATGGAACTGCCTAGGCCTATGTGATTGGGTCAAGCACGAATAGCGGGATGACCCGAGTGGTCGCCTCTTGATAGGAATCAAAGTGAGGCCACACTTTCATAGCAATGGCCCACCAATCAGCCTTTTCTTGGCCGTCCACTTTTCGTGCGGAGTAATCCCGCAACTTGGCACCATCTTGCAGGGAGACCAACGAGTCAGCATCGATATTGTGCGACCAGACGGGCGCAGTAGGTGAACCACCCATAGATGCAATCACTGCGTATGAACCGTTGCTCTCAGCTCGAATCAGCGGGGTCTTGCGGACCTTTCCGCTCTTGCGGCCCGTAGTCCACAAGATGATGCATGGCGCACCCTCTAACGTGTCGCCTTCGGTACCGCCGCTCGATTCGTACAGTGCTACTTGATCAGAAATTGGTTCCCATGGGCTGGGTTCGTACTCGCCGAGAAGCGGCATATCGGGTTCCTCGCGGGGTTCTAGGGGAGTGAGTGATCTGAAATCTCAGGAATCGCTGGGGTCCGAATCGGTGGTCGCAGCACTCTCGGATTCTTGTGAGGGCTTTGCACCCGGAACAACAATATCGACGGTTGGCTGCTGGTCTGGCCCACGTCCACTCAGGCCAAGGTCAGCGGCTTCCTTCGCAACTTCCTCATCCGTTTCGCCCAGGTGGTACGGCACGTTTACCACCACCGTGTCCTTGCGGAACTTCAAAGCCAGCTTGAGCGCCAAGGCAGACTGATTATGGAAGATCCCTTGGTACCAATGAGGCAAGACGAACTCAGCGATTACGACTGACACGTAGTCGTGCTTCCAGCGCTGGTCGAGTTCATCCAAGTAGTCCTCAACTGTGCCTGTTAAGTCTCGGTACGGGGACTCAATGATCTCGAGTGGGAACTGCACATGATGGCGCTCCCACTCTGCACGAATCCGTTCGGCGTGCTCATCGTCTAACGCAACGGTTACCGCAATGGCGTCTTTTGCGTTCACTGAACGCGCATATCGGATCGCCGCGAGTGATGACTGGTTCACACCGCCCACGAGCACCACGACGCCATGGCCCGGGACCGTATCTGACTCGGTATATCCCGCTGGCACACGGAGCTTCTTTGCAACTCCGGCGTAGTGCTTCTTTACTGATTTGAATGCCACCACGATGATGGGAATGAGTGCCACTGGAATCCAGGCGCCGATTGTGAACTTCGAAATGATGACCACCATCATCACGATGAATGTGGCGATTGCACCCAACACCGAGAACACAACCGACAGGCGCCAACCACGCTCCTTGAGCTTGAGGTGATGGCGAACCATGCCGGACTGCGACAGGGTGAACGAAGTGAACACGCCCACTGCGTAGAGCGGAATTAGGGCGCTGACATTGCCGCCAAAAACGACAATCAGCAGCGAAGCGGCCCCCGCTAGAAACAGAATCCCATTAGAGAACACCAAGCGATCGCCACGGTTTGCAAACTGCCGTGGCAGATAGCCATCCTTGCCGACTAGAGCTGCCAGGCGTGGGAAATCTGCATACGCAGTATTTGCCGCCAGAATGAGGATCCCCGCTGTAGAGATCTGCAGCACCCAATACATGAACCCCGTGCCGCCAAACACCGTCCTGCCAATAATCGAGTTAACTGACTCGCCGGTTTCAGAAGGCGTGGGGCGGATCTTCTCGGCCAGCACGGTCAGGCCAATGAACGAGAATCCCAGAATGGTGGCCATCCAAACCAGAGTGATGGCTGCGTTCTTAGAGGTTGGCTTTTTGAAAGCTGGGATTCCATTTGAGATTGCCTCCACACCAGAGAGTGCAACCGCACCAGAGCTGAACGCCCTTGCAAATAGGAAGATGGTGATTCCCCCAAGGCCGAGCAGCGGTGTTCCCGTCTCCTCTTTCAACTTGATTAGGGCCGGTAAGTCAGGCGGCAACTGTGGCAGCGTTCCCTGCGACATCTTGTAGAAACCGAAGGCGATGAGAGCTGTCAGTGCGAAAATATAAATGTAGGTGGGAGCAGCGAATATTCTGCCTGATTCCTTTACTCCACGGAGGTTTGCAAGCGTCAGAAGGAAGATAAACCCCAAACACAGCAGCACCTTAAAGGGCGCTACAGCGGGAACTGCCGAGTAGATGGCCTGAGTGCCTGCTGCAACCGATACCGAGACGGTGAGCACGTAGTCAACAAGCAGCGATCCACCGGCTATCAGGGCCGGAACCTCTCCCAGATTTTCTCTAGACACAACATACGCACCGCCGCCATCTGGGTAGGCATGAATGGTTTGGCGGTAACTGTTCGCAACCACAATCAACAAGACGGCAACAAGAATTGCGATTGGTGTCAGAAACCCGAAGGTGTAGTTCGACTGTGCCAACAGCGCCATTCCACCCACTGGTACGAGCACCAGAAGAATTTCCTGGGTCGCGTAGGCCGTGGAAGAGATTGCATCCGATGAAAAAACTGCAAGACCAATTGTCTTGGGTATGCGCTGATGATCTGCTTCGGCGCTAGCAAGTGGCCGACCGATCATAAATCGCTTCAGAGTTGATGCCATGGGCTACGGGGTCGCCTATCTGTTCAGTGAATTCGGCCAGTGACCAGTTGAACGATCTAGATCCTCGCGCAGTCAGCGCATCGACTCAAAGTTGCGGAACAACTTGCCAGGAATGCCAAAAAACTAACTCGTTTTGTACGAGGCTAGCTGTGCCCGATACGCCTCGATCGCCAGCTTGTGATCAACCATCTTCTCTGGGTACCCGAGCAGTCTGCGAGTCTCTACATCAGGGTCGTGAATCAGTGGCGCTTCGAGCCCTGCGAGCGCAGGTAGGTATCGGCGAATATAGACGCCATCAGGGTCGAACCGAACGGACTGAACAGTTGGATTGAAGATCCGATTCGGATTCGTGTCAGAGCCAGTACCTGCTGTCCACTGCCAGTTCAACTGGTTATTGGCAACGTCGGCATCTGCGAGGAACTTCATGAAGTGAGCGGCTCCGATGCGCCAGTCCAGGTACAGGTCTTTGGTGAGAAAGGATGCAACCACCATGCGCGCTCGGTTATGCATAAATCCCTCCAGGCGAAGCTGCTGCATGGCTGCATCCACAAGTGGATACCCCGTGCGTCCTTGCCGCCAGGCCTCTGCGTCCTGCTCATCTTGTCGCCAGACGTCACCGCGATTCCTGTAGTCAACCTGCGAGATCTCTGGACGTGCTGCCAGCGCCTGATGGTAGAAATCTCGCCAGCAGAGTTGTCGGATAAAAGGCGCCGCACCGGGTCGACCCTGTAGCCGAGCAGCTACCTCAAGGGGAGATAGGCATCCAAAGTGAAGATAGGGCGCTATTCGAGAACTGTCGTCGAGAGCTAAAGCATTGTGGTTCTCCTCGTACCTTTCGAGCGAGCTTTTCGCCCAGATCTTGAGTCGCTCTAGGCCTGCGGATTCTCCGCCTGTCGCTAGATTTGGCGATGGGGGAGTCACGCTTAGCTCTCCCAATGTCGGTATTGGGAGGGTTGGAATCCCCTCAAGATGATGGATCTGCTTTGGCGGTGGAAGCACCTCTCTCCATCTCGCCTCGATCCACTTGTTGTAGTAGGGAGTGAATACTTTCCAGAAGCCGCCCGTTCCGGGGCTGTTCGTTCCTGGAGGCAACACCGTCACACCAGGATGAAGGTGAATCCTGCAAGAGGAATCGGCGAGGCTTGCTGCGAGCAGTTCCACACGTGTGCAGGAAAAGGCCGAAACATCCTGTGACACATGAACCGAGGATGCCTCGCTCTCTGCTACCAGGCGAGCCACCTCTTCCACCCATTTTCCCTTACGTAGAACAAGCTCCCCGCCGAGGTCGCGTAGCGAGTCCCGAAGATCACAGAGGGAGTCAAGAAGAAAACTCAAACGGTTCGGTGCATCACTCAGTGACTCAACGAGGTCATCATCAAGAACGAAAGCCGTGACGACCTTGGGGGCCGCCTGAATCGCTTCCTGAAGTGCGGGAAGGTCACGAATTCGAAGGTCTCGAGTGAACACAACGAGCGAGCAGGAGGGAGAATCCATCTCCAGAAACTAGGCCACCGCAAACAAGGTGCGGCTGCGAGGCGTTTGGCAAACCTAACCGCGATCGAAAAATGAACTGATTGCTGCAATGTTCTCTTCTGAGCCAGCGAGCCGTGCCATCTCTTCGTACTCTTTGTTGAGTGCCGCTTGCCACCCCTGCCTGCGACCCTCGCGAATTAGCCGGGTAGTCGTGCGCATCGCGTTTGGCGGCTGCGCAGCGAAACGCTCCGCGATCGCTAAAGAAGTCGACAGTAACTCTTCAGAAGGAACAATTTGGGTGGCCAGCCCATGAACTAGGGCCTGATCCGCGCTGAGCCACTCTCCAGTCAGCAAGTGCCAGGTTGCGACTTGAGCCGTCATAACTGTCGCGAGCGAAACGCTTGCCGCCGCTTCGGTGGTGACACCAAGTCCCACGAACGGTGCTTTGAACCTTGCCTCTGGGCTGAGGAGAGTGACCTCGCACCATGGCAGCAAAGTAAAGCCGAACCCAACAGCCATCCCGTTGACAGCGGCAACCATTGGAACGGGCACCTGAGATACTGCGCGCATCAGACCTCGAAACCCGCCGTCGGCCTCGCCGTGGCGCGGGTCAGCGAATTCCGAGAGGTCCTGCCCAACTGTGAAAGCCCGCCCACTTCCTGTGAAGACCACACAACGGATCCCATCGTCATCAACAGAATCGAGTGCGTCACGCGTGCCGTGCCACATGTCGATGGACATCGCGTTGAGCGCTTCCGGTCGAGTCCAGGAAATCA
>JBAXCX010000133.1:0-7270 GCA_037141255.1 Actinomycetes bacterium | reverse complement strand
ACGGCCGTGAGTCGCGGAATCGTGTCGGACATTGACGGGGTGAGAATTCAGACGGATGCAGCCGTGAACCCGGGTAATAGTGGCGGCCCGCTCATCAACGACTCTGGTGAGGTTGTCGGCCTTGTGATCTCAAAAGACCGTGAGGCCGAGGGCGTTTCATATGCCGTTACTTTGAATCAGCTTGTGAAATTTGTAGGGAACAACGCACCTAGTGCCAGCTCAGACCCAGCAACTCCTGGTAGCGAAGTACCCCCACCCACGGCAGCTTCAACGACTGTTCCCGCCAGCACGGTTGCGCCGCCGGCCCCAAAGGCTTCGGGTGGGCAGCGAGGAGGAGGCGCAGACTCTTCGGTTTCTCAAGTGGTAAAGACAGTGACCGTAGCGATGCTTGTAGGCACGTGTTTCGTGGCCGGTTTTGTCCTGCTCTCAAAGCGGTCAACTCGCACAAAACGCATTGTCATCGAATCCTCTGAGCTACCAGAGGTAAATGTTTCGGCCGAGACCTCGAACCCTCGAGGTGACCGAATTGTGGTCGGTTCTACGACCCTAGAGAGGACAGAAAATCATGAGTGAGCCCACGATCGACATAGTGGTCATCGACGCCACGGGAAGCCGGCAACAAGATGCCACAGTCCCCGGCACAGCCGAATCCCTGCGACTCATTGCCAAGCTCGTCGAGTTGATGGACATGCCAGTGGTCGGGCCTGATGGCCAACCGCTCAGTTATAAGTTTCACCACAAGCGCCTTGGACGCCAGCTTCGCGATGAAGAGACCCTGATTGATGCAGGAGTCCAAGATGGCGACACCCTCAGACTCGTCCCCGAGATCACGGCAGGCTAATGGACCTCACTGCAGCGCAAGACCGATACCACCGACAGCGACTGATCACTTGGTGGGACCAAGACCTGCTTGCCGGTGCTCGCGTCATGCTTGTTGGTGCAGGTGCTCTGGGCAACGAGATTGCAAAGAACCTTGCACTCGTTGGTATGGGGAGCACTCTCGTAGTGGATATGGATGACATTGAGCACACCAATTTGGCTCGGTGCGCACTGTTTCGCGAGGCAGATGAAGGCCGTGACAAAGCCGAGGTTCTGGCCGAGCGAATGCGTGAGATAAATCCCAGTATTCATGCGGAATCCTTTGTTGGACCGGTTGAAGACCTTGGCATTGGAGCGCTTGAGGATTTCGATCTAGTCATTGCTGGCCTAGATAGCCGGATCGCACGGCTCTGGGTCAATCGTGCTGCCCGCAAGATGGGTCGACCTTGGGTGGACGGGGCAATCGAGGGTGTGCGAGGACTCGCTCGGGTGTTTCTTCCTGAAGGAGCTTGCTACGAGTGCACGCTCGGTGAGACCGATCGTCAGATTCTTGCTGCTCGTCGATCATGTGCGCTTTTGACTCCCGCAGAGATGCAATCGGGCAAGGTTCCGACCAACGCAACAACGGCGGCAATCATTGGCGGGATTGAGGTTCAAGAGGCAATCAAGTTGCTTCATGATCACCCTGACCTGCTTGGCCTTGAGGGTCGCGCTTTTATGTACTCCGGAGAGACAATGGACACCTATACGATCGACTACGCAGAGGACGAGTGGTGTCTCTCCCATGAAACTCTGGGAGCGCGTGAGAGGGCGAACTATTCAGCACAGGACACCTTTGCAACGCTCGAAGCGAGAACGTTTGCCGGGGGTTCCGATCCAGTTTCGGTTCAACTTGAACAAGAGATTGTTCGATCTGCGAAATGCATTGCTTGCAAGACTGAACTGACGCCGCAGAGGTCACTTCGTGGCTTTGCGGTTGGGGAACTTATCTGTCCTGGATGCTCAAACCCCTTTGCTCTCGATATCTCGACTCGCTTCGACTCAGACGACCCACTTTGGGATCTTCCGATCGCACAAATGGGACTCGCTCATAGCGACATCGCAACACTGACAAGGGGGGACGAATGGCTGACTCTGCTGCTCAATCAGGATCGTTAAAGGGTGCCGCCAAGGTGAACTCCGGTGTTCTTGAAGCCGCTGTTGAGTACATGTACAGCGACACCGACGTCGAGATGGGGGGCTTCTTCGTGGGGGAGCTTGTCAAAGGAGTTGCTGTTATTGAGGCTGCTATTCCAGCTCTACAGGCACCAAGCTCACGCGTAAACCTGACCTTCGACCACGACACGTGGACCGATGTAGTCAACACCGTCGACCGGGATCATGCAGGAAAAACCATCGTTGGCTGGTTCCATTCACACCCCGGCCACGGCGTATTTCTGTCCGGATACGACCTGTTCATCCAGAACAGTTTCTTCATTGCTGATGGAATGGTTGCACTAGTGGTTGACCCCACCGACGGTGCGCTCGGTTGGTTCGTGACCAAAGACAAGAAAGTCGGAGACCCAATCAAGTCAAGTGTTGACCCAGCTCCTTCCTCATCGGGTTCCGTGCAAGGAGCAGAGGGTTCCGCAGCAGGTTCAGCGAAATCCAGCCGCGTGGCATCGGTAGCAATTGCAGCCCTCGTCGCGTTCCTTCTTGGTGCATTGGGTGGCTACCTGTACAGCTCGCAGTCTCTAGATTCCACCGCAGAAGCAACAGGAAGCTCAGCTGCGACTGCGGCGTTGCTGAAGGATCAACAAGATCAACTCCGAGAGGGAGATAAGTTGGTCTCCAAGTTGCAGGGTGACCTTGACACAAGCAACGGTTCGAATTCGACTCTTACGCAGCAACTCACCGAGAGCAAAGACGCAGTAGCGGGGACGTACGTGATACTCGCAGGCGACACATTGTCGAGTATCGCGAAAGCCCAACTCGGAACCGATGACTGGAGTCGGATCCTCTACTACTCAAGTAACGAGAAGATCATCGGCGATCTCGGCCCTGGTGCTGGGATTCCTGGATCTGCCGTTGGTAAAACGATCAAAATACCCCAAGGGTGAGAGGAAGCGTTATGCGTCGAGTGTTAACTGTTCTATTTGTTGGAGCCATTGCGGGTTCACTCCTTGTTACGAGTGGGTGTACCCCGCCGAAAACCACCACCATTAAGGGCACGCTGTTACTTGCTCTTGAGGAGGGCTACACCGGCGATCCCGTTTGCGAGGGGACCGGTCCTTGGCGTGATGAGCGGGAGGGAAAGACGATGCGAATGCAAGAGGGTAAGGGTGATTCCGCGATACCCATAGACACTGCTACTTATTCTGCAGGAAGACTGACTTCCGCAGGGTGCGAGTTCAAGATTGAGTTCAAGGTCCGAGACAACTTTAAGGAGTACACCATCCTTGATTGCGACCCCGGAAAGTCCGGTAGAGACTGCCGTGACATTGGGATGAGTTGGAAGGACTTAAAGAAGGATAACTTTCAGCTTGACTGGTGTATGGGCTGCGACGGTGGTGAGCTACAAGGTGGCTCTTCGGTCGACCGTGGTTCGGACTCCGTAACGGGATAGCGGTCAACGCTTAAGGGGGGAATGACCTCTCCTATCTGTCACACCCCAGAAGTACAATGGGTCCTGCAGTGAGAGGTGCTGCGATTCGTATTTGTTGCGTTGAGGCGGTGCGTTGAGGCGGTGCCCGAACCAGCTGCGAACAGGAGGCTGATATGTCGAATATTGATGGGTCCCGTGCCAGTTGGTCCGATGCCGATGGTTCAGGAACGGTGTATCCCAAGAAAGCTCCATCCCCAAGAGATCGGAATGTTCTGGGCGGTTTCCTGTCGCTCGAGACAGGTCACAATGTTGCCAAACTGCCTCGCCGGGGGAGCGGTCGCTCCGGACTGGTATTTACCCCGAGTACGACAATCCCGACCACTGACGAGCAGGTTCGAGAAGGGGTTTCCTACATGGTGTGGGATGCACCATGGGAGACCTTCGAGCACTTCGCCGTGGGTGAGACCATTTACTTGGTCGACCCCGCCACTGACCGGATTGTTTGGGAAACTCGGGTGGCCGAGTCTGTTTCTGTGCCCTTTGAGTCAGCGGATGCCTTCCGGGACATGATTGCTGGCCGGTGGGGCAAACCCATTGTCACAAAGACAGGCACCGACCCACTTCCCGGATGGGGAGTTGCTTGGCGAGCGGAGCCGGTCCGACAGCTCGACCTGGCCCGACCAGCGGATCAAGATGCATGGCCCGGATTCATGTTCACCTCGCAGCTTGACGCACCAACCGCGGCTGCGCTGGGTCTAGCAAACTAAGGCGAACCTCATTGCTCGGCCGGCTCGCTTGCAGAGGGCTTCTCGGCAACCCACTACTCTTTCAGAGCGAATTCGGCAATGACCAGCGCATGGTCAGTGCCGGCGGCGACTGACTCATCGAAGTAATAGTCGATCGACTCAACGGAGAACTCGGGAGAGTGCCAGATGGCGTCATACCGCACTGGATGCAGGTGATCTGTTCCGGTGCGGTGAGAGATTGCGAGCGGACCATTCGGGCGAGCCGAACGGATCTGCTCCATCTCATCGGGGTGAGCGTCTAGATACGTTCGTAGTGCGTCGCTCAATCCATGGAGAGGAGTTGCCCCAACGAGGGTGTCTTCGCCGGGTGCTCCATGCAACTCGGGGTTGCCTGTGTGCCACCCGGTCTCAAGACTCGAGATCTCCGGTGGATCAACTGCTGGAGTATTGAAATCTCCAGCCAAGATGACTGGGCCTTCAATCTGGTTGAGCCAGGTGGCAATTTTGACCGCCTGTTCAGCCTTTTTCTCTTTATGCGTGACACCAGCAGGCGCGTGGTAAGTCACTGCTGTTGTGCGCTGCTGCCCAATATCGAGCCAGCCAGCCAGAACTTTCTCGGGTAAGGGTACGCCCGGAAACGCCGTAGGCCCGCGCAACTGTTCACCTGTTCCTGCGATTGCAACAGCGCGTGGACCGCTTGCTCGACCGCGAACAGCGAGAAGGTCCTGGAACTCGTCGCGAACATGCACGGCCCAATCCAATCCTGCGGCCTCACAGAATCCGGGTAGACCCGCTTGAGACGCCTCTTGTAGTAGGACGAGATCGGCGCCCCCAAGATCAGCTAGCAGCGATCCCAACCGGGCGGCCGCATCGCTCGTCCGTCCCTGCAGATTCCAAGTTGCGACCCGAAAACCAGACCCCGATAAACCTGCCATAGAGACCCCCTGATTGAGAGCCTGAGGCTAACTCAAAGACTGCTCTTCCTGCAGGGTCCTTCGGGTCAGCTTGAAGGGTATTGGGTTGCAGAGGGATCGATATGCGACCACGGTGCAACCCAATAGGCCATTAGGCCGATCTCGGGGAGATTAGGGCTCAGCGCCGGGCCCAATTCGCGTGAACAACCTGACTTAGGCGGGTCAGCAGCCTTCGACGATGCTTTGTAGCGCCGTGAACTCGATTGGGTCGACTGCAAGACCCCACTTCAGTTTCACAGCCATCCAGTCCGTCACATACGTGCACCAATAGGCCTTATCTGGTGGTTGCCAACTCGAGGGGTCACGATCTGACTTCGACCTGTTCGATGCGGCCGATACCGCAATCAGGGCGCGAGGCTCGTCGAGGTCATTAGCAAACGCTTGGCGTCTTGCTCCATCCCATTCGGATGCCCCGCTGCGCCAAGCCTCGCCAAGAGCGACCAGGTGATCGATGTCGAATTCCGAGGGATTCTCGGTGACCTTCCCGTCGTACAGCGACAACCATCCACCGCTCGGCAGTCCGGGCAAAGAGGGCAGTCGCTCAATCTTGAGCACCTCGCAGCGAGTGTCGCAGCCGTTGCCGTCTGCATCGATCCAATGGTTAAACAAGTCCCGGTCGTAACCGGAATCTGAGGACTCATCGCGCACACTGACTTGGCTGAGCAACTGTGCGGCGTTGCCTGATTGGTTAGTAGGTACCTGCGCAGCTGGCGGCTGGGTCGCTGGGGGCTGGGTCTGAGGTGGAGCCGTGATCGGAGCCGTGGTCGCAACAGTGGCCGGAACAGTCGCAGGTGCTGTGCTGGGCGGGGTTGTTCGCGGGGTGGTTGAGGTTGTCGTGCTCGTGGTTTTGGTCGAACCTGACGCTCCGTTTGAGCTTGACCCGTCGGCTGCAGTGGTGCGGACCGAATCTGTCGGTGAGCCACCCATAAACGGAACGGCCAGGCAGCCGAGTGTGATGAGGGCAGCAAGGCAGAACGAGGGCACTCGCGCAGAACTGCGTCCGCTAGCCCAGAGCCAGATCGCAACTGGCAGGGCAAACACCCAGACAAGACCCTGAACGAGAGCGGGTTGGGAACGAAAGTTCGCCCAACCTCTGTGCGATCTATCGCTCACAGGCACTGCCATCGTGATCCCTGTCAAGCTTGAAGCTGTACCCCGGCTGACCGGCTAGCAACGGGGCGGCACCGGCGGCCCGCACCGCGTCGCAGTTCGAGTAGTAGACGCTCGACCCGGAGCTACTCGATCCAGAGCCACTCTGTGTCGGTGGCGGGACATAAGCATCTGCTGCCGCTCGGGCCTGCGCATCGGCTTGTTCTTGAGCTACTCGAGCGTCCTCCGCTGCTTGTGCTGCAGCCGCTGCCGCTATGGCCTCAGGCGGCACGGTAAAAGCCACCGTGGTAGGCGGAACAGTTGTCGGGGGGAGTGTGGTGGTCGCGATGGTGGTGGTGGGAATAGTTGTCGGCACAGTCGTTTGCCGTGGCAGCGAGCTCGTAGTACTCCGGCGGGGATTAGTCGCGTCGGGCCCAAGTTCAGACTCGGTTCGCGACGTTGGGTCAGAAGCAGTGGACTCAATTTGGGCTTCTTCGCCGCGAGTTGATCCCGAGATTCCGAACAGCAAGAGCATCACGCTCAGGCCAACAAAGGCGACACCTAGCCAAGGCAACTTCTTTGTCCAGATGCCCCCGGTCTTGGCAGGTGGTCCTGATGAGCCGGATGACCCTGATGAGACTGATGCGCTGGGCAAGCGCTGCGAGCCGGGTTCGTCCCATCCGCTCGAGGGCGAAGACTGCGCTCTGCTCGATCCGTCATCCCAGATGTCTGCGTTGCTCGCACTCGTTGTTGCTGTAGCAGCCGTGGCAGCAAAGTTGGGATGCTGCTCTGGTGGGTACCACTTGCCATCGATAGCCACCCACCAGTTTGGGCTCACCTGATAGTCGCTCATAGTGCCCCTCCCCTCCACGGCCGGAACTGTGTAGCGACAGACAATCGCTACTCACGCTGAATATTCGTGCAACAAATTTGCTGACTAGGTCAGGTTAGACACTCCTCGGCGAAAAGGCCCACTGAGGGACCTCCAACCTGTTGCTTTGTCATGCGCCTGACCCGGCGGTTTCAGTTGGTGGGCGCAACAGCGAGGGCGAATACCT
>JBAXCX010000132.1:0-7408 GCA_037141255.1 Actinomycetes bacterium | reverse complement strand
CACATAGCGCTCGCTCTGCAACCCAATGCCCTTTTTCGAGCTTGATCACCTTCGCAGGCTTGCCCCTACTGCAGACTCGACCCGCCCTACGAGTTGGATCAGTACTTGAGCGTTGGCTCCGTACCTGCTGGAAGGTTGATGGTCTTTGAGGCCAGGAACTCGCCGAGGCCTTCTGGGCCAAGCTCGCGTCCCACACCTGATTGCTTGAACCCGCCGAACGGCGCGCCCCAGGCCATGCCGAACCCGTTCACGGTGTAGTTGCCGGTGCGCACGCCTCGAGCCACGTCAATGCCGTTTTCAACATCGCTCGTCCACACTGTTCCGGATAGGCCGTATGCGCTGTCGTTCGCAATCCCGATGGCATCGGCTTGGTCCTCGTAGGGGATTGCGACAACGACTGGCCCAAAGATTTCTTCCTGGGCGATCTTCATGCTGTTGTCAACATCTGCAAAGAGGGTGGCCTCAACAAACCACCCTTTGTCGAGGCCTGCGGGTCGGCCGCCACCTGTAGTGACTCTCGCGCCTTCGGCAATGCCGGCTGCGATGTAGCCCTCGACTCGGTCTCGCTGCCGCTCAGCAATGAGTGGTCCAAGCGTGACATCAAAGTTGCCGGACGGGTCTCCGGGAACAAGGGCAGCCATGGCTTCGGTAACTGCCTCAACGACTTCGCTATAGCGATTCTTCGAGGCAAGGATTCGGGTCTGGCCTACGCAGGCCTGCCCGTTGTTCATCGTGGCCGAAGAGATCAATTCCGGAATGATTGAGTCAAGGTCAACATCATCCAAGATGATGGCCGCTGACTTGCCACCCAATTCCAAAGTGCATGGTCGCAGTCGCTCACCGCAGAGGGCGCCAATCTTGCGACCTGCCACGGTGGATCCCGTAAAGGAAATCTTGTCAACATCGGGATGGGTGACGAGGTGTTCTCCAACCTCACGCCCAGCGGGAACGATGTTGAGCACGCCCGCGGGCAGGCCTGCCTCATGAGCAAGCTCTGCAAGCACGAACGAAGACAGGGGAGTCTCGGGTGCGGGCTTAAGCACCATGGTAGAGCCCGAGGCCAAGGTCGGGCCGAGCTTTAACATGGTGATGAACAGCGGGACGTTCCAGGGAATGATCCCGCCGACCACGCCGATTGGTTCTTTGCGCACCAGCGCTGGGCCGAGCATGTCTTGGCGAACTTCTTCAAACTCATACTCACGTGTCAGGTTGGTGAAGTAGTCGAGCACCATGTTGGCGGCACCGACTTGGCCGAAATGAGCAAACAGCAGCGGACACCCAACCTCGGCGGTGATCAGATTTGCAAGGTCATCGGCTCTCTCACCGAGCAGTGCTAGGAGACGACTCATAATCTCGGCACGATCAGCAGCGACCATGCCGGCCCACTCACCGGTGGTGAGCGCCGACCGTGCGGCAACCACTGCTCGATCGATGTCTGCCACGGACCCTTCGGGGGTAAACCCAAGCAGTTCCTCGGTGGCCGGATTGATGACCTCAAAGCGGTCAGTCCCGGCAGGGTTGACCCATTCGCCGCCGATGTAAAGCTGTTCGTAGTTGTTCACGATTCAATCCTTCTGCTGTGACTAGTGGTAGTGGTGAGACTAGGGGTTCGAGCAGGCCTGAGATGCACGCCAGGGCATTCGCCAGCGGATCGAGAGAGGATCGTCCTGCCCCCTTACAAAGGCAAACAGCCAGTGAAAACAATTCACACTAAATAATGCTGAAATAGCTTGCAGCATTCGATATACTTCTGACTTGCAGGTGGGTCCTACCCCCTTTGGACTACCCCACTCAGCAAGCGGTCTACAGATTGGATTGCCATGAGCACACCTTCTGATCCTTCCTCACCCTCCTTCGCAGGTTCTGCTGCGATTCTGAATCGAGCGGCGCCTGCCTTGGTGCGGTCAGAACCCGCAGACAACGTCCATCCCGATCTCGCCGCACTCATGACGAGTGGAGTCGCATCGGGAATCTCTGCACAGGGTGTCTCAACCGAGTCGGCCGAGGACCTCTTTGAGCGGTTGATCCTGCCCGAATCCGAGATTATGTTCCGCGTTGCGTTGTCGCTTACCCGCAACCGGGCCGATGCCGAGGACCTAGTGCAAGAGAGCCTTCTGAAGGCATACCGGGCAATTCACACTTTTGATGGCCGCTATCCGCGTGCTTGGGTGCTGACCATTGTGCGAAATACCGAGCGCAATCGTCATCGTCGTCGCCGACCCGAACTGCTGGCTGACCCTGAGCTATCAGAAGATCAAGTTCCGAAAACTTCTGTCGACGAGGTCGAATTGCGTGCCGAGTCGCGCGAGCTAGGTGGAGCCATTGCTCAAGCAGTCGGCACGCTGCCCGCCAACTTTCAGCGCGTCGTGCAACTCGTAGACATCGATGGTCTGACCTACCAAGAGGCCGCCGAACTGATTCGAGTTCCGCTCGGAACGGTCATGAGTCGCCTTCATCGCGCCCGTCGCCGGTTACGCGAACTGCTACTCCCTCAGGGCTTCGGCCCAGAGGGAGTCAGCACAGAATCTCGAGCAGTGCCTGCGCTGGGTCTACCCCCCACCCCTGACCAGGCACTGCTTGATGAGTCGATATGCCTGATGGACTTCTCCAGCTTGGTGGCCGAGCAGTCCTGCGTTGAAGGTAGCGACCGCAGTTCTGAGTTGCTCACGGCTTGCGCTCGTTGAGCAGGAGTTACTTGTAACCCACCATGATGTGTTCTACCCATGCTGCCGGTGCTGCGTTCATCAGGGTTCCTAGGTCCCAATAATCCCACCAGCGGGTGATCTGATTCTCGTCGTTGAACACAATGACAGAGACAAAGGGTAACTCCACCGTCTCTCCCGTTGACCAGGTCCACCGCTCCACGTGCTCCGTCATTGCGGTGTCTCGCTGGGCAACGATGTTCCAGCCGGGAACGTGTTCGTATTTAGCTAAGGGTTCAATTCCCAAACGAAGCCGGGCTGCTACTTCGGTTGCGCCGAATGCGCCCTCCTCTGGTGCTGGAATGTCGCGGTAGTTGCCTTCCGGGGTGAACCAAGCGCCGACGGCTTCAAAGTCTCGCCGGAACAGATCAGTCCAGAACTTTTCGGTGAGTGCCGTAAGTTCTTCAAGACGGGCAGGTGTTGCTGGGTTATCGGTGGCCATTGCTCTCCTTGGGTCTGCATTCCAAGCGCGTCGCGCTCAGCCTGTGAACTGCGAGAGGGACAGTATCGGCAACGCTGCCCGCTTCAGTTGCGCCTGGGCTGAATGAATGCCACGCGGAGCCATCCTTCAGACAGAAGGCTCGCGGCGCGAGGTTGTTGCCTGTACCTTCGCCCTATGGACTCATCGAGTAACTCTGCAGGTCAGGATCGGGCCACAGGTTCAGACCTAGCGGTCAAGATTTACAGCGCCGATTGGATTTTGAGCGTGGATCGAAACGACGCCGTGTTGACCGACTCAGCACTTGCCGTTCAAGCAGGAGTCATAACCGCTGTTGGTCCCTTGGCGGAATTGTTGGCGGCCGCTCCTGAGGCCACGCATCAACACTTTGCTCAGTCCGTGCTCATGCCGGGGATGGTGAATGCTCACACGCACCTTGGCATGACCATGTTTCGAGGACTTGCGGATGACCGCAACTTGCAGCAGTTCTTGGACCTAGTCATGCCTGCAGAGGCAGCGGTTCTGCGTGAGCAATCCGTTTCGGTAGCAACTACGGCTGCGGCGTTAGAGAGCGTGCACGCAGGGGTCACAACGGCCTTAGACATGTACTACTTCCCTGATGTTGTAGTTGCTGCTTGCGACCGTGTCGGCATGCGAGTCATGACGGGACCCACCTTTTTGGGTTCTGTCGGACCTGAGGGAAGGGGTGGTGCGAGTCAGATGAAGTGGACCGAGGAATGGTTGGCTTCTCACCCTGCACGACCCGGATGGCGGCCAGTGGTGGCTCCTCACTCCACCTATCTGGTCAGCCCCGAAGACCTGCAACTGATTGCAGAGATTGCTCACCGCTATGACGCAACCATTCACATTCATGCAGCCGAGAGCCAAGGTGAACTGGACTCCGTTCTGGCCCAGCATGGCCGGCGTCCAGTCGAGCTGCTTGATCACCTAGGTCTGCTCGGTCCTCGAACGGTGCTGGCTCATGCAGTGCATCTGAGCGATGATGAACTCGCACGTGTTGCTGCAACGCAAACATCAGTCGCTCATTGCCCAGGCTCAAATCTAAAATTGGCATCTGGATTCGCACGCGTGCCAGAAATGCTTGCGGCCGGAGTGGCAGTTGGTTTGGGAACCGATGGGCCCGCTAGCTCGAACGACCTGGACTTGTTTGGAGCGATGCGCTTGGCTGCACTGATCCACAAAGGTGTGAGCGGTGATGCAACGGTGATGCCCGCGGCACAGGTAGTGCGGGCCGCCACCCTCGGAGGCGCGACAGCGCTGGGGCTGAGCGATTCAATCGGATCTCTCGAGGTCGGCAAGCAGGCTGACTTCATCTGCGTTGACCTGAGCCGGGTGCACACCCAACCTGTCTATGACCCAAACTCCGCGCTGGTGTACGCCGCTGGTAGAGATGAGGTGCGCCAGGTGTGGGTTGCCGGCCAAGAAGTCCTGCGCGATGGCATTGCAACTCGAGTCGATGAGGCCGAGGTGACCGCCGGGCTCAATCAGCTGCGAGTTGAGGTGCTCACCGCGGTTGCCAGTACCTGACAAGCCCGAGCGGACTGACCATGACTGCCTGCCGAGGCCTGAGCGCGCCGGCCTGAGCGCGCCGGCCTGAGCGCGCCGGCCTGAGCGCGCCGGCCTGAGCGGGCCGGCCTGAGCGGGCCGGCCTGAGCGCGCCAGCCTGAGCGCGTCTGGGGTGGTGGGTTGGCCCACTATGTTGAACGCATGGAATTTAGATTTCTCGGCAACTCAGGTCTCAAGGTCAGCGCAATCTCGTATGGCAACTGGGTGACGCATGGCTCTCAAGTCGAGGATCACGCTGCTACCACCTGCGTGCACGCCGCGCTCGATCTTGGGATCACGACCTTTGACACAGCGGATGTTTATGCAGGTACTCGAGCAGAGGTGGTCCTTGGTGAGGCCTTGGCTGGCTCTCGTCGTGAGTCGCTCGAGATCTTCACCAAGGTGTATTTCCCAACTGGGGCGGGTCCAAATGATCGCGGCCTGTCGCGCAAGCACATCAGCGAGTCCTTGCACGCCTCGTTGCGTCGACTCGATACTGATTATGTAGATCTCTATCAGGCGCATCGATTCGATCATGAGACTCCGCTTGAAGAAACGATGGAGACCTTTGCAGACCTCGTTCACGCCGGGAAGGTGTTGTACGTCGGGGTCTCTGAATGGAGTGCCGATCAGATTCGCAAGGGGGTTGAGTTGGCGCGCGAGTTGCGTATTCAGCTCGTGTCGAATCAGCCGCAGTACTCAATGTTGTGGCGCGTGATTGAGGGCCTCGTTGTGCCCACTTGTGAGGAACTCGGCGTATCACAAATTGTCTGGTCGCCACTCGCTCAGGGCGTGCTCACGGGCAAGTACCTGCCGGGAGCTCCCGTGCCGCAGGGCTCGCGGGCCACTGACGAAAAGGGCGGGGCAAACTTTGTGAAGAGTTTCTTGGGAGACGATGTGTTGACCCAGGTCCAGCTTCTGATACCGCTCGCAAACGAGGCTGGCATCTCGATGGCGCAACTCGCCTTAGCCTGGATTCTGCGGAACCAGAATGTGGCTTCTGCAATTGTGGGTGCAACGCGGCCGGAGCAACTTGAAGACAGCGTGGGTGCAGTCGAGGTGACGCTCGAAGAGGATCTGATTGCTCAGGTGGATGCCATCTTGAAGCCAGTGATGATCGATGATCCTGAGTTAACCGAGAAGATGACACCGCGCACACGGGTCTAATCAACTTGCACGGCATCCACAACGTACACCGCTCTAGGTGCTGTTGGTTTCACTGAAAGTGAGATACCACGGATTTTTCTTGCTGGGTAAAATTCACTACTTGACGATGCCTCAAGAATGACAAAGGATGTCACCACGCAATCTGTTTGCTGCAGCATTCAGATGTACTTGGGGGGAACCACCTATGGGGCGAAATTGGCGTGTTGCGGTAGCAGTAGTTGGAGCACTTGGATTGGCCGCTGTGCTGCTTCCATCGACCGTGGGTGCGCAGAAGGTTTTTAACCCTGGGGCGTTTAGTTTGGCTTCTACTGGTGGCAACGTTTTGATCGGGGCATACAATCTCGACCTGACCCCGCAGCCCTTGCCGCAGTGCTCAGATGGTATTGATAACGACTTCCAAATTGAGGTGAACACGGGAGTTGCTTACCCCTCCGACGGCATTGATGCCCTCGACCCGCAATGTGCTGCAGGAACTCTTGCCGGACAAACAAAAGACCTAGATGACAGTGAAGCCGCTCCTGGCTTCCAGCCAAAGATCAACGTCTCGATCACGGGGTCGATAACCTCAAATGGTACGGTCTCCGTGCCAATTTCTGGTGTGATTTTTCCACCCTCGTGGATCACCCCGGAGAACCCAACGAGCCAGACCCGGGCTTTGGTAAAGGTCGAGATTGTTCCCACTGCTGCAGCAACAGGAAGTATCGACCCTCTCACCGGCGTGATGACCCTCAACGTCAAGTTGCGGGCAAAGGTCAGCGGAAACTTGTGGGGCAACATCTTGCAGTCCACTTGTACAATTGGAACTACTGCCACGCCCATCTCTGTGGCCTTCACCTCAGAGTTCATGCCGGCTATTGGAGTCAACGCTGCGCTCACCGGCTCGAAGTACAACCCGATCACGGGCAACGCAATTGTGATTAACAACAGCTTTGCAGTGCCGGGGGCAAGCGGTTGCTTGGTGCAGGCCTTCCCCTATACCGATGTGAGTGGGCTGCTCAATCAGACGTTGGTGCTGCCATCACCTGCAGGTTCAAACGCTGCAGTGCTTGCCGGCAAGACCACGCCGGTTCTTGCCAAGGGAGTCGAAGCCAAGATCACCTCGAGTGCGACCGGTGGCCGCTTGCCATTCACCGTCAACTTCTCGGCCAGTACCTCCGTGATTGCCAAGGGGCCAGCAACCTATGCATGGAACTTTGGTAATGGGCAAACTGCAACAACGGCAGATGCGAGCGCTCTGTATACAACTGTGGGTTCATACCCGGTCTCGCTGATCGTTACCGACGGTGACGGGGATGTATCCACCGCCGAGACAACGGTGTTCGTATCACCAGCTACTACTACTACTACCACTACTACCACAACATCGACCACGACTACCACGGTGCCGCCGACTACGACTACGACTACCACTGTCCCGCCGACAACAACGACGACTACTACGGTGCCGCCGACTACGACGACGACTACTACTGTCCCGCCGACTACGACGACGACTACTACGGTGCCGCCGACAACCACGACGACTACCACCACT
>JBAXCX010000131.1:0-7529 GCA_037141255.1 Actinomycetes bacterium | reverse complement strand
AGGCGCGAAGTGTGCGATAGGTGATTACTGGGCGGGTGGGCACCGGTTGATGTTCGAGAGTCAAGAGGAGATCATCTCGATTTCGACCTATGAGAATCGAAATCCGCTGTATATCGATCAGGCCGAGGACCTTGGGAATTGTCCCTGGGTTTTCTTTGATGGGACTCCTACTGCGGCTCAATTTGAGCAGTACCTAGCCAGTAAGCAGATCTCAGTTGAAGCGGTCCGCCCCGGTGATGGCCGCGTCGTCTACTTTCCTGATCAGCGCGTCTGGCTTGAAGACCTCTACCCAGACTCTGTCCCCGGAAGCTGACCAGAATCACCCAACGAGGATTTGGAACTGAACCGTGAGTCAACTTTTTACCGCCCATGATCTAGCCGAGATGAGAAAAGCGTGACTTTTTTTGACGATGCCTTGCGCGATAGGCGCATCAGTAAAGCCTGCGGCCTTGTTCCGCAGGGCTCGCGAGTCTTGGACATTGGCTGTCGCGATGGACGACTCTTCCGAGAGCTCGGGGTCCGCCTGAACGAAGGGTACGGCATTGACCCTGACCTCGATGGGGTGGTCACCGGATCTGGGTATCAACTCGTCCCCGGCTGGTTCCCTGCCGAGATGCCTGCCGATACAGGAACCTTTGATGCAATAACCATGCTTGCGTTGTTTGAGCACATTTCGCCCGAGGATCAGCCCAAAGTTGTTCAGAAATGTAAAGAACTCCTCAATCCGGGTGGAATTGTCATTCTGACCATCCCCTCCAAGCAGGTTGACTCAATCCTAGACGTGCTCGAAAAGGTGAAGCTCGTAGTTGATGATTCGATCCATCAGCATTATGGCTTTGATGCCAAGAGCGATACCGAGCCGGTGTTTCACGCCGGAGGGTTCGTTACAGCGCACAAATCCAGCTTTCAATTTGGGTTGAACAATCTCTTTGCCTTTCGGGTTGCCTAACTGCTCAGTCAACGAGGCTTGCGGGCAGACCTGCTAGTTTTGCTGTCTCCTGAGGTCAAAGAAAAGGCTGTCGTTTGTCCACCCCCGCACAGGTCTGGTCTTACCGGACTCTGATCGTCAACCTCGCACAGCGCGAACTTAAGTCTCGGTATAAGCGCAGCTTGTTGGGGTGGATGTGGTCGCTGATTAACCCCGCTGTGACGCTCGGTGTGTACACCGTTGTCTTTGGGGTCTTCTTCGGCGCCGAAGCACCCGTTGCCGGCAATGGGCACTCAAAAGTTTTCGCCCTCTGGTTGTTCTGCGGCCTTGTCATGTGGAACCTATTTTCAGGAGTGATTAATACCGCGATCTCGTCCTTCTCGGGTGCCGGCGGACTCCTGACACGAACCTATTTTCCGCCAGAGTGCCCGATGATCGCAGGCCTGATTACTGTCATTATCCAAGCCCTACTCGAGGGTGGCATCCTGATCTTCTTTATGGCAGTTATCGGGAATCTTTCCCTCACGATGTTGCTGATTCTGCCGTTGTTTGCCCTGATGGCATGTTTCGCGTTTGGCATTGGTTTGGTGCTCGGACTGATGAATATTCGCTATCGGGATGTCTACTACCTGACGGGAATCGCCCTACAGGTACTTTTCTATGCGACTCCAATCGTGTACCAGCTGAGTATCATCAACCCAAAGGCTCAGGCAATTCTGCGCTTCAACCCACTCACCTCCTACGTGGGGGCTATGAGGCGAGTCGCATATTTTCTGGTGTTCCCAACTCCGGGTAGCTGGTTCGTCATGATCTCCTCTGCTGCTGTCAGCCTGGTTGGAGGTTGGATGATCTTTAGCCGTTGGGCACCGACTGTGATTGAGGAACTCTGACATGAGCGCAATCGTTGTAGAAGGCGTGTCCAAAAAGTTTCGTTTGCATACTGATCGTGCACATTCACTCAAGGAACTCATCACCCGTCGCGATCGCAACGCAGGGATCGATCAGTTCTATGCCCTCGACGATGTCTCACTCGAGATTCCCGAGGGCTCTATGTATGCCCTCGTTGGCCACAACGGCTCTGGCAAGTCCACTCTGCTTCGCTGCATTGCGGGGATCTACCGACCGACTACTGGGTCGGTCAAGGTTCAAGGCCGCATCTCGACCCTGTTAGAGCTTGGCGCTGGGTTTCACCCCGACCTAACTGGGCGTGAAAACGTCTACATGAACGCCACGATTTTGGGGATGTCCAAGAAGCAGATCGACGGAGTCTTTGACGACATTGTTGAGTTCGCTGGAATCGGCGACTTTATTGACTCACCGGTCAAGATTTACTCAAGTGGCATGTACGTTCGGCTGGGTTTCTCCGTGGCCATCCACGTCGACCCGGAGATCCTGATCATCGATGAGGTCATTGCTGTTGGAGACGAGGAGTTTCAGCGCAAGTGCTTTGACCACCTTGCCGACTTGCGTCGCCGGGGAGTGACAATCGTGGTCGTCACCCACGGGATGGCAACCGTTGAGACTATGTGTGACGGAGCTGCATGGCTCGATCATGGAGTGCTTCAGCAAGAAGGCCCAGCAGCAGATATTGCAAGCGCCTATCTGCGACGAGTAAACGACCAAGAACGCGCCGATCGGCAGGCGGAGGCACTAGCTGCTGCCGCTGCCGAGGCCGAAGTCGCTGCAGTGGCTGCGGTAACAAACGGGAGCGAGGGCGAGGAGGCACCTGAAGCGCCCGCCGAAGCATGGTTCGGCGAGGACATTGAGATCGCCGGGGTCTATTTCACCGACTCAGCTGGCAAGTCAATCTCGGTTGCCACCACGGGGGAACCCTTCACCTTGAACATCGCGTACAAGGCGCACAAACCCGTAGAGAATCCTGTGTTTGGCTACATGATCCATACCGAGAATGACACTCCAGTGGCGGGGACAAATACGCGCCTCGCTGGTCTTGAGACGGGGCTCTTGTCGGGAGATGGACTGATTGAAATGAAGATCGATCACCTGTCGCTACTACCCGGGAACTATGAGTTCACCATTGGCATCAACGACAAGTTCGTTCAGCATGTGTTTGACCGCCGCTATCGGGACTTCCCCCTGATCGTCCGAAGAGGATCGGATCCAATTGGCGTGGGATTTGTTCAGCTTGATGGGTCTTGGAATCTGGCAGAATGGAATGGCACTATCCCCGTGGATGAAGGCTCCGGATGACGTTCATGCAGAATCTGAAACGAGTAGCACGGCGCGTTCCTGGGGTTCGAGCGCTCTCTGGATCCAGTCATAGCGTTGTCGCTGCGCAGCAAGCACGACTCGCTCATCATGATCAGGCATTGCAGGACCTTACAAACGCTGTTCAAAGTCTTCAGGATGCTCTTCCAGAGGTGCAACTTCGTCTGGACTTGATTGAGTCTCACCTGCCTGATCTGCTGAACACGATTGCTTCGGCGCACGGAACGCAACGGGCCATGACTCGGCGCGTAGCAGAGCTAGCGGCAGCCCAGGAAAATCAAGGGAATTCGCTAGGGCAGGCCGCTGAGACTCAGTGGGAGCGAGTCGAGATGATTCGCAGAGAATTGATGTTTGAGCTTCGGTATTCAGACCGTGCGGGCAAGCGGGTAGCGGCAGAGCCAAAGGTGATTACTGCAGAGAAGTTTGCTCTGGCACTTGCTGAGGGTCTTCGTCTGAATCTGGGTTGCGGCCATATTGCACTTGAGGAGTACATCAACATTGACGCCAGAGTTTTACCGGGTGTTGACGTGATTGCAGATGTTGACAATCTGCCTGTAGATGCAGAGCAAGCTGCCGAGATCTTCAGCGCGCATCTTGTTGAGCATTTTCCCCAGGAAGAGTTTAAGCGTCGGATTCTTCCCTATTGGATTTCGCTGTTACGCCCTTCTGGTGAGCTGAGAGCAGTTGTACCCGATGCCGGCGCCATGCTCGCTGCTCACGGTGAGGGGCACTTTGCGTACTCTGATCTTCGCGATGTCTTGTATGGAGGCCAAGAGTACGAGGGTGACTTTCACTTCAATATGTACACCACAGAATCTCTCGGAACGATTCTTGCTGAAGCGGGCCTCGTCGATGTCACCGTCGAAGCAGAAGGTCGGGTCAATGGTGCGTGCCTTGAGTTTCAGATCGTTGCCCGCAAGCCAGCTCTCGACTGATGGAGTCCACGCCCCGGATCTCGATCGTGGTGAACACGCTCAATCGGGCACATAGCCTTGGGCGAACCCTCGATTCATTCCGCCAACTGACCTACCCATCTTTTGAAGTTGTTGTGGTGAACGGTCCCTCCACTGATGACAGCCAAGAGTTGATTGATTCGTACAGCTCGAAGATCAAGATTCGTAGGTGCCCAAAGGCCAATCTCTCGATGTCACGAAATATCGGGATTGCGGCGGCAGCGGGTGAGATCGTGGCGTTCATCGATGACGACGGGGTGCCTGAGCCGGTGTGGCTCGATGAACTAGTTCAACTGTATGACTCCGAGGCTGTAGGTGGTGCAGGTGGTGTCGTGCACGATCACACTGGCTACTCCTATCAGTGCAAGTTCAACAGTTCTGACCGACTCGGCAATGCCTCAGTTGACAATGATGGCCCTCTGGACCATTGGTGCTACCCCGGTGCTGCGAATTTCCCCTACCTGATCGGCACGAATGCCAGTTTCCGGCGCGATGTCCTCATTGAGGTCGGCGGATTCGACGAGGAAATTGAGTACTACCTAGATGAGACTGATGTCTGCTTACGGGTAGTCGACGCTGGCTACATTCTCCGCCAGGGTTCTGGAGCCACTGTGCATCACAAGTTCTTGCCGAGCGCACTGCGCAGCGAGGCAAGAGTCACGCTCAATAATTTTCCGATCGTAAAAAACAAGATTTACTTCAGTTTCGTCAACTCGGATGAGGGAACATCCTTCACCAGGCTTATGAGCGATGATGCAGCTTTTGCTGATTTCCGGGCACGAGACTTATCGACTCATGTGGCCCTCGGCAACATCACCTTTGAGCAGCGTACCGAGGGGCTCGCTCAGATTGACAGGGCTTGGCTTGCTGGCCTTGAGGCGGGCCGGCGCGGGCGTCAGAGCATGCTTTCTACAGCGACCCTGCTTGCCGAGAGCGAAGAGTTCAAGCCGTTTCCTACGGTCCAGGCTGATGGCCGCCGACTCCGCTTGTGCTTTGTCACTCAGACCTTGCCTCCCACAGAGATTGGTGGAATCGGTCGCTATATGTTGGACCTTGCCCGTGGCCTAAGCGCTCGCGGGCATGAGATCCGCGTTATCACCACTGGCGAAGATCACAGCACCGTCGACCTTGAGGATGGCGTTTGGGTGCACCGAATCCTGAAAGATGACCTTGAGCTGAGCGACAGCTGTCTGCCTCCGCTGCCATGCCGCGTCGGCGAGAATGCAACAGCAGTTGCCGCAGAGGTTGTGCGGCTTCATGGACAGCGGCCATTTGATGCCGTCTATGCCGCTGTGTGGGACACCGAGTCGATTGCTGTTTTTGAGCGCTGTGCTGTACCGGTAGTGACTGCACTCGTCACGACCATGGGAATTACGCTACGTACTCGCCCGGAATGGCGCAGCAACGCCGAGTTCATGGCGCATCTTGGTGATCCCCTCTTGGCGCTCGAGCGGTTCTTGTTCCAACACAGCGATGCAATCCATGCCATTAGTCACGCAATTATCGACGAGGTTGAACTCACCTCTGGAGTTCAACTCGACCGGAGCGGAATTGTGGTTTCTCCGCTCAGCACAGTCGATCGAGCTATTCCGACTCAGCAGGACCATGCAAGTTCAGACGATGCTTTGTCGGTACTCTTTGTTGGCCGGTTTGAGAAGCGCAAGGGCATCGATCTCATCCTTGAGGCCGTGCCAGAAGTCCTCCAGCAGTTCCCGCTCGCAAGGTTTGAGTTTATCGGCAGAGATGACTTGGCCGGAGAAGGTGGCATCTCATACCGTCAGGAGTTTGAGCTCAAATTCGGTGATGCGCCGTGGTTTGACCGGGTCTCGTTTCGAGGGCAGGTCCCTGATTCAGAACTCTGGAAGGCGTATGCAACCGCTGATGTCTTTGTTGCTCCTTCTCGGTTTGAGTCTTTCGGACTGATCTTTGTTGAAGCAATGATGAACTCCACTCCCGTAGTGGCACTGCGGTCAGGTGCCGCCCCCGAGTTACTCGAGCATCGCGAAACTGCGCTGCTCGTTGATCCCGACGCTACCGGAGGAGTAGCCGAGGCAATTTCTGAACTCCTGAGCGACTCCGACTTGCGTGTCCGCCTTGGCACAGCTGGTCGTAAAGTCTTTGAGGAGCGCTATACCGAACGTTCGATGGTTGACGGCATCGAAGCCATGTTCAGAGGGGTCTCGACAGTTAGGCCCAGCGATCCAGGATTTCCAGAGGTTGACCCCGAGTCGATTGTGCAACTCGAGGACCAAACATCAGCTGTTGATCTGGAGACTGCTAATGGAGTCAGCCATGAAACTGTTCTGGATGCTCGCAGTTCTGCCATTTTCTGGGTGCGCCCAGAGCAGGCTGATGCTTGGGTAGATGTATCGGGGACAGTGACTAAGTTCGGGAACTTGAAAGTTGGCCGATACGAACATGTTTTGCTCACCTCACCTGCAGATCAGTCGAAAGTACAGATCTCTGCATCGGCTGGAGTTCTTTTAGCAGCCATCGTGTCAGCCGGGGCTCCCTCGGTATGAACACCGTCGGTATGAACACTGTCGGTATGAACACTGTCGTTATGAACACTGTCGGTGAGACTAAGGGGCGTGCTCGAATCTCCATTGTCACGGGACTGTGCGTGAGTAGAGATGCAATATCAGCCTCAGTTATGTACCAGCGACAAGTGCTTCTCGATGCTGGCTATGAGGTTCGCGTGTTCGCTCATCATTCAGACCTGCTCGATGGCGAGGACTTCTCAGAAGTGCGTGATCCATGGATCCTGCAGCGCGATCCGTACTACGCAACTTCTGATCTAGTTATCTTTCACTACGGCATTTTCTATGGGCTCTTTAACGCCCTGCTTGTGAAACACGGGCAAGCCCGCACGGTGGTGCACTTTCACAACATCACGCCGCCGGGCCTGCTTTCTGCGACGGATGCCCCTCGTGCCTTGAGATCGATTGAGCAGATTTCGATTGCCTCAATGGCAGACGCAGTCTGGGTGGATTCGACTTATAACGCCGACTGCTTGCTCGAATGGGCTGACGTCGACCCGGAGAATATTTATCCCATGGCTCTCTGCTTGGATTGGATAGTCGAGGGGGAACTTATTGCCCCCAGCGATGATCAGGTATCTACTCCAGAGACACGCATCATCGCCGTTGGGCGAATGGTCCAAGCAAAGGGGCTGACTGATTTAGTGCGTGCAGTTGCAGCTCTGCCACCATCGCTGCGAAGTGGAGTTCGCCTACTACTTGTTGGCGGTCAGACCCATTCAGATGCTACCTACATCGATGAGCTCCGAGGACTCCTAACGTCACTGGACCTCAGTGAACAGGTAGAGCTTATTTTTGATCCCGAGGACGCGGAGCTACAGGACCTGTATGCCGCTGCGAGTATTTTTGTCTCACCCTCTCACCACGAGGGATTTTGTG
>JBAXCX010000130.1:0-7574 GCA_037141255.1 Actinomycetes bacterium | reverse complement strand
GGCGTGAGCCACCTGGGCCTCTTTGGCAGCAACATCTCCGCTGTAATGCGCCAGCGTTGCACCCTCGATAAAGGTCATGAGGTAGGCGTACAGGCGAAGGGTTTCTTCGGGCGTACCTGCGGGACGATCAACTCCCGCAGTTAGTGCCGCCAGATTCATCATGATCTGATGACTCAACGTAACGAGTTCGCCCCTGCCGGCCAGAACAGCCGGGGCAAGGGTCGCCTCAAGCAACGGCGGGAACAGCTCTCGTTCGTAGCGAAGATGGGTGTCCTTTCTAAACAGACGGTTCTCTAACCTGCGACGCGCCCGGTGATCATCACCGTGCAGGTTGACCAACACATCGGACATGACCACATCACCAGCGTCGTACAGGGCTTGGCGTAGGTCCTTCTGCCGAAACACCTCGCGGGCCTGCTCGTAAGAAGTGACAGTAATTATTTCTGGCTGCTTTTCTGGGCCTGAATCCGACATCAGGTACTCCCAACCGAATGAGTGTGCAACGGCTCAGATTCTCTAGCCGCCCAGTGTGCAGCGCGAACAAGAATGCCTTGGTGCGTGGCATTGCTCATCGAATCCACACTGTGGCCCAACAGGTCAGTGACCACTCGCCCCTTACCGAGCGACCGAGCCCACAACAACGGCTGATTTCTATCGAGATAGCGCGCGGTCAGCAATGGGGCGAGGCCGGGAACTTGATCTAAGAACCCATAGAGCTCGTCGGTAATCCAGAAGTTCTCCGCAGCAGCAGTCAAGGGATGCTTGAGCCCGTCTGGCGTGACTGCTACTTCGAACTCCCCTACTGGCGGGTGAGAAGACGTCGAGAAGTTCCAGCTCGCTCCCGTCAACTGCTGCCAGAGGGGGTGCGCATCGAAACAGATCACTGCAGTGTGAAGAGCCAAAAGGCCTCCTCCTGAATTCACAAACCCTGTTATCAACTCAAGATCATTATCTTGGATTGTGTATTCCCATTCCGTGCGCTTTTCGGCGAAGCGATCCTGACCCATCTGCCAGCGCAGAGCGTTCACTGTCAGCAAGTCCCATGGCTCAATCTGCCCGCTCGTGCCAAGTTGCAACAGATGAAAGAAGTGCGCGGGATCGGTGACAATCTCTGTGGCTGTATCTGGACGCGCCAGAATCTTGGCAAGTGCAGCCGAAGTCTGCTCAAAGTCATGGCCCGGGCCACCGGAGAGCAAAAGGTTGCGCATTACTCGCCCTCCCTTCTGGTGCTGCTCTCGCCAACTGAATCAACGGACTGCGGTCGTGGCAGAGAAGCAATCACGCTCATGGTCACTCCCCCATCAACAAGCAGTTCGGTTCCCGAGATGTAGCTCGCCGCATCAGACAGCAAAAAGAGTGCAGCTGCTGCTACCTCTTCTGCAGCGCCCAGACGCCGCAAGGGCACACTGCTCTCTCTACGAGCACGGATCTCATCATCTGCATAGATCGGCTCGGACATGCCGGCGTTGATCAGCCCGGGAGCTATCGCGTTTGCACGAATTCCGAAGGGACCCCATTCAAGCGCCATCTGTTGAGTGAGCAGTGCAACGGCCGCCTTGGTCGAACCGTAGGCACCAGAATTTGGCCCCGGGGCAACCCCATTCATAGAGGTCACCGTAACGATTGATCCAGGTTGCTCGGCTTCAATCATGCGGCGCGCAACTGCGCGTGCAGTAATGAATGTGCCAGTCAGATTAACGTCAACAACTGCCCGAAAATCCTCTAGCGCTGCATCGAGAAGCGGCCCAAACCGAACAATCCCGGCGTTACAGACAAGGGCATCAGGGGCTACCGATGATGTGGCCTGAGCAAACTGCTCGAGCGCTTCTTGCACACTTGTTTCTTGGGCAATGTCAGCCTGTAGTGGGACCGACTCATGACCGATTCGCTTCGCCACACTCTGTGCTGCGCTGCCATCAAGATCGAGCACACCAACTCGCCAACCCGCAACGGCCGCTGCCTGAGCGATTGCCGCCCCTAGGCCGCTTCCAGCTCCAGTCGCAATCAGCGTCTTAGAAACGGTGATGCCGTGTGTGGTCACTTCGTTGTGCCCGAGTCGTTTGCCTCGGCACGATCACGTGTCAGCAACTGCTCCGACCACCGCCCGACTTGCTCTCCAGGTAGCGCCACTCGGGTCGGCCATGGCGCCGTCAAGTCAACTGAGACTCCTCGAGAAAACACGTAGTCAAGGTTGGCTCGATTCCCGAGCACTGAAACGTCAACAGCTGGGTTTGCGTTGACAACCAATACGTCGGCTGCCGCACCCTTGGCCAGCACTCCAACTGAGCCCTCTTGCATGCGAAGCGCCAGGGCGCCGTTGCGCGTTGCACAGGTGATCGCCTCGAGTGGAGACAGACCGATCTGCGACACGAAGAGCTCGAGTTCTCTTGCGTGCCAATGCCCATAGGGAGTCAGCGAGAATCCGCTTTCTGACCCGCAAAGCAGGCGAACTCCCGCCTGATGTGCGCGAAGCATCATGGCGGCAGTGGCTTGAATCTCTCCACGAAAAAGGTCCACCTGAGTGGTGCCCGCGCCTACTTTGGAACCGTAATCCGCCAGGTTTGCCAAGAAGGTAAAGGTTGGTGCCAGAGCCGCTCCCCCCTCGACTACTGCCTCGAGTGCAGGCTCGTCCATAAAGCTGCCATGCAGGATCAGATCGACCCCAGCCTGCGCTGCCAAACGGGTTGAGTGGGCGCTACGACAGTGCGCCAGCACGGGAGTGTTGAGCGCGTGTGCGGTCTCGGTCACTGCACGGAGTTCATCAAGTGACCAGACCGTGGCCTCGCCGGTTTGATTGGGGAGCGATCCGGTGACGTGGATCTTGATCCAGTCGGCGCCATATTTGATCTGCTGACGCGTCAGGCGAACCATCTCGTCTCGGTTACCTACCACTTGTGCATACCCGAGCGTTCCCGAATCGGGAATCAGCCTGCCTGCAGTTCCGCCCGCAGAAGTAAGCAGTGCATTCATGCCCGAGGCCATTCGTGGGCCTTCAACTACGCCAGCGTTGATGCCATCTCGCAGGGCTGGCCCGAGATCAAAAATGCAATCTGCGTCCAAGAATCCGGTGACCCCGGCACGTAACAGCTTGGGCACGTTGAATGCGGCGAGCAGCATGGCAGTGGAGGGCTGCCGATGAAAGAACAGTTCATCGTTGCTAGAGGGTTCACCAAATGTGATGTGACAGTGGGCGTCGATCAGGCCGGGCATGACTATTCGGCCGCTGACATCATGAGTCCTGAGCGCTGAACCCTGCTCAGTGGCAGTCTGAGCTACTTGTGTGGCCTCGGCGCCGACTCCAAGAATGCAATCCCCCGAGAACAACAGGTCAGTGTTGGGCTTGGGCGGAGCGCCACTTCCATCAATCAGCGTTCCACCCTGCAGCAGTACTAACTCAGTGCTAGGCACAATTCACCGTTCCACATACGAGTCGAGCGCAGCGCTTACTGCTGTGCCTGCGGGCAACAGTTCTTCACCGATGCTCAGATCAACCGCCCGTTGGAAGTGATGAATGAGCCTTTCATGCCACCCAATCTGGAAGGGCTGAGCTCCGGGAGATTCAACCGAGGCTTGAATCGGTGCCATGTTGGCCTTGTCCTGGGCCATGACGGTGTCAAAGAGTTCCAGGCGTTGTAGGTGTTCCTCGGGCACCTCGTCACCTTGCCATTCTGGTGCAAACCAGTTGAGTTCAAGCTCGGTGGTGCGCTGGTCTACTGGCCACATCGATAAGAAGGTGAACGCCCCGGTGTCCATCGGCACGACCAAGTTGGGAAAGATACCAAATGAGGTTGAAGTCTGACGCCACAGCAGACCAACCGAAGGGTTGTCGTACTGATCAGACACCATGGGAAAATCTCGCAACTCCTCACGCTTCTCAGTCGTGAGCCGGCTGTGACCGTTTGGCAGCATCGACACCGTGACTGACTGATCGTCGTAGAGCAGCGCTGCGTTATCTGGGTGCACAGTTCTGATGTGGTACACCTCTAAGAAGGCGTCGACCATGAGCTTCCAGTTGGCCTCGACTCGGTGAATTTGTCGGCCGACGCGGCGCATCCCTGGGCCGTTGATGTCGAGCATCTGCTCACAGATCGGACCAAGAAAATCAACCAACGAGTCCGCAGCAGAGTCTTCGTTGACGAACACCCATCCCTGCCAGACCTCGCAGCGCACAGGAACGAGCGCCAACTCCTCTTTGTCTAGGTCGACAAAGCTTCGCGAATCTGGAACGGCCTTGAGCTTGCCTTGTGTGTCGTAGGACCAGGAGTGATATTGGCAAGTCAGCCGTTTGGCGACGCCGCAGACATCGCGCGTTACAGGTGCTCCGCGATGACGACAAGAGTTGTAGAAGGCGCGCAAGACATTGTCTTGTCCTCGAACAATCACAATTGGTGCACCGGAGCGGGTAAAGAGTTGGTACGCGCCCGGCTCGGCCCACTCGGACTCATGGCCAGCAAAGAGCCAATTCCGGTGAAAAATCTGCTGCATTTCTAACTCGAAGAAGTCTGGGTTTGTATAGCGAGTCGCGGGAATCAGTGGCACGGCAATTGCATCAGCGGGCGGGGCTGTGCGGGCCTTTTCCACCTCGATGCGCTCACGAATGGTCTGTTCAACTGCAACGTCCATAGTGACTCCCCAGAACTGGTTTCTTCTCGGCGAGCGAGGCCCGCAGCGGCCCAGAGCTAAACACTGTTTATCTCTAGAAGCACACACTGTACTGAACTGTCCAAGAACTTGGTGGCGCGTCCAGAAATCCACCTCTCGGCTTCTTCGCACCTCTAATCTCTTTCTATGACAAATAACCTGCGGTACTCATCTCGAACCCGACTAGCGATCCTTGGCACATGCCTGCTTGCCGTCACTGCGGTGACGCTTGGAGCATGTTCCAAAGACAGCACGACTGAAGACACCACCACAACGACCTCAACCACCAGCACCACGGCAGACCCTGCCGTTTCAACTACCGTCGACGCAGCCGCTGCTGCCGCCGCCGCCGCTGCCAAGGAAGAGCGAGTTCTTGTAGACAAGAACATCCAGGCGCAACTCGTTGTGGTCGGCTGCTACAAAGGCAAAGACGACGGTGTTATTGGAAAGCAGACTGATGAGGCAATCATCTTGTTCCAAACTGCCTCCGGCCTGACCGTTGACGGAGAGCTTGGCCCCAAGACTGACGCAGCACTCACTGCTGCTGCGAACTCGAAGAAGGTTGTTTGTACAGCGACCACGGTGACCACCAAGGCACCTTCTACGACTGTTCCTCGCACCAACCCACCTTGTACTGCTGCAGCGATTAGTGGAGCCATCGCACCGAACACAGTCAATGGCTACATCTGCGGCAACAACTTCGCTGCTGGCTCACAGAGCAACGGCGACTTTGACTCGGCATTCCTGCTTGCAGCAGGCGATGACAACAGTGGACAGTGGGTAGTCATCCCAACCGACGCAGCAACCTGTGCCGATAAGGACATCCCCGCAGCAGTGCTGGCAGAGTCCCCTTGCAAGGTCAGCTAATCAGTCATTCTTGACTTGAACACAAGCGCTTGATTCTGCGCTGTGGTTGCTTCGGCAATCACAGCGCAGAACTCTTTTTACCAAGAGTTGTCCAATTAGATAGCGGCCACCGTAACGGGAATGGCGTTCAGCCGAGCATTGCCTGAGAGTGGGTCAATGAACTGATCCCCTGTGAGCAGGTTGCTGTTCACACCAGGGGTTGCTGCAGCAACAGAGCCCACGGCACCCGGAGCATCGTGGCCCCATCCGTGCGGAAGGCTGACAGTCCCAATGGCTACCTCATCGGTGATTTCAACCAGCGCTACAACCTGACCAGTCTCTGACTGCAGGGATGCGTCTTGCCCATCAAGAATCCCGAGCTCGGAGGCATCAACCGGATTGAGCTGCAAAGTGCAACGCTGTTTGCCCTTCACGAGTACCGAAATGTTATGCATCCAAGAGTTGTTCGAGCGAAGGTGCCTGCGACCAACTAACAACAAGCGGTCATTGGGAACCGAGTTCAACAGGAGCACCAAACGCGGCACATCGGCCGTGATCGAAGGGTGCGCCATCTCTATCTGCCCTGACGCCGTTCGCAGCATCTCGGGCAGCCGCGGCTTGAGCGGACCAAGATCAATTCCATGAGGTGCAGCGAGTAGCGCCGCAAGGTCGAGATCCTCATATGGACCGGTTCGCAACATCAGATCGAGGATGGCCTCAACCCCGGTGTAGTTGGCAGCGGTCGCAGCAGTTTGTTCCTCTTCGGCATTCAACCCGCCGCGCTCCGCGACTGTTTGCAGCATCATGGAATACATCATCTCGGGGTCGGCCTGTGCGCCAAGTCCGCTCGCAATCAGGGTGAGCCGAGCAAAGATCTCGTGTTCATCCATTCCGGGCTCGGTCGCGTCATCGGCATCGTGCAGCGGCGGGCTGTAGTTGGCAATGTTGCGCACCGAGAGTCCGTAGAACGCAAAGTCGAAATGAGGCTTCGCTAGCGCCGAAGGCGAGGGCAGAATGACATCTGCATGACGAGTGGTCTCGTTGATGTAGATATCAATCGAGACCATGAATTCCAACTGTGCAAACGCAGCGTCGAGTCGCTCGCTATTGGGGCAGGATCGCACGGGGTTGCCACCACTTGTCAGCATTCCGCGTACCTGCCCCGGACCGGGAGTGTCGATCTCTTCGGCAAGTGCTGCCACAGGAAACTCACCACGCACCTCGGGGTGTTCAGACACTCTCGAAGTCCAGCGACCAGTAGAGAATCCGCGACCACCAGGGGTTCGGCCCGTGGTCGGTGCACCGAAGGCTGGCTCGGGGAACATGGCCCCACCGGCTGAATCAAGATTCCCCGTGACGATGTTGAGCACCTCGACGAGCCAGGATGCAAGCGTTCCGTACTCAGTGGTGTGGGTACCGATTCGCCCGTAGACCGCCGCCGTGGGTGCCTCGGCAAGTTCACGAGCGATCCTTCGAGTGTCCTCGGGACTAATACGAGTGTGCGCAGCAACCGAGTCGGCCGTGAAAGGCGACAGGAGTTGCAACGTCTCATCTAGGCCATCGAGTATCGGGCTGAGTCGACCCGGGTCGACAAGTCCGGCCGTGTTTATCTCTGTCACGAGGGCTGCTAGCCAAAGGGCATCTGTGCCGGGACGAATCGGCAAGTACTCATCTGAGGCGTCAGCAGTTTTGGTTCGGCGAGGGTCGACGGTCAGGACCTTTCCACCTCGGGAACGGATGGCTTCGAGGCGACCCGGAAAGTCTGGAGCAGTGCAGATGCTGCCGTTCGACTCAAGCGGGTTGGCGCCGAGCATGAGCAGGTAATCGGTGCGGTCAAGGTCTGGTACCGGAATGGCGTTGGGGCCACCAAAAAGAAACCCGCTCGAAACGTGCTTCGGCATTTGATCCACCGTGGAGGCAGAGAAGAGATTGTTTGTCTTTATGGCCTTGATGAGCGGAGGGGCAAACATTGCGCCTGCCATCGAATGCGCAGTCGGGTTACCCAAGTACACCGCAATCGCGTTGCGGTCCCCTGCTTCCCAAATCTTTCCGAATCCTTCGGCAACTGCTTCGAATGCCTCATCCCA
>JBAXCX010000129.1:0-7619 GCA_037141255.1 Actinomycetes bacterium | reverse complement strand
CTACTACGGTGCCGCCGACAACCACGACGACCACGGTTGCTCCGACAACCACGACTACTACGGTGCCGCCGACAACCACGACGACTACTACGGTGCCGCCGACAACCACGACGACTACTACTACGGTGCCGCCGACAACTACGACGACGACTACTACTACTGTGCCGCCGACTACGACGACGACTACCACGGTTGCGCCGACTACGACGACCACTACCGTCCCTGCTGCAGCGGATTCAGCCTCGGTGGCATTCCGTGGAGCACTCAACTACACCGACTCTGGCAGCGGAACGGGCGACCTAGAGGTTGTTCGTGACGCTTCAGGTATCAAGTCGGTCACTGGCTTGCTTGACATTCCTGGCACAGCGGGCGGTACAGCAAGAGTTGCTGTTTCAATCAATCGTGCATGGATTCTGCCGCTCTGGTTTGGTCAGATTTCGGTGACTGACCCAGGTGCTGGTGTGGCACAAACCACTCCAGTGTTTGGAGTAATCAGTCGAGGGAGCACCGCCACTTCGGCAACCGCTACCGCTAACTGGTTCAAGCTAGGGACCTTCCCGAATCTGATTCGCCCGTACTCGCTCACTTGGACGATTACTGACGCCGACTAAAGCCATGAACTCAGCTGCCCTGTCCGGCTTGGCCGGGGGATAGCTCAAACAACTTGCTACTCGGGGTCTGCACTTGTGCGGGCCCCGAGTCGCGTACTGTGCCTGTTTGTGCATGTCCGGTCGGGGACATGAACTCGCTCAGCCAAGAACCGCTACAGCAACCCTAGGAATCGCAGATGTCTGGACCCTTAGCCGGTGTGAGAGTGATCGAACTCGCAGGGCTCGGCCCCGCTCCGTTTTGTGCAATGTTGCTAGCCGACTTGGGAGCTGACGTACTGCGCATTGATCGCCCCAAGCCTGGTACGCCATCACCTGAGCCAGGCTCGAAAGGAAGCGCCAACGCTTGGGATGTCCTCAACCGCAACCGATCGGGTGTGGCTGTTGACCTGCGGTCGCCACTTGGGGTCGAATTTGTTCTGAGCTTGGCAGGCCAAGCCGATGTCATGATCGAAGGATTCCGCCCGGGTGTGGCAGAACGCCTTGGCCTTGGGCCTGATGACCTGAGCCAGGTAAACCCAAAGCTGGTCTACGGCCGCATGACTGGCTGGGGCCAAGAAGGCCCGCTGTCTGCACGGGCAGGGCATGACCTGACCTACTTGGCCATCTCGGGGGCGCTTGCGCATATCGGCCGAAAAGATCAGCCCCCGACTCCTCCGCTCAACTTGGTTGCAGATTTTGGTGGCGGCGGAATGCTGCTGGCGTTTGGAATCATGGCGGCGTTGGTCGAACGTGCCGCTTCGGGCCTCGGGCAAGTGGTGGATGCCGCAATGGTTGACGGTGCTGCGCTGCTCATGGCCCCGCTGTTTGGTGCCTGGGACTGGGGATTCTGGTCGGCTGATCGCGGAACCAATCTGTTGGATTCCGGTGCACCATTTTACGATGTTTATGAATGCGCCGATGGTGCATGGTTGTCCGTTGCGGCGCTTGAGCCGCAGTTCTATGCCGAGCTACTGATTGGCCTGGGCTTGGCCGAGCATTCAGAGTTACCTGAGCAAAACGATCAGGATGGGTGGCCAGTATTGAGAGCAGAGTTCACGCGAGTGATCGGCACCAAAACTCGCGATTCTTGGGTAGAAGTGTTTGGTGATCAGGATGCGTGCGTGGCACCGGTATTGAACATGGGTGAGGCGCCATTGCATCCGCATGCGATTGCACGTTTGGCGTTCCCGGTAGTTGACGGCGTTGCCCAACCGGGGCCAGCCCCGCGCTTTGGCCGCACTCCTGCGAGTGTTCCGCAGCCATCATTCGAGGGCGTTGACCCAGCGCTGTTGCTTCAGGGTTGGGACATCTCGGCAGAGCAGGTTGAGCGCATGCAGGCTGAAGGAACGATTACCTGACGTGCTCAGGTGGTGCACTCAGGTGGTGCACTCAGGTGGTGCACTCAGGTGGTGTAGTCGGCGTTGATGCGTACGTACCCATCTGACAGATCGCAGCCATACACGGTCCAACTTGCGGCTTCGTTCCTGCGGTCAACGCCTAGATTGACCGAGATCAACACTTCGTCACCGGCCAAATACTGCTCAAGTTGAGTCAGTTCCGTCTGGCCGATCTGCCGCGGGTACACCTCGGATTCTCCAAAGCGAATCACCACTTGGGCTTGGTCAATATCGACATCCTCTGAGCACTTTCCAATTGCCATGGCAACGCGCCCCCAGTTGGGGTCGGCGCCGTGTACTGCAGTCTTCACAAGTGGTGAATTCAGAATCGACTTTGCAACTCGCTTGGCTTGGGCCGCGTCTCGAGCTTGTTGCACTTCTACCAACAATAACGTGGTGGCCCCCTCTCCGTCACGCGCTAGCTGTCGGGTCAGGTTGATGCAAACCTGATTCAACGCCAAGGCAAAGGCCTGCTCGTCTGGCGTTCCCGCAAGGCCATTGGCAAAGAGAGCCGCAGTGTCAGAAGTGGAAGTGTCGGTATCAATACTCAGGCTATTGAAGCTTCGTTCAACGCTGTGGCGAAAGACGCGATCCAATGTTTCGCTAGGCAGGTCCGCATCAGTGAAAACAAAGCTCAACATGGTTGCCATGTCTGGCTCGATCATGCCCACTCCCTTGGCCATGCCAACCACCGTTGCCGTGCCAGCGGTGCCGTCTGCTCGAACAGTGGGCAAGGTTGCAGAAGCCGTTTTTGGATGAGTATCGGTGGTCATCATGGCGCTCGCAATGACTACTGCATCTGTTGTGTCAAAGGCGCTCGAGGCTGCCGCTCGAGAGGCCTTGTCGGCCGGCACCTGTTCTGCGGCAGTTGCAAGCTTGCTCAGGTGAGCAGAAATTCGCTCCATCGGGTACTGCCTGCCGATCACCCCGGTAGAGGTGACCAGCACCTCTGACTCGGCGCAGCCAGCGGCAAGAGCGACGCCTCGTCCTAACTCCTCTGCGTTTGCCAGACCCTCGGCCCCCGTGGCCACGTTTGCATTCTTTGACACGACGACGACTGACTGCAGGTGGTTCCCCGCTGAGTTGCGCCGCGAGACCAACACGCTTGGTCCAGCAAACAGCGAACGAGTAAACATCGCCACCGACTGGCAGGGAACCTGAGATGCAACCACCACAAAATCTGCAGTTGCATCTTTGATTCCAATGTTTGCCACATGGGCAATGAATCCATTCGGCAGATTCAGCGGTTCGCTCGGTGTGCTCATCGCAAGCATTCTTTCATCCGTGGAGTAGTGGCCGGCGCCTGCAGCAGAGAATTTGGATTCCCCCGACACGATGGCCCCCCGCCAAAGTATCTTGCACCCCTATGACAAGGTTTGATTCTGCTCTTGATGTGGCCGCTGCGATTCGATCGAAACAGATCAGCCCGGTCGAAGTGCTCGAGCATTATCTAGCTCAGGCCGACACCTTTGATCCAACGCTCAATGCGTTTGCGCTCAGAGATGATGAGCCTGCGTTTGCCCAGGCCAAAGCTGCCGCGCAGAAAGTGGCGCGAACCAGTGCCGAGGATTTGCCGCCATTCATCGGCGTGCCAATCCCGATCAAAGACCTCAATGATGTGCGTGGCTGGCCAACGAGTTACGGCTCATTCGGCGTTCCGGACACGCCAGCAGAGGATGATTGCCCTCAGGTGAAGCGATTTCGCGAAGCGGGCTTTGTCATCATGGCGAAGACCACCACTCCCGAGTTTGGAACCATCTCTATGACCGAGTCGCAACGTTTCGGAGCAACTCGTAACCCATGGAATCCTGCGCACACACCAGGTGGATCTTCTGGTGGTGCCGGAGCGGCCGTTGCAGCTGGCATGGCGCCGATTGCGCATGCCTCCGACGGTGGCGGGTCAATTCGGATTCCTGCCTCGTGTAATGGCCTAGTCGGACTCAAGCCCAGCCGAAATCGCGTCACGGGCAGTGCCGAGAAGATGACGGCGGCCTCAACTTCTGGAGTGATCACCCGCAACCTCGCTGATACTGCTGCTGCACTTGATGTCCTGGCAGAACGTGACGCCGGTGCATGGAACCTTGCACCTGCACCGGACCGCCCATTCGCTCAAGAGGTGGGAGCAGATCCGGGCAAGTTGCGCATCCGAGTGGCCGTTTCTAATCCGTTAGGCGTGGCGGTTGACCCTGCATGTGCAGAGGCTGTTAGTCACGTGGCCGATCTTCTAGCTGACCTTGGCCACGAGGTCACCGAGTCCAGCCCGCAGTGGCCGCAGGCCTCGATGTTTGCCGAGGGGTTCCTGACGGTGTGGTCGACCATCACCGCCGGAATCCCGGGACTTGACCCAGAGCGGATCGAGCCGCACAATTTGGCAAATCTCACTACAGCACTGAGCACTTCATCGATTGCCTTTACCGAGGCAACCCTGAAGTTGCAGCAGGCCTCCCGCGTCATGACGGCTCAGTTCGGCCGCGATTTTGATGTGTTGGTCACACCCACCATGGCAGTTGAGCCGCCACTCGTTGGGTCGATCTGGGAAGGAACCGAGGCCGATCCGACAATGGCGCTGTTCAACGCAATGCCGATGGCTGCCTACACCGCCATGTTCAACGTGACCGGACAGCCTGCGTTGTCGTTGCCTTTGCACACCTCCGACTCTGGGCTACCCGTTGGCGTGCAGTTCGTTGCTTCGCCTTGGCAAGAGGCCACGCTCATTCGGGTCGGGTCGCAAATTGAGGCCGCTCAGCCTTGGTCGGATCGTTGGCCCACAATGGTTCTGTAACTGCTAGTCGGCTGAATCGTCTGCTACTAGCCGGCGGCTTGCCCAGCTTGCCCGCCTTGTTGGGCTTGCCCAGCTTGCCCGCCTTGTTGGGCTTGTTGCGCCTGTTGTTGTGACTTGATAAGTGCCCCAACGGTAATGAACTGCGTGGCAGTGGCACCGTTTTGCTCGGGCCATGTGGCTCCCGCAATCTGTCGGTCCTTCCACAACAGTTTCTGGTCGAGGTTGCCAGTTGAGCGGAACGAGATCACCGAGAGTTTGGGTGGCGCCTGGGTTGCGCCAGTGGTATCACCCGACACCTCGGTCACGTAGATCACGCCCTCGTGGATCAGGTTGGCTGCTGTCTGGGCAAAGGTGTTCCTCTGAACGGGTTTTTCGTCCTGTGGGCCGATGACGAGCACTGACTCGGTGGCAGCTCCGGAGTCTTTCTGCGTCAGCAGCGCAGTTCCGTCGCTGTCGAGCGAGTCAAGGCGCAAGCTCGCCACGTTCTGGATCGGCGCGTCGCTTCGATCCCCGGTCATGTCGATTCTTGCAAACGAGGAAGCCGTGCCAGATGTCAGCTTCAGATAGGCCATATCGTTGCGAACCCACGCTCGATCAACCACAACAGCCGAGCCGCCTTGGTTCACCGGCTTTGAGTCTGCCGGAGCTGGAATGCTGAGCACCTTCGTCATCGCATTCCCGCTACCCGCCCGCCAAAACTCGAGCGCCGCTGGGGTGCGGGTGTCGGTTGCGTCAACCTCTCGTAAGACGAGAACCTCGCCATCGACCATGCCCGCTCCGACTTGCCCCGTGAGCAGCGTCTCGGGCTGCGAATCCCCGGGTGACCAAGACCGAACGGTGCTTTTGGAAAGGTCCTGCTGAAAGCTGAGGAACGTCACGCTTTGGCCGTTATTCACTGGCGCTAGGTAGAAGCCTTCGTCAATCGCTTGGACGGACCCATCTGCAGACATATAAGCGAGTGCGCTGCCCTCACCCTTGTTCGTCATGAACACAAACCCCGTTGCCCCATCCGCGGTAGGGCTGATTTCGAGTGCTTTGAACTTGTCGGTGCGAGCAATCTCTTTACCACTGCTCGCATTGAGCAGCACCCCCTGTACCTCCTTGCCATCCTGCACTGTTGCCAGAACTCTGGAGCCGTTACTGAGCGCAACTGCGTCAATCACGGTGCCGATCCCATCGACTGCAGTGTTGCTCTTATGGCGCAGATCTCGAATGGTGAGCGAGGCGCCCGAGGCGGGGCTGCCGCTGGGGTTCGCGCCTGCCGCTGCAGCAGGGTCTGCACCCCACGAAACAACCCAACGCTCGTCGGTGCTGATCGAGCAGGAGCCAACTCCTAGATCCTCGGCCTTGGTCGGCGAGGTAACCAGCACGCAGCCATCAGCTGTGCGCACGTAGACACCTCGCTGGATCACGGTGGCTTGCATCTGTGCTGATTCGACGAGCGAGTTCGGTTTGGCACCAGGTCTACCTGTGGTGAGGTTGGTGATCTGGTTTGTTGCCTGGCCCGTGCTCGGGTCGAGGCCAGCAGTGGTGGTAAACGACAGCAGCTCGGTGTTGTTCCAATCGCGCCCAAGTCCATTCACCCAGGTGGAGCCATCTTGGAGTCGTGTGGCAACTTGAGCCGGACTCGCAGCAGCCTCGATGACCTGGTTAGAATTATCCAAGGTGTCGCCGGGTTGCGCCGCCCAAATCTTGACCCCAGAGCTGCTGCTGCCCGAAGCCTCCGCAATCAGCAGTCGGTTTTTGGCGGAACCCGAGCATCCAGAGCTCGCCAAGATCAGGCCAACAACCGTAACGCCCAGCAGAACGGTTCTCGTCGCTCGAGGATGTCTGCTGGCGCCAGGAATCTGGCGAGATGTTTGGCCTGAAGTTCTTGTGCTCGTGAGGTGCGACCGCGTCATGGTCATCACCGTAACGGACCCGCTGTGACAGTTCCCATATGGCCATCCGAGAATGCACCTGCCGCTGAGCGTGGTCTTGGGTTCGGCTGCGCTCTAACATGATGAGACATGACTGCTCTTTCGTTCGACGGTGAAGCCCTAGCCACAGTGATTAAAGAAGACATCCGCGAACGCGTTGAGGTGCTCGCCGAGCGAGGAATCACACCCGGGCTCGGCACGATTCTGGTGGGCGAAGATGGTCCGAGCGCCACCTATGTGGGTATGAAGCACCAAGATTGCGCCAACCTTGGTTTTGCCTCTTTTGATATGCGCCTGCCCTCGGATGCAACTCAGGATCAGGTTGAAGCTGCAATCGATGAGATGAATGCCAACCCGGCTGTGGACGCCTTTATTGTGCAGTACCCATTCCCCCCTGGCTTGGACTACGGATCGGCGCTGCAGCGTGTGATCCCCGCAAAAGATGCTGATGGTCTGCATCCAACCAATCTGGGTTTGTTGGTGATGGGGGAGCAGGCTCCGCTGGCCTGCACGCCTCGCGGCATTCTCTACATGCTGACGCAGTACAAGGTGCCGGTGGCTGGCAAGCACGTGGTGATCGTCGGGCGTGGGCTTACGATTGGGCGACCACTAGCGAATCTGTTGACCCTGAAGCGGCCAACTGCAAACGCTGCGGTAACGGTGGTTCACACGGGAGTTGAAGACATCGGGGCCTACACCCGAACGGCAGACATCATCGTGGCCGCTGCAGGGTCTCCCGGCATGATTACTGCCGATATGGTGCGGCCCGGTGCTGCGGTGATTGCCGATGGAGTGAGCTTTGTTGACGGCAAGGTGGTCAGCGATGTGGCCGATGACGTGGCAGATGTAGCCGGCTGGATTTCACCGCGCATTGGCGGTGTGGGGCCGTTGACTCGAGCGTTCTTGTTGCTCAATACGCTCGAAGCCGCCG
>JBAXCX010000128.1:0-7687 GCA_037141255.1 Actinomycetes bacterium | reverse complement strand
CATGATCTGATTCGCCGGTCTGACACGCCCGGTAGAGTAAGTGTGTTGTGGGCATTCTCGATGAAGACATCGGAAAGGTACGAGAGTCGACCGATATTGTCGCGGTGATCTCGCAGTACACCCAGCTCAAGCGGGTTGGGCAGCGCTGGTCTGGTCTGTGCCCATTCCACAATGAGAAATCCCCTAGTTTTTCGGTCAACTCCTCAGAGGGTTTGTACCACTGCTTTGGATGTAAAGCCTCTGGCGACGCGATCACGTTTTTGCGAGAAAAAGAAGGGCTGGACTTTGTCGGGGCAGTAGAGATGCTCGCGAATAAGGCCGGTATCACCTTGCGCTACACCGATCACGACGAGGGCGAAGGCCGAAAGCATCATGCCCGGCTATTCGAGGTCACCGAGGCTGCAGCGAGTTGGTATCACGAGCGCTTAAAGACTGCTCCCGATGCGGCAGCTGCTAGGTCGTATTTGCGTGGCCGGGGGTTTACAGCTGAAGAGGTTGCGCACTACCGCATTGGCTGGGCACCCGATGGTTGGGACCTGATGGTCAAGGCTCTCAAAATCTCTCAGGCCGATCTCGAGGGCAGTGGCCTAGGAATGAAGAACAAGGCCGGGCGACTGCAGGACTTCTTTCGAGCCAGGATTCTGTTCCCAATCATGGATGAGCGCAGCCGCGTCATTGGCTTCGGTGGCCGCAAAATGCCCGAGGCCGAGGGTGCCAAGTATCAGAACTCCAGAGATAACGAGCTCTATCACAAGTCCAAGGCGCTCTACGGTTTGAACTGGGCCAAGGCCGATGCCGTTAACGCCGGTGAGATTGTGATTTGTGAGGGGTATACCGATGTCATTGGCTTTGCTCGCGCAGGGATTCCGCGAGCGATTGCTACCTGCGGCACAGCATTGACTGAAGAACACGTCAAGATGCTGAAGCGGTTTACTCGTCGCTTGGTTTTGGCCTACGACGCAGATGACGCTGGCCAAGCCGCAGCTGACCGTGTGTATGCCTGGGAACGAACACACGATATTGAAGTCGCAGTCGTGGTGCTTCCTGATGGCTCCGACCCTGACGAACTCGCTCGGACTGCCCCAGAGTTGCTTCGAGAAGCCGTCACATCTGCTCGTCCGTTCCTCGACTTTCGCGTGGATCGCGTCTTATTGGGAGCAGACTTCCGGAGTGCCGAAACTCGCACGCGTGCCGCTGATGCTGCGCTTGCAGTGGTGGCAGAACACCCTGACGAACTCGTGCGTGATCAATACGTCATGCAGGTGGCCGATACGTGTCGCGTCGATGCAGGTCTGTTACGCGAACGACTCAAAAAGGTTCGGGCTCAGCCCCGGGTTGAGCCTCAGCAAGGGCGGAACAGATCGGCTCCCTCTGGTGGCCAGGATCGAACTGCGAAACCGGGAAGCTGGTCAACGGGTGAGCCGATGCCTCAGGAGCAGCCTGACCACGGCAATGGTGGCGGCTCGCAGGGCTTTGATGGTGCCATAGAAGGGGGTGCAGCGCGGCCAGCGGAACCTATTCGAGACGGTGCCGAAACCGAGGCACTCAGACTGGCATTGCAGCACCCGGAACTGGTGCAGGCATTCTTGCAGCCAGAGTTGTTTACCCATCCGACAATCCGACAAGCTTATGAACTCATCGGCACCCAAGATTCATTAGCTCTCATTGTCGAATCTGCACCGCCCGAGGTGGGCGCTCTGCTCGTACGCCTAGCAGTGGAGCCCTCAGAGGCGGAATCCACAGATGTGCTCGGCCGCCTAGCAACCGAAGTTGGCAGGGTAGTCATGAGCGAACTCGAAGCAGAGGCGCGGAGTTCTCCAGACCCTCTGGCCTATGCGGCTTCGATTGCGTGGCTCAAGGTGACACTTGACCAACTTCGCTCTCCTCGGGCCGAGGTGGAAATCCTGTCGCAGTCGCTAGCGTGGTTAGCAGATCGAAGACGTGTAACAGAGCAGGAGTGACCTAGGTGTCCATTTGGTTAGTAGTGCCCGAGGAAGAGGTACTGAACCTGCAAACTCGGGCTCAGGCGCAAGACAATGTTTTGCACCTTGACGACGCTCTGAGCGCCCTGCAGGTAGAGATGACCGATGAAGTCATGGATGAAACCACCGCGTTTTGGGCGGCGCGTGGGGTCACACTTCGCGTTGACGTTGATGATGAGGTTGACCCTGCGGCAGACCTACCAGCGGAGGAGTTAACAGCCGATACCAAGAGGGTAACTGCGGGCAGTCGTGCCCAGTTGGGCGCAGGAGTCGATGGCCATGGCCTGCTTGACCCACTAGATGGGCCCGAGGGTGACCTGCTGCGCCGTCGTGAGGTTCGCACCACTCGAAAGAAGGGCAAGTCGGGGCCCCAACAGTCAGGATCCGATTTTTCAGCGAACGCTGACCCAGTGCGAATGTATCTACGAGAAATTGGGCAAGTACCGCTTCTGAATGCTCAAGAAGAGGTGTCCTTGGCCATGAGGATCGAGGCAGGCGTTCTGGCTGAGGAACGCACCGCCGACCTGAACGCATCAGGTGAGATCAATACTCTCGATGCCGTAGAGAAAGCCCAAGTTCGTCGGACCATTCGAGACGGTGAGCGGGCCAAGAGAGACCTGACTCAGGCCAATCTGCGACTCGTAGTTTCAATAGCCAAGCGTTACTTGGGCAGGGGGATGCACATTCTTGATCTGATCCAAGAAGGCAACCTTGGCCTGATGCGAGCAGTCGAAAAATTTGATTACACCAAAGGCTTCAAGTTCTCTACCTATGCAACCTGGTGGATCCGTCAATCAGTCACTCGGGCCATCGCCGATCAGGCCCGCACGATCCGCATCCCCGTGCATATGGTCGAGTCCATCAACAAAGTTCATCGTCATCAGCGTGCCTTGAACCAAGAACTTGAGCGTGAACCAACCATTGAGGAACTCGCAGTAAAGACTGAATTAAAGCCCAATCAGGTTCGTGAAATTCTTCGTATCTCGATGGATCCACTCTCATTGGACTCACCGGTCGGGGATGAGGCCGATAGTCACATGGCTGACTTCATCGAAGACAAACGAGCGGTTATGCCCGCTGATGTAGCTACTGCGAATTCGCTCTCTGAGCAGATCATGACGGCGCTCGATGACCTGTCGGACCGAGAAAAAGATGTGGTCCGTTTGCGATTTGGTCTTGATGGTGATCAGCCGCAGACCCTTGAAGAAGTTGGCAAACAGTTCGGTGTTACCCGTGAACGGATCAGACAGATTGAGGCCAAGACGCTTGCCAAGCTTCGACACCCGCAGCGCAGACAACAACTTGAGGACTACCTACGAGCCGACTGAGTCCATGGCCTCACAGGCTCAGATGTTGGAGGTTCCCCGGGGACTGCTAAAGTCCCACTGCCATTGAAGGCGACCAAGGTCGTCGGCACCCTTCCGGGGTAGCTCAGCTGGCAGAGCAGCTGACTGTTAATCAGCGGGTCGTGAGTTCGAGCCTCACCCCCGGAGCACTCGAAGCCCCTGTTTCGGCAGGGGTTTCGTCGCGTCATGAAGGAAATCGGCGTTCCTGAGTCGTTCTACCTGTTTGTTCGAAACTGATGACACCAACGCCTCAGAACCTCGTATTATTGGGCGTGTTGTCGTTGCCGCTGCGAGTTTCGCTGTGTAACCCGCATCGGTTGCTTTCATTAGCGAGTCAGTTTCTTTAGCCAGCTATTTCTACAGAGAGGCAGTCATCATGATCGATCAAATTGGATCTACATCCTTCGAGGGTTCCCCTCAGGGTTCGGTTGCTCTCGCAATGCTCGATGAGTGGGCTAGTGAGGTCCACGACGGTCTGGTCCGCAAGTCATTGATTGTTGATGACCTGTTGGACCTGCGCTCCGAACTTGCCGATGAGCCACTTCTGCTGATCGAAATTGATCAGTTCTTGTCGAGCATCCCCGGTAAGACGGTTGTCGAGCCAAAGTGGTGGGCTGCAACGCTCGCCACACTGCAAGAAGAACTTGCTCAGCGACTGCCCGCAGGAGCAGCAGTCGATTCCTGAGACCAAATGTGGCTACGATCCTCTGCCGAGGGCCGGTAGCTCAGTCGGTTAGAGCAGGCGACTCATAATCGCTCGGTCGTGGGTTCGATCCCCACCCGGCCCACAAATAGCTCCTGCGAGCCAACTACTCATGGTCGTCAAGCCCGAAGGGTAACAAAATTTTGCGTGCCCGAAAATATTCGAGTCCGGTAGACTGTAAACACTAAGAAGTCTCTAGGAAGCACACAATAAATTGGGGCGTAGAGAGAGAAAGAGAGGAGAGGTTCGCCTCTTTAAATCGACGGTGTCGCTCGCACTGCTTCTCGCGCTTGCAGCGGTGCTCGTTCGCTGGTCTGCAGACCACAGTGCTGCGATTGTCAGAGCATCACCAACCCGTTGCGATGCTCCCGCTAGTCCAAGTGTTGACCTCAGCGGGTGCGATTTGCGAGAGATTTCCCTAGTTGGGGTGGACCTAGCGTCTGCAAATTTGGAGAAGGCAGACCTGCGTGGAGTTGATCTATCTGGGGCCGATCTTACCAGCGCTAATCTGGCAGGAGCCAAGCTCACGGGTGCCACACTGGTTGAGACGAATCTCACAGGTGCTGACTTAGAGGCTGCTGACCTAACCAGAGTCAACGCTAAAGAAGCGGACTTTGAACGCGCAGGCCTAGCCCGCAGCGTATTGAATAGAGCAAATCTTCAGCACGCAGACCTAAAGACAAACCTCCAGTTCGCTAGTCTCATTTCGGCCGACGTAAGGGGGGCTCAACTCGATGGGGCAAACTTGAGCAGTGCAAATCTGTCTTACGCAATTGTTGATGAAGCCGACTTAGCGAATGCCAATCTGACCAGCGCCAACCTGACTCGGGTGAACATGTCGAGTGCGGTTCTGAGGAATGCTCGAATGCATTTCGCAGACCTGAGCTTCGCTGATCTGAGTTATTCAAACTTGTCTCAAGCTGATCTGTCTGAGGCAGTCTTAACTGAAGCCAACCTCACGGGAACTAGGTGGTTCGAGACCCAATGTCCCAACGGGACTTTTCAAGAGGGGTCGACTCCATGTGCATAGGTCACCAACCTTCTAAATTTTGCCACTGAAGTCATGTGTTTGACTTCGGAGCGCCGTCTGCTAGTCCGTGCTGCTTGGAGCCTTACTCGTTCCTAGCCTTGGTCGTCGAGCCAGATGGGTGCTGACTCCAGCAAGAAATTGCTGACAGCAAGACACTGCTCAAGGGTGTCGCAGAGTTGCTCCTCTCCGAGGTACACCTGCGACAAGCTGACGAGCACTCGGGCAACGACGGTGAGTCGGCGCTCCGATGGGTCTGTCACCGAGGCGAACGAGTCCACTGCAGACACCTCAACCGGAAGATCAGGCCCGCCGATTCCTGCAATCTCTGTAGCGAGCAGCAACAAGTCGGGGCAGCGGGGGAGTGGTGGCAACGACCACGTAAAGGTCAGCGGAAGGTTGAACTGATCTTCGGGGGGTTCATCCTCTGGTAATTCTTGAACTTGGTCCTCGAAGGCCAGCATCGTGCGCGGGTCGATCTCGAGCGTCAGATGGAACTCGACTGGGCCGCCGCAGGCTTCTTCTGGATGCAGGTCTACTTCCCAGGCCTGTCGCATGGAATAGGTCTCGACTAGGTGCCGCTCGTCATGGATATGAAACCCATGGTCAGCAGCATGATTCTTTAAGTCGGCTACAAAGCCGGAAACATCAAGCAAGGCCACCCATACAGAGTGCCAGCACTGACTGTTTCTGGCTAGTTTGACGTGGTGATCCACTCTGCACCGGTAGCCTCACAGGGTGAATGATGACGCCTTGCTTGCACTGTTAGATGACACGGCGCTAGCAGTTGCGCAGGTGCTGCACGAGGACGCTGCACAGGCTGGAAGTTCTTGGCGTGACAGAACTGAGCGCCGAGGCCAGTACCGAATTGACCTTGTTGCCGACGAGGCCGCACTCACAGTCTTACGCGCTGCGGGCGTCGGGATCTTGTCAGAGGAGTCGGGCCTTGAGGACCGCGCCAACGACATGATTGTGGTGGTTGACCCAGTTGATGGATCGACGAATGCAAGTCGCGGGATTCCTTGGTACGCAATCAGCCTGTGTGCAGTTGAGGCTGGCGAGATGCGGGCTTCACTGGTGGTGAACCTGGCAACCGGTAGGCGTTATCAGGCGGTTCGCGGCCAAGGCGCAACCCGAGACGGTGCGGCGATTGCGCCCTCGGCGATTACCGAAATAGAGAGCGCCATGCTGGTGCTCAACGGCTATAGCCCAAAGCATTTGCACTGGCGGCAATACAGGTCTCTGGGGGCGACTGCACTTGATTTGTGCAGCGTTGCCGATGGAACACTCGATGGTTCAATTGACTGCACCGATAGCAAGTTAGGCCCATGGGACTACATGGGAGCACTGCTGGTATTGCAAGAAGTTGGCGCCCATATTGCAGATGCTCAGGGCCGGGAACTTGTGGTGCTTGACCCGGCGGCAAGGCGAACCCCCGTTGCAGCCGGCACTGAAGAACTCTTTGAAACCTTGTTTGTCAGGCGTCAGACGCTCGGTAGCTGGTGACGGTATTCAGGGTGATTCTGTGAGGCCAAGATGAAGTTGCGACTCCATTTAATTCTCTTACGAATCTTTGGAGCCCTCCCGCGCCGCGTGCGAAGAATTCTGGTGCGACTCGGATCGCCCAAGTACACCGTCGGTGCGATCTGCATTGTGCAACGAGAAGACGGCCGGATTCTTTTGGTGAAGCAGAGCTACGGCAAGCGTTGGGGAACTCCGGGCGGTCTTGCAAAGCGGCATGAACTTCCTCAGGACGCAGCAGTACGCGAAACCAAGGAAGAGGTCAACCTAAAAATCCGCCTCATCAGCGAAGCGGCGGTGGTAGTCGAACCCATTCCACACCGTGTGGATGTTGTGTTCTTAGCACAAGCCTTCGAGCCCGCTCTGATCGAACAGGTTCGTCCGTCCTCTCCAGAGATTGAACGCGTCGAGTGGTTCAATCTGAGCGAGCTACCCGAGATGCAAATAGAGACAGTGACCGCGCTGCGTGCGCTTGGCCGAAGTGGTGCGCTAGATATTTCTGCAGCAAACCTTCCGAACTGACCCGTTGCGGAGCGTCAAGATATGTGCTGTTGGGGTCACCGGGTAAGCTGCACCCTGAGGGCGCGTAGCTCAGTTGGTTAGAGCACCTGGTTTACATCCAGGGTGTCGGGGGTTCGATTCCCTCCGCGCCCACTCATTGTCTGAAGATCCTCGCATGAGGAGGAGTCGATGAATACTGCCGTTGAAGGTGCCATTCGTCGCTTCCCTGGCTGGGCGGACGCAGAGTTGAGCATCGGGGTACTTGCGGGTGGCATGACCAACCACAACTTTGTGGTCGGGGTTGACGGCCAAGAGTTCGTGGTGCGCATCCCAGGTGACCGTACCGAGTTGCTGGGTATCGATCGCAACCATGAGGCCGAAGTGGCTCGGCGCGCTGGGCAACTTGGAATCGGCCCCGAAGTCCTCGGTGAACTGCCAGATGTGGGCACCCAAGTCATCCGCTACGTTGCCGGCCGTCACCTGAGCGGCGACGCATTTAGCAGTCGTCTAGACGAGGTGATCACTGCCATGCGCACCTTGCACCAGAGCGGTCCGGTGGGCGCCGATTTTATGATTCACCGAGTCGTAGAACGCCATGCACAAGACG
>JBAXCX010000127.1:0-7803 GCA_037141255.1 Actinomycetes bacterium | reverse complement strand
TAGGAGTCCGGTGACATCGCATCGACTGTTGATCGTCGAGGACGACCCTGCGATAGGCGCAAGTCTCCAGCGTGCCCTCGAGAACGCCGGCTACGAATGTGAACGAGCGCTCACCGCCGCGGCCGCACGCGAGGTGCAGAGAGCTCCTGACCTGGTGTTGTTGGATCTCGGGCTACCCGACGGGGACGGACTCGACCTCTCTCGCGAGCTCCTCTCCCGATGGAGCGAAGTGCCCGTATTGATGGTCACGGCCCGATCCGAAGAGATGGATGTGGTCATCGGGCTCGATGCCGGTGCAGTTGACTACATCACCAAACCGTTTCGCCTTGCGGAACTTCTCGCAAGGATCCGCGCTCAGCTCCGTAAGCCGAATCTGTATGACCCACTCGAAACCCTGACCGACGGCAACGTCACCGTCGAACTCGGACCGCGCCGGGTGATCGTCTCTGGGGCCGAGGTACCACTGCGGGTGAAGGAGTTCGATCTTCTGGTCGAGTTGCTCAATCACCGCGGCAACGTCGTAACGCGTGAGGATCTGATGAGCCGGGTTTGGGACGAACATTGGTGGGGGTCGACCAAGACCCTTGACGTTCACATCGCGGCGCTGCGACGCCGACTTGGCGAAGCCGCCGGCAGCCCGAGCCGCATCACCGCTTTGCGCGGGGTCGGCTACCGCTGGGAACTCAGTGACTGATCACAGGACCCGACCGTGAGGCGCCGGATCCTCATTGCGATCGTCGGCGTCACTATCCTTGCAACCGCTTTCCTCACCGTTCCGCTCGCGATAGTGGTTTCGCTCCGTGCACGTTCTGAGTCAGTGAGAGAGCTCGAGCGGGTCGCCGAGCGGGTCGCTGCGGACATCTCCGACGCGTCGCTGCGCAGCGGAGATCAGGTCGATCTTCCAGCGATTGAGTCCGCCGTCTCGGTGGCCGTCTACCTGCGCAACGGCACCCGTATTGCCGGCAACGGACCAGTGACCGCGGACGAGCTCGTTAAAGCCACCGATCGCCTGACCCGCCAAGGGGCCGTTGGCTCCTCGCTCGTGGTCACTCGGCCGGTCGTCATCGACGAACAGACCAAGGGAGTCATCTGGGTGGCCGAGAAGCTCTCCGATACCGAAGGCCGGGTCCGTCGCGACATTTTGATGCTCGTTGCGTTCGACCTCGCTGCAATAGGGATTGCTGCGGCGTCCGGGTGGTTCCTATCAAGCCGGCTCGTCGCGCCGCTGGAACTGATCCGCGACGACGCAGTACGCCTCGGCGGCGGCGATTTCGCTATCAAGCGCCGCGTCAGCGGTGTCGCCGAACTCGACGCGACTTCCCAGGCGTTGTCCGGCACAGCGAAACGTCTTGAGAGGGCACTGCACCGAGAGCGCGAGTTTTCTGCCAACGCATCGCATCAACTCCGCACACCGCTCACTGCGCTTCGCTTATCGATCGAGGGGGAAGTCCTCAACCCACGAGACGATCGACTCGCCGTACTGAATGAGTCACTCAAGGAGATCGACCGGCTCGAGTCAACCATCGCTACGCTCCTCGACGTGGCACGTCGCGGCACCGGACAGCGATCCCTCCTCGAAGCGACCCCCTGGATGAACGCCGTCTGCCTCCGTTGGTCTACGCGACTTTCCCAGGCGGGCCGGACAGGCCGTTTCGATGCCACGAAGAGTGGTTCTGTGTCGATCAGCTTGCCGATCCTCGACGAGATCACCGACATCCTGATCGACAACGCACTCGCACACGGATCTGGCGAAATCGGGGTAGCGGTCGTTGCCAGTTCAGACTCAGTTGTTCTGACGGTCACTGACAGCGGCAATCTGGACCGCGAACCGGAGCAGCTCTTCGTTCGTCACGACCCCGGAGCGACCGGCAACGGAGTCGGACTCGCGTTGGCACGGTCGCTGGCTGAAGGAGAGGGTGGCCGCCTATTACTCGCGGCGGTTGCTCCTACTCAGTTCAGGTTGGTGCTGCCGGACATGCCAATCGATCCCGTATTTCCCTGATACTGCGCCCCGGTCCGATGATCACGCCAAGGACAAGTCCAACAAGACGTAGGGGAACGGGTCGAAGGCCCCTCGGCCGCTCCGGACTCGACCGGAGAGTTAACCGTCGGTTTGCCGAGGTCAGGGAAGCGCCTAACTGGCAGTAGGTCAGCCTGCACGCACCACTAGGAAAGCTAGACGATATGGCCCAGCCAAAAAGCGGTCGAGACATCACACCCAAGCAAGCTCCGAGGACTCCGTCGACCGGGGGTTCCACTTCGGCTCGGCTGCTGAACAAGGTTCCCCAGGTCACGATCTTCTTCTGGATCATCAAGATCCTCGCTACGACCGTCGGTGAGACGGCGGCGGACTTCCTCGGTGTCAACCTTGGCCTCGGCCTAACAGTCACCACTCTCGTGATGACAGTGCTGCTCGGTGTGTCACTGGTGTTCCAGTTCCGGGCGAAGGGCTACGTTCCCGGCATCTACTGGCTGTCGGTCGTGCTCATCAGTGTCGTCGGCACCCTCATTACCGACAACCTCGTCGACAACTTCGGGGTCTCACTCGGCGTTACTACAGCCATCTTTGCCACCGCAATGTTCGCCACTTTCGGTGCTTGGTATGCGAGCGAGAAAACCCTGTCCATCCACACGATCGTCACTGCGAAACGAGAGGGGTTCTACTGGCTAGCGATCTTGTTCACCTTCGCTCTCGGTACGGCCGCAGGCGACCTGCTCGCCGAAGGGCTGAACCTTGGGTACTGGAAGTCGGCGCTGCTGTTCGCTGCTCTCATCGGTGTAGTCGCCTTTGCATATTTCGTGTTGCACCTGAACGAGATCCTCGCGTTCTGGACCGCCTACGTTCTGACCCGACCGCTTGGAGCCTCGCTCGGCGACTACCTCTCACAGCCGGTCCCCAACGGAGGCCTCGGGCTCGGTACAACCGTCACCAGCGCGATCTTCCTTGTTGCTATCGCCGTCGTGGTTGCATATCTGGCGAAGACCCACACCGACGCCGAGGTCGTGGACGTCGAGTGAGTCATAACTCCCTCAGCAGATCTGGGCTGGTCGGGCGGGTATGTAGTCGGCCCTATGGGCTTGGCGCCCCCATCTCCTGAATCATTGGCGCCGGTAAGCTACGGATTCCGTCGCTTACCGGCGCCAATGCGAGCGTTAGCGGGCTGAGATACTGGACAAGCGATAGATGTGCTACAATGAAGCACATGGCCACTGTCGGGATTCGAGCACTGAAGCAGAACGCGTCCGCAGTGGTTGCAGATGCCGTCGCTGGCGAAACTGTCACGATCACTGACCGGGGTCGACCTGTTGCTCAGCTCACTGCCATTCCGGCATCGCGCCTGCAGTCCCTGATCAATATGGGTCGTGCGCGGCCGAGTCGGCGCGACATCACCGAGATTCCAGCTGCCACCTCGGATGTAATAGTGACTACAGCGTTGTTAGAGATGCGCAACGCCGAACGCTACTGACATGTCCTTTTATCTAGACACATCTGCGCTCGTGAAGCTTGTGGTGCACGAACCTGAGACCGACGGGCTGCGGGATTGGCTCGCTGAGACACCCCGCGACCCGGTTGTCTGCGACCTGGCTCGAACCGAGTTGCTTCGCGCCGTTCGTCGTGTTGCACCTGAGTTGTTAGTCCAGGCCCGCATTGTCCTTGATGCCTTGACGATCACTGAAGTTACCACAGCGGTTTTTGAAGCAGCAGGTCGCCTCGATCCGTCTATCTTGCTGACTCTTGACGCTATCCATGTCGCAGCGGCACTCGATCTCGGTGACGATCTCGAAGGCATGGTCACTTATGACGAGCGACTCGCACTAGCCGCTCAGCAGAACGGGATCTTGGTAGCCGCGCCGACCTGAGATCAGTCATCGCCATTGACTCGAACGGGCCAGAAGGGGTGCCGGCGCTGGCGCAGAGTGCTGCGCATGATCAGCTCGGCACTGCGGCGGCGCTGAGGATCACCAAGTGACTCGAACGCTACAGTCCTCGTAATGAATTCAGATGCCTCACGAGCCATCATGTCTGATTCGCCTGTCGTGCCGCGTCTGTCGCGTTTGTCTCGCCGCCAGTTCGTCGTGAGTGCAACTGCAGGCAGCGCTGCGGCTATCGCCGGAGCATGCACCCCAGAGAGGGTGGGCACGCCGACCACAGGAGTGAGCACCACCACGTCTGTGCCGGTGCCCACCTCTGTGCCGGTCCCCACCTCCGTGCCGCCGCCCAGCGAAGGTGTGTCTCTGTCATATGCCGCTGGGGCGCGCGATGACGCTGATGCGTTCATGGGTGGGACCGAACTCAGGGTGCTGACGGACCACGCCGGAGCGTTGTTCGCCGGCATCGAGACGTGGATGGATCGGCCGGGCTCCGATCCGGTGATCGGCGCCCAGATCCTGCGGTTGGATTCCAGCGAGGGAGCCTGGGTCCTTGACCATCAATTCGACGAGGATCTGCCACCGGGGAGCGGCAGGCGAAGCACGAAACGTAACGAGGGCGTCACGGCGCTGATGTCGGTCACGTTCAACGTTGGGGCCGACGGCAGCAGACTGCCCACGTCTGTTCCGGTCCTACTGGCAGCGTGTCGCGACTTCCTGGGCAAGGCGTCGGTGTACCAACGCGACCCCGCCGGTGGATTCACCGAACACCTGCTCGCCGACGTCAGGGGGAAGGCCACGGTTCGCAGCTTTGGCTTCCACCGAGATCAAGTCACTGGAGTTGAACGCGCGTTCGCCGGAACCCTTCCAACCGGGATATTCAGCGGTGCCTACCAGGCAGGAAAGGGGCTCGTGTGGGACTCTGAACCCGAGTTGCCGAGTCCGTCGGCAGGCCGACCGATGGCATTCGCGGAGTGCGACGGAGCGCTGCACGTTGCGATCGCTCCAGCGATCTGGCGGCGGGTTGACGGTGCAGCGCCACGGTGGGAACAGGTCGCCGAGTACCCCTTCGTTGTCACCACAGGAGGGAGCAGCGGCATGCGAGGCCTAACCAGCATCATCGGCCCCGACGGCAACCCCGCACTGCTCGCTGGGCTCGAGGGTGCGAACTGCAAGATGGTCCGCTTTGAACCTGCCAATGGCTACCGCCAGGTGACCGAGATCGACGTCATTGCTGACCTCAGCACCCAACTGAGCCGAGAAGTGAAGTACGCCATCGCTGCGAACAACACCGTCACTGCACTGAACGCCACCGGCCGCCAACCCGAGCATCTCATCAGCATCCAGATCCATCCGGTTCCCGACGCCAACGCCAACTATTACGTCCGCAACGCGACGGGCCGTTACACGCTCAAGACGCTGCCGAATACAAGTGTCACCCCTCCACACACCCTTGGCACCACACGCACCTTTAGTGTTTCGCCGTTCCCATCAGATGCCAGGCAGGTCGTGTTCGTCGGCGGCTACGACGCCGACAACAACCCGAGTCACAACACGGCATGGGTCGCTAGATCAACGCTCAACCTCATCTGACCATTTCAGTCCGACCGTGACGAACGAGAGTCGGTCCTTCGCCCCCAACCTGACTCATTGGCGCCGGTAAGCTACGGATTCCGTCGCTTACCGGCGCCAATGCAAAAGCGGTTGAGCCCGGTGAGTCCTCCGAGCACTGCGAGCGCACTCATTTCCCTCTGGACCAGGCGCTAAAACTTGCGACCGATCCTGCCTTCGGGCGCTCCAACCACGGCCAAGGGTGCACCTCTGCCAAGTTCAGAGAAGCCGATCGTCGGCGCCAACCCGGTACTGGGGCGAATGTGGTGGCCAGCGGCCGATTTGCGAGTACGTGAACTGGGTTGCCTAGATGCACTTCGAGCTTGCGCTCTGCCCCAAGTTCAGCCAAGCGGTCCACAAGAAACACCAGTCGCTTTGAAGACAAGCGGAGTGCTGTCAACAAAGGGAGGTCAAAGATAAACAACACGGGCAGATCCGGATGCGCTGCCAAAGCCGGGTCCTCATCACCTAGCGATTCGGCGGTTATCCAGACTGCTTCTGGTCGCGAGTGAACCTCGACCTGCTCTGGCCCGGCCGTGCGCCTGACATCAGGATCGCGTCGGAGCCGAGGGTCTGCTTCAACGGCGATTAGGTCAGGGTCCTCAGGCCAGTCTCGAATCGGGCATGCGTCTTTATGCATGCATGTGTCGCATAGCCCTGGCGCACGCTTTTGAACCTGCCACTGCGAAAATCCATAGGCTTTAGAAGTGCCCGACCCCGTTGTCCACTGCCACCCAAGACGGTTCGCAGCGCGTGAGCCGTCGAGCAGGTGCGTAAAGAAGTAGCGCTCCCCATCTCGCCAGTCAGCAAGATGACGCACCGACCACTGAGAAGCCAGCCACATGCGGGTCTGGTTCACCAGCCACCCGTCACGCTCAAGTTCATCCAGGTTCACTTCGATACAGCGCATTGAACGGTCCCAAGGCTCAACCCCCGAGCTTGACTCCGATACAAGAACCCGACGCAATGGCTCAGCAGTACCACGGCCCAACCGAGCGTAAACATGTCGGCCGTACTCCTGCCAACGAAGCTCATCACGAAACTTTTGAAGGTCAGCCGCAGGCCCATGAAGAGCGGAATAGACCCTCGGTAACGTCAACAACCCGTGACGGATCCACGGCGACAGTCCGGATGCTCCGCGCCGCTGAACCGGTAGTACTTCGTTACGCCGGCGGGCGTAGCCTGTCAGGTCAAGGAGCGAAAGCGCAGCATCAGCGGCTGTCTGAGTACCAACAAAACGCTCTGATCGTCTCGGTACGTCACTGCACAGATCTGCCAGATGCTGTGCGACCCACCGCAACTCTTCGCCTTGCTCGGGACTCGGCAGCAACGTATCTGTCACAGCAGCCCAATTCGGATTGGGCCCTTGGCAGTAGAAGGATCGACCACTCGACCACCTTGACTGATGACGGCCCGGCCTTGCGAAGTGAGGCGGCGCGCTGCGCATCGAGTTGGTTCCAAAAGTGGGCGCCAGTCTGCTCCCCCCACGTCTTTCGCTGCCTCACTCGGGCAAATGGTGCTGCCCCTTGACTGACTTGAGAGCAGTCTCAAAATTGCCAACTCGAGTTCTGTATCAACCTTGGTGATGCCCCGCTTTCGACATCCTGCGGAACAGTGGCGCACCTCATCCCAGGACCGTTCCCATTTTTTTCGCCATTGCATCGTGCGCCCACAGACGACACAAACTTTGGTCTCGAGTTGTTGCACATCAATGAGCTTAACGATGGCAATTCACGCAACAAGTCAGCACATAAAAAGGAGTCCAACAGCTACGAGTCGGCAAGTTTTCAAGTTCGATCACAGATCACTACCGAGCGCGGCGACAAGTTCCTGAGCAGCAGCAACACCCGACAACGCTGCCCCCTCGACCTTGGCACCGCCGAACGCGTCGCCAGCGCAGACAAGGGGTGCTACGCCGCCTATGCGCAGGCACCTTTCAGGGTGAACGACGCTCGGCCGTGCATAGAGCCAACGCTGGATCTGCATTGTTCCGGGCACCACTGCTGAGTCGAGTGAGGCGGCTACCAACAACAAGTCTGCGATTTCCTTGTCAGTCGCATCCCAGTAGGAGCGGCTGAACTCTGCAGTTGCATGAATGGTTACTGCAGGAACGGCCGAGATGCCTTTGAGATAGTTGTCGGCCATCCAATCGATAGGTCCGGCGGTCGGATCCACAGCGCCAGGAGCCGGTAACCCTGACGGGCCGTCAAGGACAGCCATCAGCGCAAGACATGGCTCGTAGGCAATGGCGGCAAGCGCCGCAATATCCTCAGCAGATAGATCGACTCCACCATTGTTCAACAGCGCAAGAGTCTGCGGAAC
>JBAXCX010000126.1:0-7868 GCA_037141255.1 Actinomycetes bacterium | reverse complement strand
CCCTTAAAAAATCGTGCCCTGTGTCGGCTACAGCAGAGGTGTCCGCAGTTGCTCCCGCCGATGCCTCATCGCCTGCGTCATCATCTGCGTCATCAGGGCCGCCAGCAGTCCCCGAATCGCCAGCGGTCTCATGGGCCTCTGCGGCCTGAGCGTCAGGATGCAGATGTGGCGCGTACCAGCGACCGTCAACTGCAAGCCACCAACCCTCACCTTCGGACTGCTCCGACATCACACCCTCCCTCTCCCTGCGCGAACTCTACCCACCGCTAACCGGATTGGCGCCGGTAAGCTACGGATTCCGTCGCTTACCGGCGCCAATGATTCAGGAGGTCGGGAGTGAATTCCTGATTAAACAGGTCAGGTCGCCGCAGACATCTGGGCCAAGCTAGTCATATGGGTGTACTAATTCCTGAGGACTTTCCGTTCGAGTCACTGAAAGACGATACGGAGCGGCAAGTGGTTCGCGTGCTACGCGATGGGCTGCGCGATGGCTGGTTCATCATTCCAAATGTGGGCATGAGCACTCATCGTGACTTCCAAATCGACATCGTGTTGCTCCACCGCGAACACGGGGTGCTCAACTTGGAAGTTAAGGGCCACCGGATCGTGGTTCGAGATGGCATTTGGTGTAGCGGTCGCCACCCCGGCAAGCCGCTGAAGAAGCAGCCCTATCAGCAGGCACAAAGCAACGCGTTTGAGCTGCGCAAGCTTCTCCGCAGCGAATGCGATCTGCCCAATCTGCACGTTGAATACGGAGTTGCCTTTCCAAACACCACCTCCTTCGAGGGTCGCCTTCCGCCTGAAGTCAACAGGGCGCAGCTACTGATCGCCTCAGACCTTGATGACCCGCAGCACGCCGTGGATCTGCTCATGACGCACCGTTGGGGCAACCAACCCCTCTCGCAGGATGCGCTCGAGTCGATCGTCGATGTCCTCTGCCCCAACGCAACCTTTTCTTGGGATCCGCTGGCTCAGGCCAACTCCGCTCGCTCACGGCTTGATGACATTTGCCAGGAGCAGATCAAGGCAATGGCTGGCCTTGACGTGAACACTCGTGTGGCAGTCACCGGTGCTGCCGGCACCGGAAAGTCTCGGTTGGCCGCGAGTTGGGCGCTGCGAGCGTTTCACCGTGAAGAACGCACGCTTGTCACCTGCTACAACGAACCTTTGGCGGCACAGCTGCGGCGACGCTTACCCGAGGACGACTCCTTGCGTATCGGCGCCTTCCTGACCCTGGCGCTCAGTTTGGAGGGGATGGAGCCGCTAGTTCCGCCAGCAGATGCGGGCGATGAGTGGTGGAACGTGCACGCAGTGGGTCACTTGCTTCGCTATTGGCACCAAGTGACCGAGCAGTTCGACACCATCATCATTGATGAGGCTCAGGACTTTTCACCGGCTTGGATTGCTGCACTGGAAATGCTGCTTGACCCCGAGGGCCCTCGCCGAGTTTTACTCCTAGCGGATGAGCAACAGATGTTGTACCAACGAGGGTTCACTACCCCGCTGACAGCCGACGGTTGGACTCGCTGCGAGCTGGTCGTGAACTGCAGGAATAGTTTCTCAATTGGCAACCTGATTCGCCGCCGACTCAATGGTGCACCAGCACCGCTCAACCGTCCCGAGGCCGCGGGTATCCGTTGGATACAAGCCGATGACCTTGAGTCCGCGGTGGCCGCAGTGCAAGAACAACTGCATCAGCTCGTGATGGTCGAAGGGCGCGACCCGTCAACAATTTTGGTGGAAACCACCGACAGCACCACTCGTCATGCGCTGCGCGCTCATAGCAATCTTGTCCCCTGGGAACAGGCTGCGACTACACCCGGCCAAGTGGTCTGTGAAAACGTCCATCGGGCGAAGGGTCTAGAGGTAGACACTGTGTTGTTTGTTTGCACTGATAGCCAAGTGGACGACACGCTGTTGTATATCGGCCTGAGTCGGGCTGTGGTCGAACTTACCGTCATCGGCCCGAAAGCCTTGGCTGACCGACTTGGGCTATAAGCAGTAACCAGCACGGAATGTCACATCCCATGCCCTACTGACTCATAGGGGGAGAGCGAGCAACGCTCAACGGTTCCCGAGGAAGGCACCCCATGAGTTCAACACAATCACTTCTTTCTGACGCGCCCCGCGCCAGCATTCCCGCTTCTAGCGATGCTGTGGCCTGGCACCGCAGGCTGTGCTTTGTGGGTGACCGGCTACTTGTCTCGGGAGACCTCTCTCCAGACGCCACAGTTGCTGCTGCGCAGGTCGTTGAATGGTCCGCCGCAGAGGTCTGCGGGGTCATCGACTGCCGTGGCGAGTATTCCGATGCAAGCCTGATAGCCGAGTTGGCCCCCGAGATTCGCTATACCCATATTGGTATTGACGACGACGGCGGCCCTCGGCCCGACAGTTGGTTTGACTCGGGAGTAGATCGAGCACTCGACACACTTGCCCGCTCGGAGGGACGAGTGTTGGTGCACTGCCATATGGGAATCAACAGGGGCCCATCGATGGCATTTGCGATACTCCTCGCCCTTGGCTGGGAGTCCATTGCAGCCCTTGAAGCCATCCGGTCGGCTCGGCCTATCGCTGCATTGATTTATGCAGAGGACGCAGTCGACTGGTTGGCACGCCGCAGCGGCAAGTCACCAAACCAAGTCGCCAGAGCGCGGGCCAAGGTCACCCGTTGGCAAGAGGCCAATGAGATTGACATCTACGGCGTGATCAGCCGAATTCGCCTTGGTCCGAGCGAGGACGAGAGCTAACCCAGCTCGAAAACCTCATCGCTACCGCACAGACTCGCACACAGGAGAAACCCAGATGACACTCAGCATTTTCTATTCCCCCAGCTTCAACGATATTCCCGACTCCTTCGACACCTTTACCAAGGCCGACGAAGTCGCCAAGTTGATTCAGGGACTCAACAATTCAAGTCTCGCTCTGTGCGAACCCCACCCGGCGACTTCGGCTGAACTGCAAGGAGTCCACGACCAGGAATACCTTGATGCCCTACTCACCGGCATACCACTCGATCTTGCTATCTCGAATGGCATCGGCTGGTACGAGGGGCTGCTTGCAGCAGTCGCTGCTTCTACTGGTGGTCTGCGCGATGCAGCCCTAGAAGCCCTCGCTAGTGGGGCTGACCCCGATGTGGCCACCTGTAATGCCGGCTCGCTTTCTAGCGGTCTGCACCACGCAAGGTATGAGCACGGCTCCGGGTATTGCACCATTAACGGTTTGGTAGTCGCAGCCCGCGCAGCTCTTGCTGCCGGTTCCAAGCGAGTGCTCATTCTTGATCTTGATGCGCACTGCGGTGGTGGAACTGCGGAGCTGATTGAGGGCCTTGACGGAGTCGAACAACTCGACATTTCGGTCAAGAGCTTCGACTCGTACTCCTCTCGCGAGGATGCACAACTCACCATTTTGCAGGACTCTGCCGCCTACCTCGACACGATTGCCGAGCAACTCGGATCAATTCATCAGCCAGAGGGAATTGATCTGATTCTGTACAACGCCGGGATGGACCCACATGAACATGCCAGCGGGATGAGTGGGATCACCACAGACATGATGAGCCAGCGAGAGAGCATGGTTTTTGAGTTCGCTCGCCAACACGACATTCCGGTGGCCTTCACTCTGGCCGGGGGTTACACCGGCCATGGGCTGACACTCGAGGAAGTAGCTCAGCTGCACATGCTCACTGTGTTGGCCGCCTGCGCCCCCTTTGCACGAGTCAACTCATGACCCCAGCGGAGCTTGCTGACCCCAGCTGAGCTCACTGAGCAACTCACAAAAGTGGCAGGGATCACGGTCAGCGAAGCGGGGGCAGTCGATCCATCAGCTGCGTCAGCACATCCATCGCTGGCGCAGGGCGCCCGTACAAGTACCCCTGCGCGTACTTGCAGCCGAGCGATACCAGCACATCCTGCTCAAACTCCGTCTCGACTCCCTCAACCACCATGGTCAACTCGACCGCGCGCATCACGTGGAGCAAGCCTTGTAATACTCCGAGCGCACGCTGCCCGCCAGAAGTAAGCGCAGCAACAAAAGCTCGGTCGAGCTTCACGATGTCAATGGGCAGCTTCTGCAACTGCATCAGGCTTGAATAGCCCGTACCAAAGTCATCGAGGGCAATACGAATCCCAGCATCTCGCAATGATTCAAGGCCCTCTTCATGGCCTTGAAAGTCAACGAATGCATTCTCGGACAACTCGAGCACTACCTGCTCAGGACGAATTCCGGCCGTTCGAATCTGTTCAAGAACCTCACCTTTAAAGGTGGCATTTTGAAGTTCACGTTCCGTCACGTTCAAACTGATGTAGGGGCGGTCATCGCTGAAGCCTGCGTTCAAACTTGCCATCACTGCGAAGGCTTCACGTCTCATCCAAGAATCCAACTGACTGATCAAGCCGAGTTCCTCAAGGTTGTCGAGGAACTGACCTGGACTTAACAAACCAAGGGTTGGATGCTGCCAGCGAACTAGGCCCTCAAATCCCAAGGTATTCCCCGTAGAAAACTCAATGATCGGCTGAAGATAGAGCCGAAACTCGTCACGCTCAAAAGCTCGCCGCAACATGGTGTTCGTCTGAATGTGCTCTACCCGGTCAGCCTCGACCTCTCCGCTGTAGAGCACCGGACCACCAAGGCCTATCGCCTTTGATCGGTACATCGCAACGTCTGCATTTCGCAGGAGTTGCTCCGCTGTACAAGTCTCATCAGATGAGACAGCAATGCCAATGCTCATATCGGTGAACGTCTCGATCCCCTCGAGCACAAGCGGTCGAGAGGAGAGTTCGCTCACTCGCAGTCCAAGAGCGAGTGCAACCTCGAGAGAATGTTCCGAGGTACATGCCAATACGAACTCGTCTCCACCAAACCGAGAGAGAATGACCTCTGCCGAGAGACCTGCAGGTGAACCCAAAAAGGCCTCCACCGCCGAGGTAAACCATGAGGCCAGATTGACTAACAACACATCTCCGGCCTTATGACCGAGCGAATCATTGACCAACTTGAACCGATCAAGGTCACAGAAAACCAAAGCAACCTCAAAGCCACCATTGGCACGAGATTTCAGAAGTTCACCCAACTGCTGTTCTAGGTGCGAGCGATTGAAGAGGCCAGTCAGCGGATCGTGCGTAGCCTCATGCGCGAGTTGCCGCCGAGCCCAACTATCGCTCACTGCAATCCTTGCCAATTCAGCGCTACGACGCCCAATGTTCTGCAAGGCATCTTCACTCAGGCTGAGGCTTGAGCCTGCGCCTCCGGCTTGGCCTACCGGTTGTTGGAAACACTCCACAATTCCGCTCCGATGCCACCGCTCAATCTCGAAGGGCCAAGACAACTCGACTCGTTCGGTGCCACCACCCTCTGAGGATTGGCTCTCAATTCCATCGATTGCCACGCGATACCTGCGGCCGGCGGAATGAAGGGAAGCGACTTTCGAGATCTCGACAAGGACCTCGCCGAGTTGCGCACCAGAAATAATTGATTTCAGTAACCGACTCTCATCTTTTTCGAACTCCTTTATCCTGCGAAGTTCAATCAACGAATCGTCAAGTTCGGCCTGCTCATCAGCAAGAAGCTTGGTGGCCTGGCGATAGTTCGAGCGAATGGCTCTCCAAAGAGAGAAGAGGAGCAGTCCCAGGATGGAGAGCAAAGCGACTCCTATCAGCAATTGCTTTGTCGCAAGCGCTGCATTTGTCTGCGAGGCCGCCACCTCGTCCCCTTGCGAGGTGCTCTCTCGGGACTTGAGAACACCCTTGGCGCCATCCTCTACTTCGAACATCGGCGCGTACATTTTCTTCGTCCAAATCACCTGATCGGCTGGAACGAGTGGTCCGCTCGGAGCTTGGGACAGAACCGTATCAAAGTGCGTTAACGGCTTTGATAACTGAGACTCAAATAACACGCCGGCGAGGTTGCCGTCCCGATCACTTGTGTTGAGGCGTTGAGCCAGCAGAGCTCGCGCAATTTGCACTTCACGACGAGCTATTTTTCCGCTCAGCCATGCTCTCGCTTGCTGATTCATGGTCAGCGTGTCTCGCGCAGTAGCACCAGCAACTTGAATCGAAGAATCAGAGGAGTTGATTCTGGCTCTGACTTCTTTAGAGTCCTGATTGTCTTGCAGCGCAAGAAACAAAACCCCTGCGATCCCTGCAAGCAGGAACCCAGCAAGGACGACCTGAACCGGACCGAAAACCCGACCTAACTCCATTTTTCGCGGTGAAGAGCGGTTTGGCATAGAACCTACTGGGCGCTGATGGAACGCAAACTCCAGTTCCAAGCATCAAGGTTGGTGGCACCTGAAGCGCCAGTCGGAAAGATAATCCGGACAGGTCCGCCCTGATCGTAAGGGATCGGCTTGCCGTCAAGCTCATAGGCCAACAAGGCTCCGCCATTGACAAAGCTCTCGGCAGTGTTTGCGTAGTCGTAGTCATTGAGCGCCACGGTGTTGATCTTCTGAGCACCCGTCAATCCAGAAGGCGTGAGTAGCGCTTCAAGGGGAATCGCAGTGAACGTCTGTGTCTTCTTCACAAACGGCTCCTGAATCGTCACCTGTTTTGGGCCGAATGCTGCGAGCTGATCTAAGGAGTACGTCTTATCTCCCGCCGGGCCAGTCACGGCAAGCACGGACTCTCCTGGAGCTGGCGGGTCGACCGCGATGGCTGCGCCGTACGGATTCTTTGTGGTCTCGGTGACCTTGGTAGTCGTGGATGAGGCGGAATCCTCGTTGCCGGAGGAGCTGCATGCACCTGCTACGAGTGCCGCTCCTACCACGCAGGATGACGCCAGCGCTACCCGTAGTGACCAGCTTGCTGATGTTGCCTTCATGATATTCCTTCTTCCGGATCTGAGGTCACTAGATGTAGGTATGTGATGTGACTCTAGTCAGCACTCATAGCTAAGTCATTCCAGAGGCCTGAGAAGAGCGGATTTCGGGCCAAATCTTTAGCGAAGAAGTGCTTCCGAGGGCTGATCGGGCAACTCATTCAGTGGTTGCGCTAGATCGGTCACTGTTGGCCCAAAGCGCTTTCCGAGTGGTGCAAGTGCTTCAAGATCAAAGCCATAGAGTTCGGCTGCGTTACCACCCAGAATTCTGCGCATCTCTGACTCGGGCGCATCATGCAAGCGCTGCCGCAGCGCTTCTCGAGTGTGGGGCCATGTGCCCTCATTGTGCGGGTAATCGCTTCCCCACATGAATTTGTCCAGTCCAATAACGTGACGCGCAGCCACATCATCTGCAGCAGGCTGGCTTGCTCCTACCCAGCAGTTCTGCTTGAAATACTCCGTGGCAGACCGCGGCAGAACATGCTCCTCGGCGAAGCGAAGCTCACCAACTCGTCCCGTATCTCTGATCTGGCCCAAAATTCGATCCAATTGCTCGAGCATTGGGGGAAGCCAGGCACAGCCCATCTCGGTCATCACAAACTTCAACTTCGGGAACCGCTCAAACACGCCCGAGGTAAGCAACTGCACAAATGGCCGCTGCGAATAGAACGTGACCTCGTTGATAAACAGCAGAGCCGAGGCTGGATAGCGACCGTAGTCAGGCAAGCCAGTACCGCCGTGGCTGTTGACCGGTACGCCGAGGTCTTCACACACTGCCCAAAGCGGGTCATAAATCGGGTCATACAGCGGAGCTAGCCAATCAACATCCGGTGGCACCGAAGAAATCAGAATGCCACCGCGCAAGCCGTTTGCATGTATCCACTGAACGTCCTTGATGGCTTCATCAACATCATTCAGGAAGATCTGGCCAATCCCTGCACGGCGCTCAGGGAACCTGGCGCACCAATCAGCCATCCAGCGATTATGCGCCCGGATCCCTGCAAGTCGTTGCCGAAACTCCTCTGGACGTGGCGGCCGAGCAAACAGAACAAAGCTCG
>JBAXCX010000125.1:0-8195 GCA_037141255.1 Actinomycetes bacterium | reverse complement strand
CACCAGCACAAGGCGGTCTCCAACAAGCTCCGCAATTTCTTCGATCACCTGCCGATTGGGGGGCTCGTCAACTACCAGCACAATCTCGTAATTGGGCCAGGTGGCCTTCTCGACGATGCTGCGAACGGCCTCAAGAACCATCGAACGCTCCGCACCCCAGATCAATCCCGAGGAACAACGCGTGGGAATAACGATGCTGACGAGTGGAGTCTCGGGGTGTCGCCGAACAAGATGAAAGTAGCCACGAGGGGTCTGCTCAACCACCTCGGCGTCAAGCCCGAGTCTCTCAACATGCGACTCAAGCGCCCGACGCGCCGACTCGTAGGCATAGGGCTTGACGTCTTCGCCGGACAGCACCGAAGAGGGCACAACCCGCCAGTGATACAACACCTCTGGAATGTGAACAATGCGCCGTGCTTGTTCGGTCACCCTTAGGACCAGATCCCAGTCCTGCGAGCCCTCGTACCCCTCTCGGAACCCACCCACTTGCTCAACTACAGATGCGCGAAACGACGAGATGTGGCAGGTGTACATCTGGTTTCTGAATCGCTCGGGCGACCAGTCCGGCTTGTAGAACGGGTCGGCTAGGCGACCAGAAGGAATCATGACGTCTTCGTCGGTGTAGACGTAATCCACGTCTTCACCAGAGGCGAAGGCCTGAGCAATGCGCTCTAGCGCTTGCGGTTCGAGCAGGTCGTCATGGTCGAGCAACACCAAGAATTGCCCGCGAGCCCGAGAGAGTGCTTGGTTGGATGCGGCAACAATTCCGCCGTTGGTCTGCCGTGGCGCAAGAACCACGCGCCCATCTGCTCGGGCTGCCTTCAGTAGAACGCGTGCAACGTGAGCAGAGGGTGAAGCATCGTCTACAAGAATGTGTTCCCAGTTTGTCCACGACTGACCAGCTACAGAATCCAAGCACTCTTGAAGCACATCTTCGGATGGGTCATAGACCGGCGTGATGACCGAGATCAGAGGTTGTTCGGTCACGTCACCACAAGCACTTCGCCTCAGTCATTTCACAACTATGTTCTGGCAGCCAAGGCTGGTGTCAACTCCGCCAGCAGAGTTTATCGCCACGACGCAGGTCCAATGCTCGCCCTTGCCGACCTTTGCACCGATAGCGAATCCGTGGGAATCCCCGTATCCAGAATGATTCGCCCTCCAATCGCTGCGATAGCCATTGGACCATGAGGTAAACCATTGTCCATCGATGACCATGATGACGATAATAGGGTCAAGGGATTCAGGGTCATACGCCCACCCGGTGGTCGAGATAACCCCTCGAGCGCTGTTGATCGCATCGAGCCTGCCCACGGGATTCGCCGCACCGACTAGAAGCCACTCGCAGTCCATACGCTGATTGGTTCCTGAGCCACTGTTGATTCCCGTTGCGCAAACCAGATGGATACCCGTTGGGATCCCTAACAGCCTTCCACTAAATGAGTTACCCGCATAGGAAGCGACAATTGAACGCCGCCACTGACCATCCACCGTGATCTGTGCCTCAATCGGCCACGCATCTGGGTCGGTTGCGTGACCGGAGACGTCAATCGTTCCTGACTGGGGTGAGGAGGCCGTTAGGTCGCCGTAGGGGCTATGGCCTGAACTCTCCGGAACTACTGCGGAACGACACCCAAGGAATGTGTCCACTCCCTCACCACGATTAACCGCCGTAATACAGACCTCCCACCAGCCGGGCTCATACCCGCTGAGTTGCAGCCAGAATCCGTGGTCTGGGCCTTGGTCTGGGTACAGAGCGGCAATGTCGGTACGGGGGACATTTGCAACCCCCGCAGTATTTCCACCACGACTCGTAGCAATAATCTGCGTCGGACCGGTCACATCAAGATCGACTGCCCAGCCAACGGCCGTCATCGTGCCGTCCACACCGGCAACGACGCTATCGAATGAACCAATCGGGCCCATGGTCGCTGCCACAAAGGCTGCCCAATCTTGGGTTCGATTTGCGATGTTGCCAATGGCGTTCTGAATCGACCCCGGGCAGCCCGTCAGGCCAATATTTTGATGACCAACAACGCGAGGAAGGTTAACGACGACACCAGCCTCGTACTTCGTTGACCCAAGAGAGGTGAAGTCAACTCGGCCTGCAGGGTCAACATGATGCAGCGCAAACTTCCATCCAATCACCTGACTCACAGATTCAAGAGCTGCAGCGGTGGGCTGGGCCGCTGTGTAATCACCAATCACCATGACACCCACCGAGTTGGTGTTAAATCCCATGGAATGAGCACCGATGATCGGCCGGTCTATTCCGCCGCCACGGCCTTCCCAGATTCCACCGAACTTATCGACCACAAAGTTATAGGCAATGTCTGACCATCCTCGGCCGTCCATGTGGTACGCCTGAATGGAACGAAGCACTGCCGGCACTTCTGCAGGGGAGTAATCATTTGAGCTCGCAGAGTGGTGAACTACGGCAAGTTTGACCGTCGACCCAACGCTGGTTGAAGTTGAGCGAGCACCCCACTCGGTTCGCATGTGAATACCAAACGGCGTTGGCACTGCAGCACCCGCCACGGGAAGGGCCTCGGTGACAGTTCGTTTAATTTCGTCGCGCACTAAAGCAATCTCTGCCGTTGGGGCATCAGCGCTACTCAGGTTGAGTTCGTAGCCAATTGCATTGTCGACCCATAAGGGCTCGGTGCCATAGGCCGAAGCGTTACCCTCGACTCGTCCAGCGCCCGGCGTGGAATCTGGGCCTTCGTCCGACTCAACGCCAAGTTCCCGCCATGAACCCCAGCTGCCATCGGCAGCATGGACCCGTACCAGTATCGGCTCGGTCGGAGCGTTCTCAAGCAGGACGCCGATGGCAGAGAATTCGCTGACTCTGTCGGCGCTACCCTTCACTCGATCTTCAGTGACAGTCTCGCCCGACGGGGCGCTCGGCGGAGCTGGAACTGTGCTCGAAGTCGGAACTGTACTCGTAACGGTCCCTACGTCGAGTGCCGCCTGCAGGCGAGGCAGTTCGGCGGCCCCAACGGGAGTCATTTCGGGGAGTCCAATCCGGTTCAGGACCGAAACTTGAGCAAAACCGAAGCGGGGGACTGGCAAGAAATTCAGCAGGAGCGCAAGGCCGAACAGTGCCGCCAACCGCCGAACAACACGCCCACTGGGGATGGGAGTCATCATTCTCCAAGTCTAGGAGGAAACACAGCAACTAGAACAGGGCCAAGTCAGATTCCCAGGCCTCTTGAGCTAGTCAGCACAGGCCAGACTCGTTCATTGGTCCAAAAATAAGGGCTATTGCCTAGGGAAGGCCGAATCTGGCGATGAGGAGTTTCACGAACTCTCCAAGATGAACTCTTGGAATACTCTCAGTTTCGGGCAGTTGTAGAGCAACCTCGCTCAGGGCTTTGCCATGTTGAACTGCGTCTTCCAAACTTCCCTGAAGCAGACTCTGGGTTGCTGGTTTCGCGGTAATTCTGTCCTTCTCGCAGTTCAATAGGACGGACCCGATGGCAAACTCGGCCAACCTGAGCACTTCGTTTTCGGACTCAGTTGCCCGACCCTGTAATCCCAGAATCACCTGCATCTCGCTAGCGCTCGCCCTGCGGTAGCCCACGTGGGATCCGAGATCCTCAACTACTGCCACCAGATCTATCCGTGAGTCGATCTGAGGAATTTGAGTAAGCAAGCGGCTTGCCGCATCGCGATTTTGTTGGATGTTGAGATACACAATCAGGGGTCCACCCGGTCTTGAGGATGGCGGCCGAGCACCTGATGACGGCCGAAGCGGACTGCGCAGCTTGTTGGTCACTACTGCGCCGATGGCCTGATCACGGGTCTTGCGCACGTAACGCAACTCAATCAGCGAATCCCACATGACTTGCTTCCAAGCCCAAACCAGCTTTGTTCGGGGCAGACGGCCGTGCTTGAGGCGGCTGAAAACATTGGCACGAACTGCCCACTTCATACGTTCCCAGATTGACCGCAAAGCCAGACAACGCTCCTGCGAGTTGGCGTTTCGCAACACCGTTATCATCCAGTTCCGGTACACATGAACAAAGAATCCGGGCGAGGCCGAAGCCGCTGAGGCGCCGAATGAATGCCGGATCACAGACGTAGGCGCAGTGACCGTGTGCCATCCGGCCCGCCGAGCACGCCAAGACAAATCGGTGTCCTCGTAGTACGCAAAGAGCCGTGGGTCGAACAGGCCAACCTGGTCGAGCATGGCAGTTCGAAGAAGCACGCCACCACCGCAGAACCCCGGCACAGTTTCAGATCCAACAGTACTGAGCATCTGCACTGGCTCTCCAAAATGCCGGTCGTATCCCTCCGAGTTATCCCTCAGGTCGGTTCCGAGCCCATTGAGCAATTCCGTGCGATCGTCGCCGGCCCGCAACTGCAACTCGGCTGCGCTCGTTCCCAGCTGAATCTGGGCCTGATCAAATGCCGTACTCGCGACCAAGGTTCCAACTCCTGTGGCACGAAGCGTGATGATTCTCTCACCTACCCCAGCCGGCACAAGCAGTTCAGCGCTGCCGTTTACGAAGTAGTCCAGATCCATCGGCCAATCCGGGTGTCCCACGGACCACATGCCTTTGCTCTGGCTGCGGTCGAGTACCGAAATGGGGCCGATCGAAAGCGATTCGATTTGCGCTTCTCCCCCAGTTACCTTCAAGCCAACCCGGGTAAACGCCGGATCTAACACAAGACCTGCCGCAACCGCACCCACTGCTGGATCAGACTGCAGTCCCTCAACTAGGGGCCACAGCCAGCCTGGCTCTGGAACTGCATCGTTGTTCACTAGCGCTACGGCAGCGACTTGCGAGAGGTCGCGCATCGCACGGTTGCAACCCTCGGCAAATCCAAGATTCTGCTCGTTGGCAATGACTCGAACATTTGGAAATTCGTAGCGGAGCAACTCAAGAGACCCGTCCACCGAGGCGTTATCTACCAGAACTAGTTCAAGGCACTCTGATGGGTAATTGGTTGCTTCGAGTGCCGAAAGGCAACGCCGAGTAAACCAGACCGAGTTCCAGTTCAATACGACGACCCGAACCCGGGGCGGGTGTGGAGAAGCCATTGCGCCACATTACCCGTAGCCCTCTCTGAGATGGCATGAGGTCATTCAAGCTTGTGCAGGGTGTCCTACTTGACGATGCCGTTCGCCCTCTCGGGTGGCCACGGAGCCGGCGAAGGCCCGTAATCAATTGCCCCAAAGGCATAGCTAGAGGCAGCGAGCCCATTTCGACGCAGCACCACCCGCGGGAAATACGTGCCGTAGGCGGCCGGCCAGCCTGTCCAGCGGAACGTGTTTACCCCTGCGCTGACAGGAATGCCCGCCGCAATCACCACTTGAGCCGGGTCGTTGGGGTTCAGGTTCGGGTCAGCAATGATGTCGGCTGTGGTTCCCGGTGCCCATGCGTCGTCTATGAACTTGATGTCTGTTCCGCCGGCGGCAGGGTTGACATAATCGTTTCGAAGCAACTTGACGTCTTCAAGTTGCCATGACCTAGGTCCGGGGTCTTCATGTGGATGAAAACTCAGATCGCTTATCCAAGTTGAGCGGCCAACTCCCCACCCAATGGGATCAAGGTTCCCAGCCGGGTCAAGAATTCCTGTGGGTGGCCAAGTTCGCATCTCTACGTAATACGTAGCTCGGCCAGTTTTGAGCACGATGTCATCAGAGACTTGACGACTGTTTGGCGGAGCCCCGTAGGGGTGCCAGACAATGCGCCCAACCAATCCGCCGCCTGGCGCATCCTCAAGACCCCATGGTCCGTCGTAGTTGATCGTGATGGCCATTTTGTGGAAGAGCTTGCCGTCGATCAGCTTGTTGGTGTTCAGGACTGCAACTGGGTCGTTCGCTGCACCACCACCCGTCCAGCCCAAGAGCGCTCCCCATGCCGTGGTCGAACTGGCGTTGACTGCGTACCCGTCGGTTGGCTGATCAAAGTCCCACGGGTCCCATCTGGCGACAGTGGCCCAGTCCTCCCCAGAACCCTCCCAAGGCGTGACGGTTCGAGCGATCGGCCGAGAAGTAGCGGGCATCGAGACAGAGGCTGACAGCGCGGACTTCACGCCATTCTTGGAGGTATAGAACTGAGCAGCTTTCCCCCGGCGCAAAACACCCGAGGGCAGACCGACAAATGCTGGGCCAGTCACTTGGCCTAAATAAGAGGCACTGCCTTGGGAGTTGGACGGGGTGCCATCGTTCGTTGGATTGCCGTCGAGGTCCATCCAGAGGTCAACCGGGCCGCCCGTGGCAGCCACGGTCAGGCCGATATCGGGTGAGGGGTCGATGATGGCAAAGTCGTCCAGCGACAGGCTTGGAAGGCTGTTCGGGTCGAAGCTCGTGATCATCCACATCATCTCAATCCAACCCGCCCAAGGGGCGCCCCGAACCGCAGGAAGACTTGAGTTTGCAAGGCCGTCCCAATCCCAGGGCCCGGTCATATCAAGGTCGTAGGAATGCCAGCCGGCACGAATGTGAAAGTACTTAAGACCATCAGCGCAGGAGTTGCACTGCCGAAAAAACATTGCAGCGTTACTCTCACGGTCCGAGTACATACGCATCGTTACTCGACGGTATTTGCCGGCATCGAGTGGCCGAGACCGAGGGTCACGAGTGGCGGTGGTTGGGTAGGACCCCGGATCGGAGCGCAACATAAAGACCTGTTGCGCACCTGACATGTTGAGTTGACCCCAATTGAGGTTGGCCCAGCCCTGCTGAATCATGTGCCGCTGCGTGGGGTCGAAGTCCTCGGGGTTCTCGAAATTCATTGGATCGTTCCACATTGATGTGAAGTAGTCCTCGGATGCGGGAACTGTGGAAACATTTGGCGCAACTGCAGGAGTTGCCGCAGCGGCCACGCTCGTCAGACCGCTGCCGATCACACTGCCGCCGATCAGACCGCCGCCGGCGAGCACCGAGGCGATATCAGAAATCGGTGCAGCAGCAATTGCAATGACTGCGCCGAGCGCTACCAAGTACTTCCACTTCTTGCGGGAGGCGACTTCACCGGTTGAGTTCGGAGAGGAACTCGGCTGAACACTCGAGGGGGCAACAGGAGAAGGGGCAACGGACATGGGTTCCCTATCGGCAGAAACTCTGCCTTTCCTAAGGGGAATTACATGCTTCTCAGAGGCCTCCGCAGGCCATGATGACTGCAGGAGAGCGAATCAGCCTGCTGGTGCCTGCAACGGCGCAGGCTGGCACTGGTCCTCAAGCTCAACTACTTGAATCTGCTCTCGGTTTTCCCAAGTGATTTGATTCGTTGGATCTTTGCGCAGCTTGTACTCGCGAAACTCCATGTCAGCAGCGTCAAAGGTGAGGTAGCGACCGATCAGCGAATCGCCAAAGCCGATAATCAACTTGATGGTCTCGACTGCTTGGATACTGCCGATGATTCCAGGAAGCACTCCGAGCACACCTGCCTCGGAGCAACTCGGGGCCATTTCTGGTGGTGGGGGCTCGGGCAACATATCGCGGTAGGTCGGCCCATTCTTGGGATCAAATACCGTCACCTGACCCTCAAAGCGGAAGATCGATCCGTGCACCACGGGAATTCCAAGTTTCACCGAGGCGTCATTGAGCATGTAGCGCACAGGGAAGTTGTCAGCCCCGTCTACGACGATGTCGTACTGCGAGATGATGCGTTCCATATTCGAAGCATCAAGACGAATATCGTGCGTAATCACGTCGATGTCGGGGTTGAGCAGGGTGAGGGTCTTTTTTGCCGAATCAACCTTTCGCTCACCGATGCGATCAGTGTTGTGCAAAATCTGACGCTGCAGGTTCGACTCATCCACCACGTCCATATCGACAATGCCGATAGTGCCTACGCCGGCAGCAGCTAGGTACAACGCTGCAGGGGAACCCAGGCCACCAGCACCGAGGAGTAGCACGCGTGCCCCGAGCAGTTTCAGCTGCCCCTCATCGCCTACCTCTGGCAAGAGCAAATGGCGGCTATAGCGATTTCGCTGGTCAGGAGTGAGCACCTCGGGTCGCTTCCAATCGCGGCCCTCGTCTTTCCACTTATTAAATCCTCCGGCCATGGACACGACGTCGGTGTAGCCGAGTTCGCCCAACGTCTTTGCAGCAAACGCCGACCGCACTCCCCCAGCGCACATCACAATGACGGGCGCTGCCTTGTCATTCAGCCGACCTTCTACTTGAGCTTCGAGGTGGCCACGAGGGATAAACACCGATCCAGGCACGGCACCTTGTT
>JBAXCX010000124.1:0-8200 GCA_037141255.1 Actinomycetes bacterium | reverse complement strand
GTGGTGCTCTTCACGCGCAAAGCGGTCCAAGTCCAGCAGGTCTACGTCTTCGAGTTTCATCTAGGGGTTCAACCTCTGCAGCTAGGTATGTGTTGGTGGCGACAGAGTAGCCAAAGAACTCGCTCAGCGGGTCCTAAATCTCTGGGCTACAAGGCGGATTGTTTTCCCCAGCAAGCTCTGTAAGGGAGTACATTCGCTATCTGTGTCGCGTCCCTCAGACCCAGCTGACCCCGTCACCCCTGCGGGCCCGAGGCAAATTCCTGTCTGGGTAGTTGCAGCGTTGGGTTTCATTGCGGTTTCTGTCACGCTTCTTCTGCTCGGCAGGCTGGCTATCGACCACCAGGTAGCAATTGGGCGACAAGAGTTCGAGCCCGGGATTGGGTGGTTCGGGCAGTGGGTCAGGTGGGATGGCAACTGGTATTACCGCATTGCTCACGACGGCTACAGCTTTACTTCTGGGCAGCAACGGGCCGTTGCTTTTTGGCCCTCGTACCCCATGGCAATTCGTGGGCTAGCCCTGCTAACCCACGACGAGTACGACGCTGGCCTGATCATCACCTGGCTCAGTGGGTTTGTGACCATCACTCTGCTGGCGCGGTGGTGCCAAGATCGTATGACTCGCATGGCATCGATCGCCGCAGTCATCACCCTTTTACTCTTCCCCTACGCCTGGTACATGCAGTGGTCGGTATACGGCGATGCCTTATTTGCAGCATGTGCAATCGGCGCCTTCTTGCTCCTCGAGCGAGATAAGACTGTGCTCGCTGGACTACTCGGCGCCTTTGCGGCCGCCGGTCGCCCCATGGGCCTAGCCGTTGTTGCCGGACTCTTGGTACTCGCCCTCGAACGTCGAGAGGCCTTCCTACCAATGTTGGCAAGATCCGACACTCAAGGCCGATCCGACTCGCAGGACGACCCCACATCTAGTACCCGCGAACCCCGCTGGCGGCGAGCTCTGCTGTGGCTGCATTTTCCCCGCTCAATCCAATTCCGAAAACTCAAACCCAAGGATGCGGGAGTTCTGCTCTCGCTGCTCGGACCGCTGATGTACATGGGATTCTTATGGCAAACAGAAGGCACCCCCTTTGCTTTTGCCGATGCCGAGAGTGCACCCGGATGGGACCACAAGCCCGGCCCAGCTACTTGGTTCAAGCTCAACGTGATTGGAGGGTTGAGAGATGTCGGGTTAACTCGCGAGACCGGAGGAATGTTGCTGCACGGCTTCCTTGCCATCGGCGCTGTTTTGCTTGTACCCAAAGTGATCCGCCGTTTTGGTTGGGGGTACGGGGCGTTTTGCATTGTGCTCATTGGCATCCCGGTTATCTCGAGCAAGGATTTCTACGGCCTAGGACGCTACTTGATTCCAGCGTTTCCCGTGGTCGCCGTCGCTGGCGAGTGGCTGAGTAAGCGACCCGTCTGGCTACGAGCGGGGGTCTGGACTGTAAGCGGCACGATGCTGGCATTCCTCGGCTACTCCTACGCGCGAGGCCTGTACCTAGCCTGAGCAATCTTGAGTCGGCCAGCAGTCAGCCCAGACCGGCCAGACCGCTCAGTCAGTGCTGCGCAACACTCGCCCAGCGAGCGCACCAGTGTGGACGCCATGGTCCATGAACGGCTGGCCGTTCACAATGGTGTGGTCAATGCCGCGTGCGCGCTGCACAAACCGCGGCGCTCCCCCGGGGAAATCATGAACAATCTCGGGGACTTCAAGTGCCAATCCGTCTAGGTCAATCACGTTCAGGTCGGCAAAGGCTCCCTCGGTTACTACCCCGCGATCGCGGTAGCCAATAAACGAAGCAGTATCCGAGGTCAAACGACGAATACCCTCTTCGATGCTCATAACCTGCTCATCGCGAACCCAGTGCGACAGAAAATAGGTGGGCTGTGAAGCATCCATAATCTGAGTGGCGTGAGCCCCGGCGTCGGCCAACCCCATAATGCTCACGGGCGATACGATCATCTCTCGGATTGCGTCTTCTTGCTCGTTCATCACAGGCCAATTCACAATTGCTGCACCATCGGAGCGGTCCATGGCATCGAGGTACGCCTCGACTGGCGTGACACCTGTTCGGCGCGCAATTCCTGCAAGGGAATCCTCTTCGCTGTACACATATTGAGCGCTGCCTTCGGCTGACATCAAGAACATGATCTCGAAGGGATCCACTGATTTGGAACTGCCTTCTTCAATCAAACGTGCCCTCAATTGCGGATCGCGAATGCCCGCTAGGCGCCTAGCCAAATCCAAACCGAGAAGTTGTTGAAAGCTTGGTAGGTCATCGATGAGCGTGTTCGCTGCGAAGCTAAATAACACCCCAACGCTGCGAGGGGTGATCTGTGGTCGCAGTTGAGAGCCCGTGGCATTCGCCTGAGTAGCCAACTCCAGCACCTCACGGTAGTGCTGCCCAAGTGAGCGAATCTGCTGCAGGTTGAAGCTAAACGGCCGACCCAACTCGCGGCTGATCTCGGCCATCCACGCCAGTTCTTCGGCCACACGCGAACCCGGACTGTTTTCAAAGTTGTAGCGCGGCGCACTCTCGAGCACTCCACGGCCGAGGGTTTTCAACGAGGCTGCGATGGCAAAAAACTCGGAGGGGTCAGACCAGGTACCTGGCACGTTGCGGCCGTCGCGAACGCGATGAAACAAGCTGCGAGAGATCGAGTACCCGAACGCTCCCGCCCGCATTGCGGATTCAACTTCGGCTGCCATCTCTTGCAGTTGTTGCTCAGTTGCTTGGAAGTCAGGCTCGCAGGCAGCCTCGCCTGCCACGTACAAGCGCACGGCAACATCGCCTACATAACCACCAGCGTTGAGCCCCAGCGGAAACCTCGAGATGGTGTCCAGGTACTCGCCGTAACTCTCCCAATCCCAAGGCAGCCCCGCCAGAATGCAAGAAGCTGGAATGTCCTCCACTGACTCCATGGCAGTGGCTAAGAGCTCCGCCCGCCCGGGTCGCACCGGAGCAAAAGTCATGCCGCAGTTGCCCATCACTACCGAGGTCACCCCGTGCCAGCAAGAAGAAGACATCGTCGGGTCCCACCCAATCTGAGCGTCCAGGTGCGAATGCAGGTCAACAAAGCCTGGGGTGACCAAGCGGTCAGTAGCATCGATCACTCGGCCGGCGCCGCTCAGATCGGCCGATGAGAATTCGCCGATTTTCGTGATTCGATCTCCGTCAATGGCGATATCGGCGCGGCGAGCGTTAGCTCCCGTACCGTCGACCACAGTTCCACCCGTAATGACCACATCATGTGCCATGTCAGCATCCCCTTGTCTGTCTGAATCAGTGGGCGGCGCCAGCAACGACAACCCAAAGAAACAGTATTGCAGTCAGTACCGTTGGGGTCAGCACAGTTGACGTAAGCACAGTTGCAGCCCGAGCTGTTGCAGCCAGTGCTGTTGCAGCCCGCACTGTTGAAGGCCGTACTGTTAGATCACATGGGACCAACAGCAGTTCTTCTTCTTTCTTGCCCGGATCAGCCTGGGGTGGTGGCCTCGGTTGCCGACTTTGTCTGGCGTAACGGCGGCAACATCATTCACGCAGAACAACACACTGACCTGAGCCAAGCTGGGGCAGATCAACCGGGGCTCTTTTTTCAACGCGTTGAGTTTGAGCTCTCTGGGTTTGCTGTGCAGCGGCAGGATTTGGGCGAGGCATTTCAACCCATTGCAGATCAGTTCAACATGGATGTGCTGATTCGATGCTCTGATGAGCTCCCTCGTCTGGCAGTACTTGCGTCGAAGGCCCCCCATTGCCTGATTGATCTGCTCTCGCGTTGGCATATGGGAGAGCTTGCAGCCGAGCTTGTGCTCGTGGCTTCAAATCACCCAGACCATCGGGAGCTGTGCCAGTTCTTTGGGGTTCCCTTTCATGAACTGCCAGTTGGTGATTCGCCAGCCGAACAAGACCAGCAAATGCAAGACCTTCTCAAGTCCAAGAGCATCGAACAGGTTGTTCTTGCTCGCTACATGCGTGTCCTGTCACCCGAGTTTGTGGAGCAATGGCCAAACCGCATCATCAACATTCATCACTCGTTCCTGCCAGCTTTCGTGGGAGCAAACCCCTACCGTCAGGCTCTCGAGCGAGGAGTCAAAGTGATCGGTGCCACCGCGCACTTTGTGACTGCCGACCTTGATAAAGGGCCGATCATCGCTCAGGATGTGGCGCCGGTTAGCCACCGAGACGGCGTGAGCGAACTGACTCGCAAAGGTCGAGACCTAGAGGTCGTGGTCCTAGCGCGAGCACTCGAGGCTCATCTTGACCATCGAGTGCTGGCGTATGGCAATCGCACCGTGGTCTTCCACTAACTCGTACTCCGAGAAGCTGGGCTGGGCTGAGCTTGTGCTTGTTGTGAGCTGAGCTGGGCTGAGCGAGTTGTGAGCTGAGCTGAGCTGGTTGTGATCTGATCTGGCTTGGGCTGGGCTGAGCGAGTTGTGAGCTGAGCTTGCGGCAGACTGATCCGATGCCCGAGGGTCACACCATTCACCGTCTTGCCCGATTGCTCAACGCTTCACTAGCCGGGACTGCTGTACGTGCTTCCTCCCCGCAGGGGCGTTTCGCAGAAGGTGCCGAGCGTCTAGATGGGCTCACTCTGCTGAGCGCACAGGCTTGGGGAAAGTACTTGTTCTGCGAGTTCGACTCGGGTGATGTCCTGCATGTTCACCTTGGTCTGATCGGCAAATTTCGATCTCGAAAGGCTCCGATCCCCGACCCCGTTGGGCAGGTCCGGCTGCGCCTCCAAAACGAGTCGACTGCTTGGGATCTTTCGGGCCCGACTCGTTGCGAACTCATGAGTCCAAGCGAGCAAGAACAGATTGTCGCCCGGCTCGGGGCAGATCCGCTTCGCTCCGATGCCGATGTCCCTGCGGCTCAAGCCAAGTTCTCACATTCAAAGCGTGCGGTTGGTGCTCTAGTGCTTGACCAATCGGCTATTGCAGGAATTGGCAACGTCTATCGTGCGGAACTGCTCTTTCTTTGCGGGGTTCACCCCGCAAGACCTTCGAACAGCGTGACCGAGAGTGAGTTCGCTCTGCTTTGGAGTGAGACCGTGCGCCTGCTGCGAATCGGCGAGCGTATGGGTCGCATTGTCACAACCGACCCGGCAGAAATCGGCGTCACTCGATCACGCATGAAGTCCGAGGATCGCCTGTACGCCTATCACCGAAAGATCTGTAAGCGGTGCGGCTCGAACATTGAGGTACTCAAGATTGGCGGAAGGCCGATCTGGTTCTGCCCAAGCTGTCAGCCCGCGTAGACGCGTCTGCAGCGGTTTTTCGACAGTATGTGTCGAAAAACCGCTCCAAACGCGAAACCGGAAGCGATGCGGGGCGCGTTCCCCGCTGACACTTCCCCTGCAAACCGATTGACTTCCGCTGTCATGACTGAGGCCCAGATCAACAGGTTCGCTGCCCTGCATCATGGGCTCATCAACCGCGAGAGCGCTCGAAGATTGGGCCTAACTGACCGCCAGATTGCGTACCGCGTTGCACAGGGCAGGTTGATCAGACTTTCGCCGCAGGTTTTTGCAGTTGCAGGGTCAGTCAAGACTCCCCGCCGGACGCTCCTCGGTGCAGCTTGGCAAACAGGTGGCGTTGCTTCACACCTAAGCGCCGCTTGGCTGCTCGGCCTGCGCGACGCAGCACCCGCACGGCCACAGATCAGCACTGCCCCGAGTGGTGGACGCTCAGCTCGGGGCATCAAGATCTACCAAAGCGGCGACCTGCACTCAGCACACATCACAACCGTGCAGAAAGTGCCCGCCACCGACGCAACTCGAACGATTCTTGACGTAGCAGGGCGCGTCTCCCCTACCGAACTGCAGGTCCTCTTTGACCGAGCCGCACGCCTGCGCCTGACTGACACTGATCGACTGACGGACTATTTCCTGCAGATCTCCCGACCGGGGCGACCCGGAGCCGCAGCAGCTCGGCGCTTTTTGCGAAGTCTGAATCAGGACCTTGCCCTAGCCGAAAGCGATCTAGAGACTCGCCTACTGCTGACCATCCGTAAGGCCGGGCTTCCCCAACCGAGTGCCCAGTACAGGGTGACTGCAAATGGTCATAACTACCGAATTGACCTGTGCTATCCCGACTGCATGCTGGCAATTGAAGGTGACGGGTTTAGCTTTCATGGCGGTAGGCAGGCATTTGAGTCTGATCGGGTGCGACAAAATGATTTGGTGCTGGCCGGTTGGCGAGTACTGCGGTTTACCTGGAGGCAAATCTGTTATCAGCCCGACTGGGTGGTCGGGCAGATTCGATCTGCACTTGGTCTGGCTAACTAGTTGCGTGGATCGCGTCTGCAGCGGTTTTTCGACAGTATGTGTCGAAAAACCGCCCCAGACGCGATGTCAGAAGCGAGGCGCGGCGACCAGGTCCTCAGCGCGGCAACTGCGCTGCAAGGTTTCGAAGCGCTTCGCCACGATGCGAGATCGACTGCTTCTCTTCGGGTGACATCTGAGCAAAGGTCCGCCCATCGCCAAGGTCCGGAACAAATACTGGGTCGTAGCCAAAGCCTGCCGACCCCGCCGGTTGTTCGCAGATTCTGCCAGCAACCGAACCCAGAGCACAGAGCTCAAAACCATCGGGCCAGCGCAGCACTATCGCGCAGCGAAACTGCGCAGCCCGACTGACTGGGTGGGCAGGATCTGCCAGGTCAGCAAGCCGATCTAACTCGCTCAGCAACTTCTGCAGGTTTGCCTGATCGCTTGCGCCTTCCCCCGCATAGCGAGCTGAGTACACCCCCGGTGCTCCATCGAGCGCATCGACGGTTAAGCCTGAGTCATCAGCAATGGCAACCTCGGAAGTGGCAAGGGCAAGTGCCACGGCTTTGAGTCGGGCATTGCCAACAAAGCTGTCGGCATCCTCAATCACATCTGCAACTGAATCCGGGCGCGGCAACAACTCAACTGGTGACCCGTCAGGTGCCGTGATGCCAAGACCCAAGAAGGTTGCCGAAAGCTCTGCAACCTTTTTTGGATTCGCCGAGGCCAGCACCAATTTGCTCGGCACGCTGTGAGCCAGCACTAGCTACTCGCCCGTCAGCGTCCGAAGTTACGGGGCGATGGCGGCACAGAAATGTACTCACGCTGAAGATCGTGAATCTGGCGGATGCCACCCTCGGCAAGCCCGAGCAGCGAGTCCAACTCGTCACGGCTAAAGGGCGCACCTTCGGCTGTTCCTTGCACCTCGACAAATAAGCCCTTGCCAGTCATCACCACGTTCATGTCTGTCTCGGCTGTGGAATCCTCGACGTAGGGAAGATCCAAACACGCTTCCCCACCGACAATCCCGACCGAGATCGCTGCGAGTTCATCAATAAGCGGCACCGAGTTGAGCAAGCCAGCCTGCACCATGCGTGTCATGCAATCGTGCAGAGCAAGATACGCCCCAGAAATCGCAGCCGTGCGTGTTCCGCCATCGGCCTGCAGCACGTCGCAGTCCAGCAGAATCTGCCGCTCGCCAAGGGCCTTCATGTCCACCACTGAGCGCAGGGCTCGACCGATTAGACGCTGGATTTCTTGGGTGCGACCCTTCGGGCCCTTTGTCTCACGGCGGATTCGCTCAGGTGAGGCTCCGGGCAGCATCGAGTACTCCGCAGTCACCCAACCCTTGCCGCTGTTGCGCATCCATCGGGGTACATCCTCATCCAACATTGCAGTACACAGCACTTTGGTCTCGCCAAAGGTGACGAGTACCGACCCTTGTGCATAGGCGGTGAAATCACGCTCAAAGCTATGTGGGCGGAGTTCGTCTAGTGCGCGGCCATCTGGTCTCAACGGAGTCTCGTTTCTGGGTCTGTGGGGAACTGCCGGCCGACTCTAACTGAGTTCGAGCACTGCCTTGCGAAAGCTTGCCGATCGATCCTGCCAATTTCCAACGGCGCTAGGAGTAGGCGCTGCAGGCGAGAACAGCAGAATTCCGCCGGCCGCGTCCTGAGCGAGCAGGGCGACCACACCCATTTGTACTGCCTCCTGCACACTCTCGGCTGATGCAGCTACATCAAGTCCAGAGCGCTCAGCGAGGGATGCGCCATTCTCTGGAACGGTGATGGTGAGCAACTGCCCAAGAGCCCACAACGCGACCTCTTCGGCCAGCGGACGCACTGCTACTCCGCGCTCAGCGCCACCGAGAATCAGCACCGTCGGAACCGCTAACTGGCGGGCCCAAGCTAGGCCAGCGGCCGTGGCTGATGGATTCGAT
>JBAXCX010000123.1:0-8333 GCA_037141255.1 Actinomycetes bacterium | reverse complement strand
GCTCAAACCTGGCCCGAGCTCATTGCGATCTGGCCACTGTTCGACACCTACGTTGAGCGAAGCGGCCGTGACTTGCGGGTGTTTCGGCTGGTTCGTCTCTAGCCGGTCTCTAGCCGGTCTGTAGCCGCTCAGTGGCTAGCCGGTAGCCGGTTTACAGCTGAGCGCTCAACCTTGGCAGCGACATAAAAAGTGCCTCCAGAGCAAGCGACTCTCGCGGATTGAACACCAGATTCGCACACAGGGCTTGCACCTCTTCAGCCGCAGTCAAAAAGTCCGCTGCAGCGATACTCCCAACACCTGAGTCCCTTGCAGCGGCATCGCGGTACTGCCAGAGCAACACAGCTAGACCCGAGCGAAGTTCGTCGGTCCTCACCCTTCGCTGCTCTCGTTTATGGCGATCCTCCATCTTCTTCAGATCACCTTTCAGCAACTTCACGCCTGCAACTTCAAAGGTGTCCTGATACGCGGCGAGTTCCTCGGCCTGCTGTTGTTGCAAGGGCTCCATGACCCCATCGATCATTGCCAACAGTTCATCGGCAAGCGCGCATGCAGTTGCACCGGTGCCGTCTAGTTGAGCCGGTGCGCGGTACCAGGCATCGCGTCGCGCCCCCACTGCTGGGTCACGCGCTAACAGTCGACCGCGATACAAGCTCCCGCCCGCTGCTTGAGCCGCCTGTTCGGCAACCTCGGGCGAGATTCCCTCGAATACCAGCCGGTCGCGCAACACCTGCATAGGCACGGCTGCAAAGTCGATCTGCACGCAACGCGAAGCAATGGTTGCAAGGTGCGGTGGGAGTTCCTCTGCAAGTATCACAAACACGGTCGACGACGGCGGCTCCTCGATGCTCTTGAGCAAAATCGCTGCAGCATCTCCCACTAGGTGGAAGTCGACTAACACAAAGACTTGGCGCTGCCCTTCGGATGGTGAAAGCGAGGACTGCCGAACAACTTCACGGGATTGCTTCGCATCAATCGATGCGCCGTCACGCTCGACCACGATCATGGCCGGATGGGCCTCGGCTCCTGCTAGGTGCCGGGTTCGCTCAGACTCAACCTGGTCAAGTTCGTGGCTCAACAAATCAGCAGCGAATGCCCTAGCTGCCTCTCGGGTTCCTGACCCCTCCGGCCCCACTAGCAAATAGGCATGCACGGGCGAATCCACCGCCGCCTGCAAACGCGTCACTGCCTCTTGTTGGCCAACGACCTCGTCCCACAGGTCAGTAGGAGCTAGCTCAGTCATACTGGTTCGCCCAAGATCTCCTCAACGGCGGCAAGGACTCGCTGCTCAACTTCTTGCACGGAGCCGGTCCCATCTACCTGAACCCAATACTCGGGTTCATCTTCTGCTTGGGCCAAAAATCCCTCAAAGACTCGACGGTGGAACTCTGCTCCCGCCGCCTCGATTCGATCGCGTGCTCCGCCGGTTCGTTCAAGCGAAAGCTCCTGGGGCACCGTCAACAAGATGGTTATATCCGGCCAGAGCCCGCCGGCTGCCCAACCCGAGATCGCGCGGACCATGTCAGTATCAAGACCTCGCCCAAACCCCTGATAAGCCACGGAAGAGCCAATATAACGATCACAAACCACGTCTCGGCCAGCTTGCAAGGCCGGCTCGATGAGTTCTTCGACATGTTGCGCCCGATCAGCCGCCATGAGCAACGCCTCGGCACGATCAGCAAGGCCGTTGTCAGAGGCGGCTAGCAGGATGGAGCGCACTTGGGCACCAAGCTCTGTCCCGCCTGGCTGCCGCGTGAACACTGCGCCAATGCGAGTTGCAAGAAGCTCGGCTTGGGTGGATTTGCCCGAGCCTTCACCGCCCTCAAAGACAATAAAGCGGCCGCGAGTCCCCGCCGAGGTCGGCACAGTCTCAGAAGCCCTCAGCCGGGTCGGCCGGCCGATCCGGAAGTGCAGCAGCGGCAGCAGCCTTGGCCGGAGTGATTCCGGCACCCGCCTTCTTTGCAGCAGCCTTCTTCTTGGCTGGGGCTTTCTTCTTCGCTACTGCCTTCTTTGCTACTGCCTTCTTCTTGGCCGGGGCTTTCTTCTTGGCTGGGCCACGCGCTCGGCGGTCAGCCATCAACTCAAGTGCCCGTTCCATAGTCAGGTCCTCTACTGAGTCACCCTTGCGCAGGCTCGCGTTGGTTTCACCGTCAGTCACATAGGGACCGAAGCGACCATCCTTGATCACAATCGGCTTCTCGGTATCGGGATCATTCCCCATCTCGCGCAAGGGTGGCTTGGCCACACCTTGGCCACGGCGACGCTTTGGCTCAGCAAAAACCTTGAGCGCTTCTTCTAGCGTGATCGTCAAAATCTGCGACTCAGTTTCAATCGACCGGCTATCGGTGCCCTTCTTTAGGTAGGGGCCAAACTTGCCGTTCAGCGACAGGATCATCTCGCCGTCTGCTGGGTCAAGGCCAACCTCGCGTGGCAAAGAGAGCAACGGCAGCACCTCCTCGAGCGTGACCGTTGCTGGGTCCATCGTGCTGAACAGGCTTGCAGTGCGCGGCTTAAACCCGGTGTCGTCATCGTGCACGCCCTCTTGCACATACGGACCGAACCGACCCGCTTTGAGCTGCACATCGAGTCCAGTCTCTGGATGCTGACCGATAATTCTGTCCCCCGAAGGGGCCTCGAGCAGTTCGATTGCGTACTCCACAGTGAGTTCATCTGGGGGCATGTCATCGGGGATACTCGCCCGCTGATTGTTCTCGCCCTCTCCGCGTTCTAGGTAGGGACCAAAACGCCCAACTCGGGCAACGATCATCACACCGTCGGGTCCTACCCCGAGTGGGATTGAGTTGATTTCGCGAGCATCAATCTCGCCAAGATTTCCCTCGACAAGCTGTTTGAGACCCGGGGATCCAACCTCTCCAGTTGAGCTGTCAACGCCAAAGTAGAACCGGGCAAGCCATGGCTCCATATCGGCCGCACCAGAGGCAATGTCGTCGAGTTCTTCCTCCATGCGCGCCGTGAAGGCGAAATCAACCAGCGTCGGGAAGTGCTGCTCCATGAGCGTGACTACTGCAAAGGCAGTAAAACTCGGGACCAAAGCAGAGGCTTTCTTCCACACATATCCGCGGTCTTGGACCGTGGAAATAATCGAGGCATAGGTCGAGGGCCTGCCCACTCCAAGTTCCTCAAGGCGCTTTACGAGCGAGGCTTCTGTAAAGCGTGCCGGCGGCTGAGTCTCGTGTCCGTTTGCCTCAAGTGCATCCGTTGCGATGGCATCACCCTCAGCCATCTGTGGCAGTACTTTCTCTTGATCCTCAAGGGCTTCATCTGGGTCATCTGAGCCCTCGACATAGGCACGCAAGAAACCTGGGAATTGAATGGTCCGACCGGATGCAGAAAACACAGCCTCTCGCTGATCGGCCGTTGTGCTCACCAGACGAACCTGCACCGACTCACCACGTGCATCATTCATCTGCGATGCGATCGTGCGTTGCCAAATCAGTTCATACAGGCGGAGCTCGGCACCGTTGAGCTTCTGAGCTACCTGATCCGGGGTACGGAAGCTGTCTCCTGCAGGCCGAATGGCCTCGTGAGCCTCTTGTGCATTCTTCACCTTGTTTGCATAGCGCCGCGGGGCATCCGGCAAATATGCCTTGCCGAACTTCTCAAGAATCTGCGTGCGGGCTGCCGTGACGGCGGTCTCTGACAACGAGGATGAGTCAGTACGCATGTAGGTAATGAAACCGTTCTCGTACAAGCGCTGAGCAGTCGACATCGTCTGCGCAGAGGACATCCGCAGTTTGCGGCCAGCCTCTTGCTGCAAGGTTGAGGTCATAAAGGGTGGGGACGGCTTGCGGGTATACGGCTTGCGTTCAACCGATCGCACTTGCACCGGCTGATCAGTCAGGGCTGCCTGCACAGCAAGCGCAGCGGCCTCGTCAAGCAAAACAGCGTTCTTGTCAGCGCTTGCAGAAAGTTCACCGCTCTGGCCAAAGTCCTTGCCAGTTGCCAGACGCTCGCCGGCAAACTCAATGAGCGTGCCCGGAAACTGTGTTTGGTCTTGTGACGTATCTACATGACGGAACGTTGCTTGCAGGTCCCACCAGCTAGCCGAGCGGAATGCCATGCGCTCACGCTCACGCTGCACAACAACTCGAGTTGCAACTGACTGAACCCGGCCAGCCGACAGCTTGGGCATGATTTTTTTCCACAGCACGGGCGAGACTTCGTATCCGTACAGCCGGTCCAAGATCCGACGACACTCCTGAGCGTCAACAAGACGACGATCAAGGTCACGAGGATTCTCTAACGCATGACGAATCGCCTGCGGGGTGATCTCGTGAAACACCATTCTCTTAACGGGCACTTGTGGGTTCAGCACCTCGAGGAGATGCCAAGCAATTGCCTCTCCCTCACGATCCTCATCTGTTGCTAGATACAGCTCATCGGCATCTTTCAGAAGAGCCTTCAGATGTCGAACATGATCCTTCTTTTCGGAGTTCACGATGTAGAGCGGCTTAAAGTGATTTTCGGTATCTACGCCAAGCCGAGCCCAAGGTTGACCTTTGTATTCCTTGGGAACATCGGCCGCGTTTCTGGGCAGATCTCTAATGTGGCCGATCGATGATTCGACCTGATATTCGTCACCTAGGAAGCTGGCAATAGTGCGCGCTTTTGCTGGTGACTCGACGATGACTAAAGGGTTTCCCACGACTGACAGCTAAGAGAGTGCAGGCCCAGATGTCAAACAACTATCCAAAATAACTTTCCAGCTCAGGCAAGGTAGGTTGGCAACTATGAGTTTTGAACCAAGCGCTCGCGGCCAAGAATTACTTACAAAACTTCAGGAGTTTATCGACTCTGAAATCACTCCATCCGAGCCCATCTACGAGTCGCAGATGCAGGCACTCGGAGATCCGCATGGTCACCCGCAGATCATTGAGGACCTTAAATCCTCTGCCCGCTCGCGGGGTCTGTGGAACCTGTTTATGCCACATCAGACCGAGTGGACCCCAGAGCCAGTTAGCAATTTGGATTATGCCCACATTGCCGAACTCTCTGGCCGTTCTATGCATCTGACTCCCGAGGCTATGAACTGCGCTGCACCAGATACCGGCAATATGGAAGTTCTGACGCTGTTTGGCACTCAGGAGCAAAAAGATGAGTGGCTTGTTCCCCTGCTCAACGGCGAGATTCGCTCTTCCTTTGCAATGACTGAGCCAGCAGTGGCTTCTTCGGATGCTACGAATATTCAGCTGAGCATTGAGCGTGACGGCGACGAGTATGTGCTCAACGGTCGCAAGTGGTGGATCTCGGGAGCGGCCTCGGCTCGATGCAAAATTATGATCGTGATGGGCAAGACCGATCCGACCGCTGCGCGTCACTTGCAACAGTCAATGGTGCTCGTTCCCATGGACACCCCCGGCGTGACCAAGGTGCGAGACCTTCCGGTATTTGGATACCAAGACCGCGAAGGCCACTGCGAGCTGAACTTTGACAACGTGCGGGTGCCTGTCAGCAACTTGATCGGCCAAGAAGGTGGCGGGTTTGCTATTGCTCAGGCTCGTCTCGGCCCAGGCAGAATTCATCACTGCATGCGCTGCGTTGGAGTTGCTGAGCGGGCCTTGGAACTGATGTGCGAGCGCGTCACGCAGCGAGTTGCTTTCGGCGGGCCGATCTCTGATCAGGGAGTAGTTCGAGAATGGATTGCGGACTCACGCATAGAGATTGAGCAGGTCCGGCTCCTAACACTCAAGGCCGCCTGGTTGATGGACACCGTTGGTGCCAAGGGCGCAGCAATTGAGATCTCTGCAATCAAGGTTGTGGCACCAAACATGGCACTGCGGGTAGTCGATCGTGCCATTCAAGCCCACGGCGGCGGCGGTGTTTCAGATGACTTCCCGCTAGCTCGGATGTATGCAGGCTTGCGCACCCTTCGCTTTGCCGATGGCCCAGATGAGGTGCACCGCCGGCAAGTAGCTCGTACCGAGCTTGCCAAGTACCGCCGATAAGTAAGCCGCAGTATCTGATGAGTGACCCGGCAAGAAAAATTGCAGCGGTGCTCAACTCATTGGCCGAGGACGCTCGACTTGTTCATGTTGAGCAGATTCCTGCAAGGGGCGCACGTACTGCCGAACTTGATCGGGCACTCCCCGACGGGCTCCTTGAGTTCTTGCCGCACACACAGTTCTGGTCGCATCAGGCTGAGGCAATCAACTTGGCCCGCTCAGGGGAATCCTTGGTAGTGGCCACAGGGACTGCCTCGGGGAAGTCGCTCTGTTACCAGGTTCCAATCGCAGAGTCGGTGTTGAGCGGTGGAACAGCGCTGATGATCTACCCCACCAAGGCCCTAGCTCGGGACCAGTTGCTGTCCTTGACCTCTTGGGAAGTTCCCGGACTCACTGCCGCCGCCTACGACGGAGACTGCTCCCCCGAGGAGCGGTCCTGGGTACGGACTCACGCCAACGTGTTGCTCACCAACCCCGAGATGGTGCATCAGGCGATCCTGGCCAACCACCGCCGATGGTCTGGGTTTTTACAGTCGCTGAAGTTCGTGGTGATTGATGAACTCCACACGCTGCGTGGCGTGTTCGGCACCCATGTCGGGCAGATCCTGCGCCGACTCAGGCGCCTAGTCCGCTTCTACGGAGGGTCTGAGCCAACCGTGATTTTTAGCTCGGCCACTATCGGGGAACCAGCGCAACTCGCGTCGGGGATCTGCGGCCGTGAGGTGGCCGTAGTGCAACGCGATGCCTCGCCCTCGGGCATGCGATCGATAGCACTCTGGAACCCTGCAGAAGCATCCGATGGTGAGCGTTGGTCGATCAACGCCGAGGCTGCTCTTTTGGCTTCAAGGTTGATCTCTGCCGGGCTTCGTACCTTGGTGTTCTGCGGATCTCGGCGCGGTACCGAGGTAGTTGCAAGCGCTCTGCGTGACTCGCTTGACGAGTCGCTAGCCGAACAAGTCCGCTCCTATCGAGCGGGATACTTGGCTCATGAGCGACGCCAAATCGAAGCCGAACTCTTAAGTGGCGAGCTACTCGGAGTGGTTGCCACCAACGCACTAGAGCTTGGGGTAAATATCGGCGGCCTTGATGCAGTCGTCATGAGTGGCTACCCGGGCACCATTGCATCATTTCGTCAACAGCTTGGTCGAAGCGGTCGACAGCAGCTTGGATCAGTGGCTGTTCTCGTAGCGGCCGAGAACAGCCTTGACCAGTGGATGATGCGACACCCCGAGGAACTCTTCAATCGAGTGTCGGAGCCGGCAGTGATCAACCTAGATAATCCGCATGTATTTGTTCCGCATCTGGGCTGTGCAGCATTCGAACTTCCGCTCACTCGCAGGGATTCCGAGTACTGGCCCACACAACTCGATGAGGGAATCCGCCAACTTGTCCTCGAGGACCGAGCCATCATCACCTCCCAGGGTGATGAACAAACGGTTAGGTGGTCAGGTCGCGGAACTCCAGCACCCACGATCGGGTTGCGCTCGGCCTCTCGTGGGGAGTTTCGAATCATGACTCGGGCCGGTCAGATGATCGGGACCGTAGACGAGTCACGCGCCTATGAGGTTCTTCACGAGGGGGCGGTCTACCTGCATCAGGGTGCCGCATGGACCGTGATCGAACTAGACCTAGCGAGTCTGTCCGCCCTTGTTGTCCCAGCTGACGGGGACCTCTACACCCAGGCCCGATCCAGCATCAGCATTCGCCTGCTGGGCGTAGATAACCAACGCCCCGTTGGAGCATCCACGCTACATATCGGCTCGGTTGAGGTCACCTCTCAAGTCACGGGATTTCAAACCAAACGTGTATCCACACATGAGGTGATCTCAAGAGATTCTTTGGAACTCCCTCCAGTCCATCTAGAAACCAGAGCTGTTTGGTACACCTTTGCTGACGATGTTGTGCAGTCTGCTCGGATAGACCCGACAGAACTTCCCGGGGCGCTGCACGCGAGCGAACACGCAGCCATTGGGATCCTTCCCTTATTCACCATCTGTGACCGATGGGACGTTGGCGGAGTTTCCACAGAGTGGCTGCCCGAGACGGATGCACCCACGGTAGTGATTCACGATGCGTACCCCGGTGGCGCAGGGATTGCCGAACTCGCCTTTGGCGTTGCTGATTCTCACTTAGCTGCCACGCTTGAGGTCTTGCAGCGTTGCCCGTGTCTTGACGGCTGTCCCAGCTGTGTTCAATCGCCAAAGTGCGGCAACGGTAACGAACCTTTAGACAAGGCCGCTGCAAGACGTTTGTTGCAGGCAACCCTGCTCTAGCTCGGGCCCTCAATCATCACCACCAGTCGCTCCTGCAGCACTGTCGAGGCAACCACCCTGCCAACGATTGGTACGCGCGTGGCCCTCATGCGCACCGTGA
>JBAXCX010000122.1:0-8429 GCA_037141255.1 Actinomycetes bacterium | reverse complement strand
CATGCCGTCAATATGACAGAAGATTGCCAGAACTCAACTAGGTAAAATCACTCATCAGATCAGGGCTAGGTCAGATTGGTGAGTCGCTCATTCTGATCAGAATCTTGCCGGTGTTAGCCCCCGTGAACATTGCATTAAGAGCGTCTACCGAAGCTTCCAAACCATCGAAATAATGCACCTGATAGCGCAGGCTTCCGTCCTCAACCCAGGCCCGCAGGTGCTCGGCAATCTCCCCGAACCTTGGCACCTCATCAATGGCCAAGAACCCGGTCATCGTGGCGCGCTGCTGAATCAGGTTGAGGTAGTTCGCTGGCCCGGCAGGTTTGCTGATCTCGTTGTAGCCCGAGATTGCGCCGCACAACACCACCCGAGCGTGCATGGCCAAGCGAGCCATCACTGCGTCAAGCACCTCGCCGCCAACATTGTCGAAGAACACGTCAACGCGTTTTGGGGCGAGTTCCCGCAAACGGCCGAGCACATCTTCGGTTTTGTAATTGATTGCACCGTCAAGACCCAGATCGTTAACCAGCCAGTCGCATTTCGCGTCCGATCCGGCAATACCAATCACGTTGGCACCAGCGATCTTTGCTATCTGCGCGGCAATCGTTCCAGTCGCGCCAGCGGCTGCAGAGACAACCACCGTCTCGCCAGGCTGCACCTTGGCAATCTCTACCATGCCGATATAGGCCGTGCAGCCGGTGGAACCGTACAGGGCCAAAAAGGCGGCAACATCGAACTCGGGGTCGGCTGCCGATAAGTGCGTGGTGAAGAAGTCATCACGCACGATCGAGAATTCCTCCCAGCCCGCCAGCGTCGTCACCACATCTCCGACCTTGTACGCATCACAGTTCGAGGCAACTATGCGCCCAGCGGAGGAGCACCGCACAGGCTCGCCAATGGCGACTGGCGGCAAGTACCCCTTGTTCGGGCTCAGCCAAGATCGAACGGTTGCGTCAACGCCGAGCACTTCGTTATGCAACAGCGCCTCACCCTCTGCCAATTCATAAAGAGGAACCTGCACAAGTTCAACATCATCCCACGACAACAATCCTTCGGGCCGCTGACGCAAGACCACTTGGTTCATCACAGCGGGCAGGTTCACAGCAGGCGATTGTGCAGGAACTGGTTGGTCAGGATTCTCGGCAGACATGGCCCTTACCGTAGCCACAGTTGTGCTCGCTGATGTCGCTCAGTTCGGCTGGCGCCGTTGCCGCATAGAATCATTGCCTGCTGCACAGATACTTCCGTGCCGCAGCACCCCGCCTTCGTAGCTCAGGGGATAGAGCAACCGCCTCCTAAGCGGTAGGTCGACGGTTCGAATCCGTCCGAGGGCACAACACAATCCCAATATTCAGTGGTCAACACGGCATGCTCCTATGTCACGATGAGGCAATGGAGACTAGGGACAGCAACACCAGCGAGCCGAATAACACCGAACCAAACACCGATGCCTTTGCCGCAGAACAGGGTGAACTTCCGGATCTGGTTCGCATATCGCTCTCAGATCGCAAGTTGTTACCTACCGGATCGGCGCCACCTGCCCAACGGCAGCAGATACCGAGCGAGCGGCGCGTTGACTCTGCTCGGGGCGCGATGCTCGGTACCGCTATCGGCGATGCACTCGGTCGCCCCGCCGAAGGTCGACATCCCGCTGGCTTGCGAGGCCAAGAGGAAGCCTTCCGGGACTTCCAAGCTTGGTATGGCTACCGCAGCGGCCCAAAGGGCACCATCACCGATGACACCCAGATGACCATGTGCGTGGCTGAGTCGCTCCTTGCCACGCGAGGCCGCATCGACCCCGAGGACCTAGCCAGAAGATTCGTCGACTGGCTGCCAAACGGTCGCGGCATGGGACACACCTGTGTAGCCGCGGTCAATCACCTAGAGGCAGGCGAAAACTGGTGGACCGCAGGCATTGCCTCCGCCGGAAACGGTGCAGCCATGCGAGTCGCTCCCATCGGAATCGCACTCGGAGCAGACACAACACTGCTGTGCCATGACGCTGCGCTCTCAGCTCTCATCACGCACGCCGACCCCATGGCAGTCGCTAGTGCAGTCGGCCACGCATGGCTGATCGCTCACCTTGCAGGAGCCAACGCAACGAGTCTTGATCCAACCGCGATCATCAACGAGTTAGCAGCCGCAATCGAAGTAATCGACGACCCCGGCGCACCCGAAAGAGAATGGAACCAACGCCCCGACAAGACCAGCACAGCAATCACCCTGGCGAATCGCGTTCGAGAAATACCAGCACTACTAGGCAAGCCAATCGGCGAAGCCTTCGACTACCTCTATAACGGTGCGTTTGTTCTTGAAACACTCCCCGCCGCCCTGTGGTGCTTCTTCACCTACCAAGACGACCCTGAAGAAGCTGTCATCAACGCAGTCCTTCGCGGCCATGATGCCGACACCGTCGCGTCGATGGCCGCTTCGTACTTCGGTGCGCTGCACGGAATCGCAGCGTTCCCAGACCGCTGGACCGGCAAGGACCTCGAATACCAAACCCACCTACTCAACCTTGCCGACCAACTCGCAACGGTGCAACCGATACCTTTCATGCATACGAGTTAAGTGACTTGCTCCCGTAACAAAAGATCCCTGCTCGAAAGATCCTCGCTGAAAATTGACCTGGAATCAGGGTGCGGCGGTGTTGCCTGCCAAGGTCCAACTCACCAGGGCGTTTGCATGACCGTGGCCGACCCCGTGCTCGGTCTTGAGGTAATCCACGATCTCCATATGCTTCTCGAGCCCACAATCAGCAATGACCTGCTGCCACTCGGCGATTGGTCGGCCGTACTTGGTCTCAATGGACGGGAAGTAAGACGGAGGCCCTTGTTTCGGCCATGGAGGAGAATATTCAGTCACGGGTTGTTTCTACTCCTTACCGATGCCTCCGGGGTGTCGACCATCACTCTGCGCTCCAGCTGGCAGCTTGTGCGTATGGCGCAGTTCCATCTGCTGCTCTTCGGCATCAAGTTCGGATTCGATCGCGATGAGTTCTTCGAGTGAGCCCATGGACTTGGGGCCAGTGAAGTGGTTCTTTGCGGACAGGCTCCACCCTCCGCCAATCAGGATTGCGCAGATCAGCAGAATCGGTCCGGTGAAATTGAACGTCGCAAGGGTGTTCCATGGGTAGAACACCGGCAGGCAGAAGGCCACTGCGATGATCCCAACCCAAATCACTGCCGTCCATCCAATGATGCGAGACCAGCGGCCAAGATGCCACGGCCCAGGCACAAACCCAGGGTTGCGAAGGCGAAGGAACACCGGAATCACGTAGCTGATGTACAAGCCAATGACGGCCACGCCAGTCAGGGCGAAGAATGCCACGGGGTAGGCAAGGTCCGTCTGAATGAGCGAGAGCAGTCCGATTGCTGCCGCTAGGCCGATACCAAACCAGACAGAGTTGGTGGGTGTTCGTGTTCGAGGGTTGACCCGCGACCAGATTCGCGATCCGGGGAGTCCGCCATCACGACTGAAGGCGTAGATCATGCGCGAATTCGCGGTAACCGATGCCATACCGCAGAAGAACTGCCCAATGGTTGAGATGATCACTAGCAACTTTCCAAGGGTGCCGACAACACCAAGCAGAAAAACTTCCGGGCCAGCCAGAATCCCCTTTGCTGCAATCTTGTCATAGGCCGAAGCGGGGATTGCCTGCACCATGGCAACACTCAGGATCAGTGCTGCAATCGCAGAGATATAGATCGATCGGACCATGGCTTTGGGCGCTGCAACTGCTGCGTCTTTTGTCTCTTCCGAAACATGCGCTGAAGCGTCGAATCCAGTGATCGTGTACTGAGCCAGCAAAAGGCCCACTAGGGCCACGTAGATACCAACACCGGGGAACTCCCAACCCGTGCCGTTTCGATATTCCAGCACGTTGCTCATGCCAAGGTTGCCGGGTTCTGAGAAGAGGAAGAGCACCAACACAATGACTGCTACTCCACCCACATGCCACCAGACACTGACATCGCCAAGGACTCTCACTAGGTTGACGCCGAAGGTATTGAGCAGACCGTGAACAACGAGCACTAGTAGGTAGGTGATGAAGATCGACCAGCGGTTGATCTCGATGGTCGGGATTGTGGCGCTTCCGAAGATGTTGATGCTGAGCAGAATGAAGTTCGCGAGTGCAAAGTCCACCGAGGCAATCACACCGATCTGCCCAATCAGGTTTAACCAACCCGTCCACCAAGCCCACAGTGCCTTTCGCCTGCGAGCCAAGGTGGCAGACCAGAAGTACAACCCACCCGCCGTTGGATAGGCAGAGCAGATCTCTGCCATTGAAGATCCAACAACTAGGGAGAAAGTGCCGACCACAACCCAGCACAATGTGATGACGAGCGGACCACCTGCGTACATCCCGAGCCAGAAGGTTGTGATGGCCCCAGCGAGCACCGAGATGATGGAGAAGCTGATGGCAAAGTTCGAGAACGTTCCCAACTTCCGCCGCAACTCTTGGGCGTAACCCAACTCATGAAGCCGAGCAGCATCGGCATCCACGGGGTCACCACTGTGACTAGGTACGTCGTTAACAGAACCTTCAGACATTGAAGCTCACTCCCCTGTGTGCACTATGCCGACTTGCCACACTAGTTGTTGCACCAAGCGACCTTGGCTTGAATAGGCCCTTGGCCGCATGACTGTGGTATCTAGTTCTCTCATATGGAGCTCCTGACTGCAGCTGAATCAGAGGTTCAGCAACGCGCCGTGGCCGGAGGTCTACTTCAACGAGGACTGCAGCGCGGAGATCGCGTAGCGATGTCCACCTCGGGAACAGCTGCCATGCTCTCGGCAGTGCTTGGCTCGCTTCGCGTTGGGATTATTCCCGTGGTGCTGAACTCGGCCCTCTTAGACCATGAGCGTGAAGAACTGCTCCTCAACGCCGATCCGGCTTTCACTATCGACGACGCTGTTCTTGCCCAACTGCTTGATGGTCCGCCCGCCGAACTTGCAGCGGTGCCACTTGCTCGCCCCATGCATTACACCTCGGGCACCTCTGGCACACCGAAGGGCGTGTGGTCAGGTGTGCTGAGCGAGGATCAAGCCCAGCGCCTCTTCGATGACGAGGCCGACCTCTGGGGGTTCAACTCTGCCGACCTACACCTGACCTGTTCGCCTTTGCACCACTCTGCTCCGATCCGATTCGGCGGAGGCACGTTGCTGCGTGGCGGCAGCGTTGTAGTCCCTGGCAAGTTCGATGCACATCAGATTGCTGATGTGATTCAGACCCACCGGCCGACCTCTTCGTTCATGGTGCCATCTCATCTGCAGCGGCTGCGAGGCATCGGCGCTCTCAGCAGCACAAACGGTGTTGACTTCTCATCATTTCGCCTGCTCGCGCACGCTGGCGAACCCTGCCCGCCGCCGCTCAAGACAGCCGCAATTCAGGCGTTTCCAACGGGCGCAGTCTGGGAGTTTTACGGATCCACCGAAGGGCAATTCACAGCCTGCCCCTCGGCCGACTGGGAAGATCGCCCCGGTACAGTCGGCCAAGCTCGCGCCGGCCGAGCACTCAGCGTTGACCCTGACGGCACCATCTGGTGCGCGGCCCCCGAGTACGCAGAGTTCTCGTACTGGCGAGACGCCGAGCGCACGAGGTCAGCTTGGCAAGCGGACCCAGAAACGAATAGGAACAGTTTTACGGTGGGCGATCTTGGCCGCCTCGATGAGGACGGGTTTCTCTGGCTTGACGGCAGGCGAGATGACCTGATCATTAGCGGCGGAGTCAACGTCTACCCCGCCGAGGTTGAGAGCGTGCTCGCTCATGGCCCCGGAGTGCAAGAGGTGGCTGTGTTCGGACTCGCAGATGACCGGTGGGGCCAGAAAGTCTGCGCAGCGGTTACGGGCTCGACCACAGAAGCGGCCGTCATTGATTTTGCGAAATCTCAGATGGCCGCCCACAAGTGCCCGAAGGCCATCTTCATCGTTGATGAGTTGCCACGAACCTCTACTGGCAAGATCCAGCGCCGAGAACTTGAAGCACTCACGTCGGCCCAGTCATCCCCAACAGCGTTTGACTGAGCTGAGCGACAAACGCGTTCGGCCCACTTTTTTCAACAACAGCGTGGATCGTGTGCGGGTCACAGAAGAGGTTTCCGAGGACCACAAAATCCCCAACAGTGACCGGGCTGCGTGAACTCACAAGCGGTTGCCACAACGCTTCAGAACTTGTGGGTGTGGACACATGGGAAAGCAACTGCGGCAGGGCGGGATCTAGGTGGAGCGTTCCCGCGCGGGGCAGCTCACGGAGGGGTCCCGTGGTTCTTGCAGTACTCGTCAGCCACACGCGGGCCAAGGGCCGGCTGATCACTGCTTCGTAAATGGCTCGACCCAGTTCTTCGCGAGCCTCACTCCCCCAACTGCCAGCGGTCAGCATGGCAGCCATGGGTGGAATCTCCGTTCTAGGCCACAGCAACTGAGCAAAGCTCGAGGCCACACCGACAATGCGCGGGTTCAGATCGATGTATCGGCGGTCGTTTGGAGTGAGTTCGATGAAATCCAGTCCGAACGGGCCCACAAAACCCTGTTGGGCCAGCAAACCCCCTACGGCTTTCACCTCGGCCTCAATACCGGCCCTAGATTCAGCTGACCACTCCTCACCTGTGATGTTCCCCTGATAGCGCGGTCGATTCTTGTCATCCACTGAAATAATTTGCCGAGCGGCGGGTAGCACCAGAGTTGAGCCTGCAGAAACTATGCCCATCACGCTGCAGGGCCGGCCAGGGGCGTAGGGCGTAACGACTACTTCGTTTAGCGCTGGCACCTGCTCTGCGCTGCTGCAGACATAGGTGGCCGACCCACCCGAGCTCAGGCCATCATCTTGAACAACAAGTCGATCCGCCCCCAATTGCTCTGTTGCTGTCTCCCACCAAACTTCCGCTGCTTGAGCATCGAGTCTGAGTGAGGGCAGGGTCGGTACTGCTGAATCGAGAAGGTCCTTTGCAACTGATTTACTCTCAAGATGCATGGTGAGCGCAGAGTCGGGGCTCGTTGTCTCGCGACCGTTCAGAACCGAATACGGCACTGGCAAGTAGGACACCACGAGCGCCGATCTTGTTGGATCAACTTTGTCTAAGAAGTTCCCCACTCCGCAGTCGCTCGTGCTCAGAGCCTGAGCAAACCCGCTCACCGTATGGTCAAGAATGCTGGGTGTGGCACTGGTGATGTTCAGCCGAGACCCGAGCACACTCGAACTCATTCCACCCCCGGGGGTGACTGCTATTGACCCAACCACCTGCCCACCAAGGCCGGAGAGGCTGGCGAATGCTGCGGTTTGATTCTGATTGAGACCAATCACTAAGAGAGATTTACCAGCGGCAAACTCGTGGGCTGCGCTCCGCCAGTCTTGCTCAGAGACCGCTGGCTCAGAGGACAAACTCCTCACCATCGAATCTATCGATGCTGCTGAACTGCCCGACTGGGTTTCGCTTTAAGCGCGTCACCTGATGCTGCGGTACACCCAACACAATCAGAGCGGCGAGGGCATGGTTGGTTGGCAACTTGAGTAGCGGGCCGATCTGAGTCTCTGCTCGAGCGAGAAAGGTAGTCATCACACCACCAAGACCATGAGCCCTCGCCGCAAGCATGAGGTTCTGACAGAACGGGTACACCGATCCTCCCGCTACTACCGAAGGTCGATCAAGGTCCCTATCAGTGACTGCCAACGCCTCAAGATCTACCGCAACCACGAGCACCACCGGGGCAGTGGCTAGATCATCAAGCAGCGGATTACTCGGCGGGTTTTCGGCGGCGGACTTTAAGTCAACCTGGGTTGGGTGAACCATAGAAAATGGAGTCTCGCCAGCAGCCACCTGAGCCATGTATTCGCCCCACACAGGCGAGCAGAGTTCGCCGAGCTGCGTCCTCAGATTTGGATCTTTAATGACAGCTACCCGCCAGCCCTGACGGTTGCCACCGCTCGGTGCGAACCGTGCATCATCAAGAATGGAATGCAACACCTCATCACTCACTTGTTCTTCGGTGAAGTTCCGAGTGGCCCCAGTTGTGCGCATGACTTCAGATAGGTCCATTGTTAGAAGTTAGGCGTTTGCTCTGAGCGCGACCTCACTTCTCCGGTTCGCACCTTCGAGAGTTGCCAAAGTTTTCTTTGGTTTTGTTTTTAATCAGTTGTAAACAGAACATACGTTCGATTACTCTATGGGTATGTCAGAACACGCCCAACCCCCAGATGATTGGCCAGAAGATGAAAGCGTTCTAAATGATCGCATTGGTGTCCTCGCAGCACATATCCACATCCTGCAAGCCCAACTCGTCACAACACTCGCTGAGTACAACAACGGCGAACACTGGAAGGGCAACGGATACAAAAACTTTGCCCAATGGGTGTCGGTACGCACCAAATTCACCCCAACAGAAGCCCGCCGCTACACAACCATTGCAACCAACCTCACCACCATCCCCGC
>JBAXCX010000121.1:0-8493 GCA_037141255.1 Actinomycetes bacterium | reverse complement strand
GTGAGCAAGATAAATCCCATATGAGCGCAGTCCCAGCCAGCGCAACCATCCCACCGAAAATGCCGCACGCAGAGGGGACCTTGGCGATGCAAGCGAGGCAATCACCACGCAACTCATCAAGGCGTAGAGCGCGAAACCGCCCTGATATAACCAAGAACTGGCCTGCGGAAGTGTCCACCACCAGTAGACCTGCAGACCAAGACAGACTGCTCCCAGCGCTGCAAGGCTCACTCTCCATCGCGGAACCAGAGCGAGTTTGCGGCGGACGGAAATTTTGGACAGCAGCACTGCGAGAACTGCCCCGAGTAATAGTTCAGCGGCGCGGGTATCGGTGCCGAAGTAGATGCGATCCTTGGTCATCGTGAAGATCCATGGCAGTGCGGCAGAGCACAGTGCCAGGGCGGCAAGGGTCAGGCCAAGGACCCGGGAGCGAGCTTTGGTGACCCGCCAGAGCACGAGGAGCAAAACGGGAAAGAGCAAGTAGAACTGCTCCTCAATAGCAAGGCTCCAAAAATGCAGGACCGGTGATGGGGCAACAAACAGGTCGCCGTATGAAGCGCCCTCAAAAATGAAGTGCCAGTTCGCCACGTCGAACAACGAAGCAAGAATGTCTCCCTGCATGTTTGCGCGTTGGTCAGCAGTGGCGACCAACCAAGCAAAGAGGGTGGCAACGAGCGCCAAGGTTGCCAGCGATGCAGGAAGGAGCCTGCGGAACCGCCGGCCCCAAAACGACCGGAGTGCAACGCCACCCGTTCGTGCCGACTCGTTGATCAACAAGGTGGTAATCAAGAATCCAGACAAGGTGAAAAAGGTAGAGACTCCCAGGTACCCGCCGATCATCACCTTAAATTCGGCGTGATACAGAACGACTGCAGCCACCGCAGCGCCGCGTAGGCCATCGAGCGCAGGCACGGCGGGCAGGCGCGGGCCATCCGGGCCAGCCATCAGGATGAAATCTCGCGTATCTGATCTTGTCGAGTGCATGTGTGTAAAAACTGCAGTTCAGGTAGTCCCTACTTTCGCGCATGAAACCTCGCAGACCACTGTTCACACCGGCCAAGCATTCAGAATTCTCAGAAGGGTTGGACCAACGCAGAAGTTCCTCCTACGGTTCGGACATGACTGATACTCCAGCAGCACCCACTCAGGCGGAGCACACTTCTGACTCAGTGACCTATTCCCTAGTCGAGCAAACCGCAATCATCACTGTGGATGATGGCAAAGCCAATGCACTTTCCCATGACACCCTCGGCGGGATTGAGCTGGCCTTGGACCGTGTCGAGTCTGATGGCGCACTCGCCGTTGTTATCGCAGGCCGCGACGGGAAATTCTCTGCGGGTTTTGATCTGGCAGTCATGACGAGCGGACCTGACCAAGCCAGAGACCTGCTCGGCCGGGGGGCCGAACTGGGGATTCGCATCTTCGAATTCTCTCGACCTGTGGTACTCGCAGTCACCGGACATGCCCTAGCAATGGGCGGGATCTTGCTGTGTTGCGCAGACGTTCGAATCGGCGCCGAGGGCCCGTTCAAGCTTGGCCTCAATGAGGTCCGCATTGGTATGCCCGTGCCGGCCTTTGCAGCAGAAGTGTGTCGCGATCGCCTCTCACCGCGGTTCTTTACGCAAGCAATCCAGCTTGCCCATGTGCACTCACCATCCGAAGCGCTTCAGGCGGGGTTCTTGGATGAGGTCGTTGCGCCCGAACAAGTCGTGGCTCGGGCAACGCAGATTGCTACAGACCTCGGTGCAACTTTGCACGCTGGGCCCTTCCGCATGACTCGCACCACTTTGCGTGGGGCACTCGCTCAACAACTTCGCGAGGTCCTCGCAGAGGACCTTCAGGTGTTCTCGGTCGAGCAGTAGCCGACCCATTCAGTTGTTCAGGAAATCCGAATCGGGACCTCAGTACCCAAGTTCCGAGCTTGGCGTTGAGATACAGGCCTGCTCCTTGCACACATTGGCAACCTTGCCTTTCGGCTGGAAGAAGGCCAATTTCTGCTGCATCACTGCGGGCTGACGGCGCGGATCCTCGTGTGGGTCTGCGCAGAGAGGGGACTCAGCATTTCCGGCATTGGCGCCGCTGCACTCCGCAATCCAGCGGTCGCTCATGATGGGAGTGATGTTGCCGCTCGGCGGGGCCATGGTGCCGGAATCCCAAAAGACCAGAGCTGATCCCTCATAGGGGAACTTCCGGATGCCAGGAAGATTCCAGAACCAGAACGGCTGAACCCCCAGCGGCGCAGAAGTAGCAGCGAGCGTGGGTTTGTAAATTGGCATCTTGAGGGTTCGAGCAATGTTCTGAGCAGTAATTGGCGCCACCTGATGATCTCCGAACGCAACGTCGAGGATCACGGCATGAGCCGGTGTGCGCTCGTAAGCACGGTCAGTCAGATGCTGGACATAACCACTTGTCTCGCCGCGATCCCAGAGCATCTGGATGAGTCCAAATACCAGTTGCTGATCCAAGGAGTTTGGATAGGCAGCACGCAGAATCGTAGCGAACCGATCAAAATCAACGCTCCGGTCAAGCAGCGTGGAATAGTTCATTCCCGTCACGCCGAGTACCGCGTTGGTCCAGTCCTGCGCTACCGCCGTCACTGCTCCGCCCATGATGCCGCCCTCGCTATTGCCATCAAAATAGGCCGAGTCGGTGTTGATCAAGTTTGCCCCAGAGGTGGTCTGAAACTCGGGTGCATTGCCAAGTCCATCAAGGTGAATCATCAACCTGCCCAAGTACAAGGTGTTGAGCATGCTCTGCTGAAGTCGATCCGGTATCGAGGGGAACAGGTTGATATCGCTCAAAGCTCTCGTTGCGAACCCGACGTCCTCGGCTGAGAGACCAATCCAATTGGTGGCGCAGTAGAGCGAATTATTGGCCGCTGCAGTTTTTTGCACCGAAATTGATGCAGCCTCATCGGATGCGCCAAGCAGACCATGGCCGTAGACCACCGGGACTGCTTCACCATTCTTCACTGCCGCTTGCGGCACAACACAAGTGAATTCTGCTGTGTACGTACTCGTCGAAATCGGGTCGCCATTTTTCGGGCTGTAGGTCATCCGGCTGCCGGGGGCTCCACCATTATCGAGATACAGCGGGACTTCAAAAGTTCCCGTAACAATTTGGGCGATACCTGGCTGAAGGCCCGTTTTACGCGTGCCCGTCACGGCGAATGTCGGTGACTGTCCGTTGAGTTGACCAAACGCGTCGTCACGCATTGACAGCATCCGCCCAGCCAATGTGTCGGCTGAAGCCACCGTGAAATACCAGCTCAGGTACAAGTCGGCTCGATTGATGCCGACGGCCGCTTCCTCAGCAAAGATCGCTTCGAACTCGTTGCGGCGTCCCTCAATCACGGGGTTCGAGGTGGGGTTGTTGTCTCGCAGCACCCGAAACCCGATCGGAGCAGGCAGGGTCTGGCCATCCGCACCCTTGATGTTTCGAAGGGCAACTGCAAAGCGGTGCGTCTCGATGAGCGAGGTCGCAGGACGAAGAATGAGTGCTCGGTCGATATCATTTTTGGCCCGTGAATCCATCTCTGCCCAATGGGGCACGAGCTGACCACTGTCAAGGTCAACAATGACAGTGGCGGAGTCGGCAGTAGTTGAGAACCCAATATTGGTTTCGGTGGGAAGTGCCGTCTTCGAGGGATCGATTCCCGGAACATGCACCAGAATTGGCGTTGACGGGCTGAAGCCGTCATTCAAATTCCAGTCGGTTGGGTCGAAACTCTGACCATCGGCATTCTTCAGAAGGCCCTGAGGAATGCTCACACGTCGGCCGGTTCCTGTGGTTTTGTCGGCCACCGTATAGGCATCGCTAGGGAAGGGAAGCAAGCAGGAACGCGTGGTCAGAATCTCACAACCCGGTGGGGTTTGTTCGAGCGAGGCCTGCAACTCTGCATCGGCTTGAGGATCAAGCCCAATGGGTTCAGGTGCATCACCAGAAGCAGTGCTCAGTGGCACTTCGGCAGCGGGCGGATTTCCCTTAGCGATGTCTCCCGTAAAGGCTGGTTTTGCAACCTCGGGTTTGCTGCATCCAAAAGCCACGAGGGCAGTTACCAATAACAGCAAGGGCAAACGAAGACGAGCGTTCACAGCATTCCTCTATCTCGGCCATTCATGACGAGTGCGACCATAGCCGGGGCAACCGCAGTGCAGGAAAACCGGGAGGAAATCCTTCGCCTGAGATGGGCTGAATGCTGACCCTATCTTCCGCAGATCGGCCATGGCCGTGTGCCTCGTAATCGGAGAAGGAGCAGGGCTCGATAGTCCTGTTCAGAAGGCGAGGCTGCTGCTGGATCGCCAGATCCACCCATCCCCCTCCAGGTGGTGAAGTCAAACTGATACGCACCGCGATACCTGCCCGACGCGCTCACAACGGAGTAATTGCCTCGCGACTCGCAGCGGCGAATACGGGCAAGAGTGTCTGATTCTTCAGGACTCGGGTTGCCCATCACTGCGAACTGAAATGCAGGTAGGGCGGGCGGATTATCTGGTGGGGCAAGGACCGGCTGGGGTGTTTCCCCATCAACGGGCGCTACTGGAGCAACCTGGGTTTGCTGTTGGATCGCAGCGCGATCTGCCGCAGCAGCGCGATCCGCCGCCGCCGCAGCGGCCGCGGCTGAGGCTTGTGCACGTTGGGCTGCAACGAGTTCTGCTTCGGCATCCCGTTCAAATCCTGCAGCTTGGATTGCGTCAAACTTTGCCTCAACAAGTTTGCGAGATGCTGACTCCAACTGATCTGCACTAGCTACTCGCGCGGGTGCTGCCGAGGCTTTGAGCACCTCGAATCTCTGTGCCGCTTGGTTTGCCGACGAGGACTGACCCATTGACATGTTGGTTTGCCAAGAGAGCGCAACGGCTTTTTCTGGACTCAGTGAAGCCCGGAAAATTGCTGACTGACCGCCATCGATGTACGCAGCCACTGCGTAGTCGCGCAGCCTTTGCCGCGAGGTCACCAACTGAGCAGTGAGCGCCACGTCTTCATCACCGAGGCGAGTTGCCTCCGCCTGCAACTGATCAACACGATCAGATTGCTCCCGTGAGCGTGCGTCGGTTTGTTCTCGATGCAACCTTGCCCTCTGAAGCGCTGTCTCGGCCTGAGCTACGCGATCACTGGGAGGGTCCGCAGCTCCAACAAGCAATGGGTGGCCACACAAAATCGCCACCGCAACAGCAGCGGTCACCCCGCATGCGATTTGGCGATGCCAAGGGCGCTGTTTCGATGAATGAGTGCGTGGCGTCATGGGGAAACCGTTACTACCTAATGCTGGGGGGGGGGAGATCACTAACCAGAAAACTCGCTCAGTGACGGTACAAATCAAACTCTGTATGAATCAATCTCGTTTCGAAGCCGCACGGCGGCGAGTCCAAGTGATCAACACTGCCGCTACTGCAAGCGTGGCCCCAGCCACTGCTAGCAGCACTGCACGGTTCGCCGTGCCTTCCTCAGGGGCCGCTGCCACCGGTACCTCGGAGGCCTGCTGCGGTTTCAGACCATTTGGTTTCAGACCATTTGATTGAACTGCAGCCTGTGCAGACTCAGCCTTTGCAGACTCAGCCTTTGGAGTCGCTTTTTTGGGAGCTTCGACTTGCGGAGCGGGCTCGGCTTTTGGAGCAGGCTCATCGGCTCCGAGGGAAGCAAGCAGCGCGTCTACTGGTGCGGTCTCGTTCGGCGAGGCTGCCGGGCGGGGGCGTTTGGGGTCGTAAGCCATCAGTTCTCTCCGGTGCTAGCAACTGCAGCCACATCGTTGCTTGATGATGCTGTGGCTGATGGAAGTTCAGAGGGGTCTGGCAGTTCAGATGATTGCAGGTCGGCTGGTTGCAGGTCGGCTGATTGCATCAGAGCCGCTTCGGGGTCGAGCACCAAGGAAAGGGCCAAAAACTCTGCTGCTGCTTGTGCTGCACCGTCGCGAGTAAGTGCTCCGACCGGCTCAGACATAGCAGCAGCTTCTGTTACTGCTGCGCGCAGCCGAATCGGAGGGTCAAGCACCAAACTCGGGTGTGCCTCGCGCAGCACGCCATACCAATGGTTCGCATCGCGAGTTCGGCCGAGGCGATTTATCACGATGCCTGCAACCTCGGGTCGTCCAGACCTACGTTCAGAAATCCTCTTCACATTTAGCAGAATCTGCTCCACGCCATCGGAACTCCAAGCTGCCGGCTCTGCCACAATCAGAACTCGATCGGCGGCAAAGAGTGCGTTCACGGTGAGCAGTCCAAGCGAGGGAGCACAATCAATCAGTACGTCGTCATAACCAGCCGACACGCCCTCTAGCGAGACTGCTAGTCGGTCCTGAGCGCCGATCATGTCGGTAGCAAGCTGGGGTTCGCACTTGGCGAGTTGCGGAGAACTCGGCGCAACGTCAACCGGCGTGGTGAACTCAGGATGAGACCAAGCGGCGGGCTGGATAACTTTGCTCAGTGAACCAGTTTCATCACGCAATAAGGCAGTATCGATTGCCTGTGCTACTTCGTACACGCCCAGACCGGTGGTTGCATTTGCTTGGGGGTCAAGGTCAACCACAAGTACCCGCCGGCCTCGCGCAGCATAGGCCGCAGCAAGTCCGAGCGTGACGGTGGTCTTTCCGACACCACCCTTCTGGTTCACCAACGCGGTGATGCTCATACGTCAAAGCTACTCAACGAATCCAGTTTTGGGAGACAGGTTTCACTCAAGGAGCAAGTTATCCCTCCGAGCAGTGCCGGCAATCCTGCTTTCTGCAGTGCTTTCAGGAGTACTGACAACCGTGCTTTCAACTCGCTGTCACAGGGGGTATTTAGGCTTGCTTTCTCATTACTGATGCCGTGACCTTCCCCCTCTCCACCACTTTGCAAAGGAACAGTCTCATGACTCGCTCCGCTCACGAAATTCCTTCCCACGAACCCAAGGGCCCCGAAAAATCCGTACTCATTTTTCTCCCCGGATGCCCCGATTGTGACCTCACCTGCGATCCAATCGCTGCTCAACCCGGCGGAGGTGACACCTATCGAATTCTTGAGGTACCAACAGACTCAGCCGCACTCGGCATCGGTGACCTTGTTCTTGCCTTGGAGTCGGACTCAGTTCTTGAGTTTGTGGCAGTCATCGAGCGGCGCTGCCTAGCTTCAATCAGTTTCCACTTGGCAGGCTGGATCGATCAAGAGCGCTTTCTCCAACGCCTCACTGACACTCAGGTGGAATTCACTGAAGTCAGCATGCGGGTATTTATGTGTAACGCAGCTTCTCAACAGCAGGTTCACGCCCTGTGTGATCTATTGCAGGAGTTCCGCGTCAACGCTCAGCTCTGCGACCACGTCATGCAACACTGGCACGCGTTGTCAGCCTGAGGTTCGTTGCAGTGCTCAGTCGACTCGGGTGATGTCAGGCTCGATATATATCAGTGTGATGATCGGAATGGATGCTCGCACGCTGGCCTCAAGAACATTGATCGCATCTGCAAGTTCCGCCATAGACAGACTTGGGTCGAACTCAACTTTTGCCGCTAGTAAAACCTGCTCCGCACCGATGTATTCGGTTCGGTCATGAATCACCCTGACGACACCCTCGGAGGAGGCCATTACTTCGCGCAGCTTCCTGCGGTCATCGGGGAGCGCAGGTTCCCCGATCAAAAGACTCTTCATCTCAATGCTGAGGATGACCGCTATAACGCCCAGAATCAGGCCGATCACTACCGATCCGATGCCGTCAAAGACTCCATTGCCGGTGACTACCGTGAGTCCCACGGCCAGAAAGGCAACCGTTAAGCCAATCATCGCTCCAAAGTCCTCAAGCAACACCACCGGTAGCTCAGGAATTCGCGAATGCCGGATGAAACCCCACCAAGAATCCGCCCCACGAAGGTGATTGGATTCTACGACTGCCGTTCGTAGCGAGTAGCCCTCTAACAACATTGAGAAAATCAGGATGACAAATGCGATCTGCGGACTTGTGATCTTCTCGGGGTGCTGAATCTTATGAATTCCCTCGTACAAAGAGAACACCGATCCCAGTGCAAAGAGCACAACGGCAACAACAAATGCCCAGAAGAACCGTTCGCGACCGTAGCCAAACTGGTGAAAATCATCTGTGTCCCGGTCGGCCTGGCGGCGTCCCAGCAACAACAAGGCCTGATTTCCCGTGTCCGCAACGGAATGAATTGCCTCAGACAGCATCGAGGAAGCGCCAGTGAGCATGAACCCAACAAACTTGATGACTGCGATTCCCAGATTTGCGCCAAGCGCCGCGAGAACTGCTTTCTTGCCTCCGCTCGCCGACATCGAGTCTCCTACCTCCGACCGGATGCCCGGCTACTCCGCAATATTATAGGTGCGACTGCAGCCACCCTTGGGCCTGTGTTCGGCCACACTCAATAACGTGCCTGAACTGCCCGAAGTGGAAACCATACGCAGACAGCTCGACCCTCTTCTTCGAGATTGCAGCGTTCAACAGGTCTGGGCATTTGACTCGCCCAAGTTCACTTCTGCCCATCAGGCGCTTGGGTCGCGCTTACAA